>DASWTQ010000585.1:0-15070 GCA_036402055.1 Herpetosiphonaceae bacterium
TGCCGGTCTGCGGATCGACGATCGCCAGGCTTTGATCGAAGCGCGGCGCGCCGGCGCTGACGAGTGACAGCGAGTCGGTCTCGTCGGCTGCCGGAATCGCACGATCGCCGGCCAGCGCCGACTTTTGAACGGTCTGGATCGTCGGCCGAGCCGAAGCCGCGCCGCCCGACACAAACAGCGTGCTTTCGGCCAGACCGTAGCAGGGATAGAATGCCTCGGCCCGGAAGCCATACGGCTCGAACGCCGTTGTAAACGCCGCCAGCGTGTCGTGACGCACCGGCTCGGCGCCGTTGAAGGCCACGCGCCAGCTGCTCAGATCCAGCGTTTGGCGCTGCTCGACCGTGGTTTTTTGCACGCACAGCTCATAGGCGAAGTTGGGTCCGCCGCTGGTCGTCGCCCCGTAGCGCGAGATCGCTTGCAGCCAGCGGATCGGGCTTTGCAAAAACGCGACCGGCGACATCAGCACGCAGCTCGTGCCCAGATACAGCGGCTGTAGCACGTTGCCGATCAATCCCATGTCGTGGTAGAGCGGCAGCCAGCCGACCACCGTCGTCTGCTCGCTGTGGTCGAACGCCGACTGGATCAGGCGCTGGTTGTGCAGCAGGTTGCCGTGGCTGACCATCACGCCTTTGGGCAGCGCGGTCGAGCCCGAGGTGTACTGCAAGAAGGCGATCGAGGCCGCATCGACCTGCGGCGCGGCCCAAACCTGCGCCTGCTGCTGATCCAGGCTATCGGTTGCCAGCCACTGGAGCTGTTGAAACGCCGCCTCCTGCGCCACGCCCGGCGCCATCATCGTCAGGATCGGCGTGGTCGTCAGGGCTGCGGCCGGCTGCGCACTGGCGATCATCGCCTGAAGCCGAGGCAGCACGCGCTCAAGCCGCGACGAGTTCGGCGGATAGGCGGGAACCGCGATCGCGCCCGCGTATAAACAGCCGAAGAACGCGGAGATATATTCAAGCCCTGGCGGATACAGCAGCAGCACTCGATCGCCGGGCTGCACCATGGCCTGCAACTGCACTGCGATCGCTCGTGCCTGCCGATCGAGCTGGGCATAGGTGAGATGAATCGCGTCCGTCTCGCCATCTTTGAGAAACGTATAAGCCCGCTGATCCGGTCGTTGCCAGGCTTGCTGGCGTAGAAGATCAACCAACGTCGTGGCTGACTGCATGGTGTTCACCTCGAATTGGGTATATGAATACAGATCCGCCGTGTGACGGACTTGAATAAGCTAATGAGATGTCAGATAAACGAGAAGAATCGATTGCGTGGGTAGGGAATAAACGAATTAAGCTTTGGCTACGCGAGTACATGCAACATATTTGTCAGCTCCATGACACTCAAATGCTGCACTATTGTATGTAATCCATACGCTTGCTCAAAAAATTGGACTTACGTCTCAACTCAACCTACGGCGATGGAAGGAACCTGGCGGCGAGTGTTGCTGCTTACTGCTCCAGCCGTGTCGAAGACGAGCCTCCGCCAGATCGAGCTGTGGCTAATAGCCAGTATCTTTCATAATGAATGAGACAAAGCAAGAAATATCACACCTGAGAATAAGATTGATCTACCTGGCTTTAGAATCTCCGATCTCCAATACAGATATATAGTCGCTCAGCACCAGGATCGTTTAGTTAATTGATATAAACAAACCTTTTACTTATCTTAATTGAAGCTTTGATATACAAAATCAGAGGCATAAGAATACAATTATCGACGAAAAAGCATCCTCCCTTTATATCAAATCATCTAAGACTTATGGAGTATTCGATCGCGTTGGATGTGATTACGCGAGGTTGCGCCGGGGATTGTTTGGCGGTAACGAGAGGAGAAGCGCGCCCCACACGATCAACAGCGGCGTACATACAGCGCCGTGAGTCCCAGTCTATGACGAACAGAGGAATACCTGTTAATCGGCCAATCTCGCCCTGGCGAGCGCCAACAAATCTATCTATGATTCACGCAGCGTACTGCTCATCTTCACCGGCGCCGCTAACAACGATGTTGCTCCAGATCACCGCAGAGTTTCTGATTGTGCTCCAGAGTTGGCGATAAAGCGCAGCCAGCAGCATTGAGATCAGTACCGGCGAAGCAGAGCTGTTCTCATAATAACAACGGTTCGTCCCAGACAGGCAGGACATGCCGTCCCGAGGATGTCCCGATCATGTAATGCCCGGTCAGCTCATGGCGAAGTACTTGCTTAGCGCCTCATGCGCATATCAGTCTCGTTCCAGAATCGCGTGGTAGACTGACCGGCGAGAGATAACACGGGTCCTGGCGCGGGACCTTTGAATAACGGAACCACGATGGCTAGGAAGAAAACAACAACTCATCTGCGCCAGCGCCTGAATCTCGACGACTGGTGCTCACATTATGAAGTGCTTGTTACTCGCCACCAGGTAGAACATCTGATTGCGCGAGTCGCATCGCCGGCGGCGGCAGAGCGGTTTATCGCCCAAACCTGCCGTGAGGTGGAATTGAACCGGCAGGCGTTTCACTGGCAGCGTGTACCCGGGATTCATCCCTGGAAGGCAGCCCAGGTCTGTATGTGGTTCCTGGTGCTGACGGCCCTGTTACCGCTGGGCTGGCTGAGCGCGGCGCTGAGCCTGCTGTGTCTGGCGGCCATCTGCGGCTTGCTGAGCAGCGGCCGTCGGTGGCGGCGCGGCGGGGTAGACGACCGCTAAGCGCCGATTACTATCAGTAGTCCTGAACGTCCCAGGCAGCCCGTAAACATACACGGGTTAGCGCCTGGGACGTTTGCATTGCCGGGCGATCCGGCGGATCTTCATGCGCTGGATCGCCAGCTTCGCCCCAACGCTCCTTCAAGCAATCCACATAACTTCTCCACGACTTCTACATAAGTTGTAAACATCTGCCCGGTATGCTTGTTTCTGCAAAGCAGGAACGCACCTCGCTTACACATGTATCTGAGTGCTACGGAGCAGATAATGATTATGACGCAACACCCGACACGCGTGCTCACCATGCCGACTCTGGTGCCACATACAGCTCAGCGGCGGGCCGGCGCGTTCAGGCCAGATCGAGCCAACGCTGAGCTTGCGCGCTTTCTGAGCAGCTGCGAGCCGATCGATCTCGACCAAATGGACGGTGTCGCGTTACAGGATCGGATCGATACCAAGTATGTGTTTCACGCCGGCCTGATCCAGCGCACTCTGGCGGCGCTGGCGGAGCACTACCGGGTTCTGGAGATCGACGGCAACCGGATTCATCGCTACCAGACGTTGTATTTCGATACCGCCGATTTTACGCTGTACCACCAGCATCACGCGGGCGGAAGCAACCGCTACAAGGTGCGCAGCCGCAGCTATCTCGATACCGGCCTGTCCTGCCTGGAGATCAAACTCAAAGCGCACGGCGACCGGACGATCAAGCAGCGCCTGCGCACGCCCGAGCCGGTGACGGCGCTCACACCCCAGGCCGGCGCATTCCTCCGCGAGCATCTACCGCCGACGATCGCCGGGCTCCAGCCGCAGCTCTGGAACACCTTTTCCCGTATCACGCTGGTCGGCAAGCGGCAGCCCGAGCGCGTCACGCTGGATCTCGATCTGCACTTTTCCGGTAACGGCGACACTGTGGTGCTGCCCGGCGCTGTCGTGGCCGAGGTCAAGCAGGGCCGGCATGGCCGCACATCGCCGTTCATGCGCTTGATGCGCGAGGCCGGCATCCGCAGCACGGGCTTCAGCAAATACTGCATCGGCGTGAGCCTGCTCTTTCCTGAGATCAAGCACAACAATTTCAAGCCACACCAGCGATTGCTCCGCAAGCTGGTCAATGGAGATTCGTTATGACAACTACTGAACTGTTTACCGGCTTCGCCGTCAATCTGCTGGTCGCGCTGACCATTGTGCGCTTCATCTACTATCCGGCCAAGCAGGATAAAAACTACGTTTTTACGTTTCTGGCGTTCAACACGATCATTTATTTTGTGATGAGCTTTCTGGCTACGGCCGAGCTGGGTGTCGGCGTTGGCTTCGGCCTCTTCGCGATCTTCTCGGTGCTGCGCTATCGCACGGTGACCATGTCGCCGCGCGAGATGACCTATCTGTTTATTGTCACCGCGCTGCCGGTTCTGAACTCGGTGGTGCTGCGCGCGAACAGCTGGTGGGTTTTGCTCGCGGTCAACGTGACGGTCATCACGGTGCTCTTCGTTCTGGAGCAGGAGTGGGGCTTTCATTTCGCCAGCGCGCAGCTGATTCGCTATGAGCGGATCGAGCTGATCAAGCCGGAGCATCACTGCGCGCTGCTGGAAGATCTGCGCCAGCGCACGGGCCTGCCGGTAACGCGGGTCGAGATCGGGCAGATCAACTTTCTGAACGATACCGCCGAGCTGAAGGTCTACTTTGACGAGCCAAAAGCCCAGCGCCGGACGATGTCCTATGAGCTGGGCCAGGCCGACGACTAATATCTGGTCTACAAGATCTCGCGCTAGCTCGGGCGCTGCCCCGCTAGCTGATCGCGCAGCACCGGCGGCGGAGTCCGGCGATACGCCAGCCGCAGCGAGACCAGCAAAATCCCCAGCGAGAGAATACTCCACAGCGCGGCCCAGGCAATGGCAGGAATCCCTGTCGCCTGGGCCATAATCTGCGCGTCCGTCCGTATCGCGCCGCTGGCCGCCGAGATCTGAACCAGATCAAAAACACTGTCGAGCGCGCTGAGCATCATCTGCACGGCGAGAAACAGCAGCAGGCCATCGGCCCAGGTTTCGCGCAGCCTGCGACCGGCAAGCAGCAGCAGCGCCGCGAGCACAATCCCCGCTCCCAGCCCAAACAGATTACGCACAAACAGCAGCGACAGCACGCCCAGCGCGATTCCCAGGCCAACCAGCACCCGCCGCGCAGGAACGGCCGACGCCGAGAGCAGCGTCAGAATCCCGCCGAAGATCGCGCTGCCGACATAGCCTGCGCTGACCACGATCCAGCCGATGCCGCCCGCCGAGAGTGCCGTGCCCGACAGATCGGGGTTGACGACGAAGCGCCGGAACGCGCCGCCCGTGAAGATCGCCGCCAGACCGTGGCTTAGCTCATGCACGAAGGTGCCGTACAGCTGGAAGGGATACAGCAGCCAGCCCACGAGCGGCACGCGCCAGGTAACAATCGTCGCCAGCGCCAGGCCAAGCACGATCAGCACTTCCCGCTGACGCCAGCCTGTGAGATATGGGGATTGCCGCAACCGTCCGTACAGCGAATCTTTACTCATCATTGCCTGCCTTTTCCTGGAAATACGCTTCGACGCAGCCGCTTGTTGCAGTCGTTACGCAGGCTGCGGCCGGAGCGATCAAAATTCTTCCTCCACAGTGATTGACGCATTTTTGGGTCAATCGCTGATCTGTTGCGTTGTTACACTGAATCTCCCTCGTCCAATCCGGCTAAGGAGACTGGATATGACTACGACACCCATGTTTCGAGGTGGTTGGCTCTTGCTGAGCATGATACTTATCCTGTCCATCGGACTTACAGTCGCATCGCTCTGGTATGTGCG
The DNA here is from genome assembly GCA_036402055.1 of Herpetosiphonaceae bacterium. Classification (GTDB taxonomy): domain Bacteria; phylum Chloroflexota; class Chloroflexia; order Chloroflexales; family Kallotenuaceae; genus LB3-1. Next base: position 5,497 of record DASWTQ010000585.1, read on the forward strand.
TCCAGCACTCTGTTTCAAGCTCTGTCCGGGAGAGCCCTGTGCGCCAGGTACCTGTCAGTTCGGTGAGCAGCGGGCAGGCTTCCCCTTCGTAGTGCTTCGCGATAGCGAGATCGGTTCACCGACACCCGGCTGGGGCAAGCTAGGGGCTGAGGATTATCCGTATGCCAACGGTGCGGCATTCCTTGTGAATATCGTTTTTTACGCGAGTGTGTTGCTGGGAGGACTGAAAATCTATCGATTCATCCGCACCCGGTACACGCGAACGCGAGTCCTGCAACAGCAGCGGTAAGGCTGCTGAGTGTTGAAAACGATCCCTTGATCTGTCTCAGAGATCACCTGTCGCAGCCTATTTTCAACAGTCAGGTTCCATTCTCGATATGCTAAACCGCCTGCCCCCAAAGAAGGAGCAGGCGGTTGGCTGTACGTAGATTGCCGAGCTGAGCGGCAGCGGCTGAGCTACCGGCCAAACCGGGCGGGCGTGCCGATCGTTGTGACGCCAGCGACGAGCGTTGCGCTGGCATACTCTGTGCCGGCCGTATAGGTCGCGTCCTGGTACCAGCCGGCCGTCGCGCTGCCGGTCGCGCTGCCGCCGCTGTAGACCGTGTAGGTCTCACCCGCGACCAGCGCCGGCGACGAGACCGCAAGCGACTGGTAATCCTTGGCTGGCGCAAAGGTCAGGATTTCTTCGCCCGCGCTGTTCTGGATATGCACCAGCGTTCCCGCCGCCTGGGCTGTGGTGTAGCTGATCAGCAGCGAGTTCTGGCTTGAGTAGGTGCCCGGCGCCTGTGCCATGCCGGAGCTTCCCGCCGCGACCAGCAGGCCGCCGCTCATCTTGAAGCCGCCGTCGTAATCCAGCGCGCCGTTCATGCGCTCAGTCGGGCCGTTGACCAGCACCACGCCGCCGGTCATCTCGATCGCGCCGTTGGCGTCCAGCCCATCGCCGGCCGAATCCACCACCAGCGTACCGCCGTTGATATACAGATAGTCATTGCCGGAGTAGATGAAAGTATCCTGGCTGCCCGCCTGTCCGGGCCGGCCACCCATCCTGCCGCCCATGCCCGAGCCGTCGTTGCCGCCCGCGACGTTGACGCCGTCATCGCTCGACACAAGCTGGATCTTGCCGTCGTTGATCGTGATCACGGCGCTCTCGATGCCCTCGTAGGAGTCGCCGATGTCGATGTCGCCGCCGTTGATCGTCAGCGTCGCATCGGCGTGCGCGCCGTCATCGCCCGAGGCCAGCGCCAGCGTCCCGCCGTTGATCGTCAGGCTGCCGTTGGAGTGCAGCGCATCGTCGGCCGCGTCGATGGTGAACGTTCCGCCGTCGATCTGCACGCTCACAACGCCCTTGATGCCTTTGGCCGAGGTTTCCGCGTCGAGCACGCCGTTCTTGCCGCCGCCCGAGACCAGCGTGAACTCGCCGTCGTTGATCTGCACATCGGTCTCGGCCGCGATCGCATCGCCGCCCGCAGTAATCTTCACGACGCCGTCCGCAATCGCGATATAGCCCGCGCCGGCATCTTCCGCGTTATCAGCTTTGAGACCATCGCCCTGCGCGCTGACCGTGATGTTCCCGTCTTTGACGACCAGATAATCTTTGCCGCGAATGCCGTCGTCGATCGCGTCCACGGCGATCGTGCCGCCGGCGATGACCAAGCCGTCCTTGCCGGCGATGCCATCGTTGTAGGTGCCGTCGACCGTCAGCGAGCCGTTGCCGGTGATCGTCAGGTCGGCCGCGCTGAAGACCGCCGCGTTGGGCTCATCCACGCCGGTAGCCGCAAACACAGGCGATGCCGCGTCGGTTACCGCGTTCTCGGTATTGTCGGCCAGCACGATCATCGCTTTTTCGGCGTTCATGATGTAGATCGGCGCGCTGGTGGAGCTTTTGAGATCGACGCCGTTCAAGATCAAGCGCACGATCGCCTCGTCCTGCGTATCGACGATGATCTGTCCATCCGCCAGCGTGCCGCTCAGGCTGTAGGTTCCGGCAGCGGTAATCGTGGCCGTGCTGCCGTCGACGGTTACGCCGTCTCCATCCACGCCGATCGAATCGCCGCTCAGCGTGATCGGGATCGCGGCTGAGTCATCCCACTCGTAGTCCTCGACAGCATCATGCGTCTCGGTCTGCTCGACATTCGCCGCCGCGACTGAAGCCGCCGCCGGTGTTGGCGTCGCGCTATCGATCGACGTTGTGGCGCCGGCTGACGTCGAATCGCTCGTCACGACGGCTGTGCTTTGGGCCGGGATCGCTTCAGTAACAGATTCAACCGGAGTGCCCGAGCACGCGCTTAGCGCCAAAACAAGCAGGCCGGTGGTAACAAGGCTCATTGGTTTGTTCACAGCACATCTCCTGTGGTGTTTGCTATCTGATGTGCGCCAATGATACTGAAACGATATGTAGAACTTGTGTAGAACAGATGAGGAAAGTATGTGCATGGTCAGCCCAGAAAGTAAAAATTGATTAAATTTAAACCATCCTCTATACTGGTCTAGACCACTATCGCCCGCAATCGAAACGCAGCCTGGATCGCCATTGCCGCTTTGCAGAAAGGCTCTGAACGTATGCGCCACCACCATCGTCTGAGTTCGTTCGCCTTGTTTGTCGTCGCCATGCTTGGGCTCATCGCCTACTCGCCGGTCGCATCCGCACGTCAGTCTCAGAAGAGCAGCCACATGTCAACCCAGACCATCTGGATCAAACGGCAGCTGCGGGCGGCCTGGATCGCCACCGTGGTCAACGTCAACTGGCCGTCGGCTACCGGCCTGTCGATCGCTCAGCAGCAGCAGGAGCTGATTGGTATGCTGGATGCGTCGAAGCAGATGGGCATGAACGCCGTGATTCTCCAGATTCGGCCCACCGACGACACGTTCTACCCTTCGACGATCAACCCGTGGTCGAAATATCTCACGGGCACGCCCGGCAAAAACCCCGGCTACGATCCGCTGGCCTTTGCGGTCAACGCCGCCCACGCCCGGAATCTTGAGCTTCACGCCTGGTTCAATCCGTATCGCGTCAGCATGGATACCAACCTGAGCGCGCTGGCGGCATCGAGCTGGGCGCGACTCAACCCCCAGTATGTGGTCAGCTACGGCGGCAAGCTCTGGTACGATCCCGGACAGCCGGCAGTGCGCAAGCATGTGGTCGACAGCATCGTCGAGGTGGTGCGCAACTACGACATCGACGCGGTCCACTTCGACGACTATTTCTACCCGTATCCGTCGGGCAGCACGGATTTTCCCGACAACGCAACCTATCAGACCTATGGCGCAAGCCAGTTTCCGGTCAAAGCCGACTGGCGACGCTCCAATGTCAACACGCTGGTGCGCGAGGTTTCGACAGCGATCAAGCAGACCAAATCTTACGTCAAGTTCGGCATCAGCCCGTTCGGCATCTGGCGCAACCGCTCAACCGATCCGACCGGCTCGGATACGTCGGGCTTCCAGGCGTATGACGGCATCTATGCCGACGCGCGAACCTGGATTCGCCAGGGCTGGCTCGACTACATCGCGCCGCAGATCTACTGGAGCTTTGGCTTTACTCCGGCGGCCTATGAAAAGCTGGTCAGCTGGTGGACAACCGAAGTGCGCGGCTACCGGGTCAAGCTCTACATCGGCCACGGCGCGTACAAGATCGGCAACGACACGGCAGCCTGGGATAATCCCGACGAGCTGCCGAACCAGCTCGCCTACAATCTGCAATTCCCGGAAACTATGGGCAGCATGCTCTACAACATCGACAGCGTGACCGCCAATCCGCTGGGCTTCCGCGACCGGCTGACCAACGACATCTGGCGCTATCCGGCGCTGGTCGATCCGTATCCCTGGCTGGACAGCACAGCGCCCAGCGCGCCGAACGCCGTCGCCGCGACCCGATCCGCGAACGGCGTGCGCGTCGATTGGACCAGCACAGCCAGCGATGATACCGCGTTTGCGGTGTATCGCTTCAACCAGAGCGAGCCGGTCAACCTCGCCGATCCGGCCAAGATCCTGGTTGTGCAGCGCGCCACGACGGCGACCACGCAGAGCTACCTGGATACGCGCGCCGTCGCCGGCACCGCCTACACCTATGTCGTGACAGCGCTGGACCGGCTGCATAACGAGAGCCCGGCCAGTAACGCGCTCTCTGTTCCCGCTCAATAATCACGTATTAATCCACAAGCCCGCGCAAACAGCTAATGTCTGCGCGGGCTTTGATCTTCCTTTGCTGATCTGCGGACTAGATTATGCGCCTGCGTGTGGATCTGTGCCGTGCGCATGGCTGAGCGACTGCGCGTGCGGGCAGCCTGCCGCGACCGCCGCAGCCATGGTAGCCCCGTCCATGGCCGGAGTCTCGCGCCGGCGATAGCCAATCAACGTAGAAGTCGGGCGGGTTGCACCGCTGCCATGCTCGGCCTGCGGATCGGGCGTGCGCAGCGTCAGCTCGAACTGCGACACCAGCAGCGCGGTGATGATCGCCATTTCGTTGGTGGCGAAGTTCATCCCCGTACACTTATGCAGCCCGCCGCCGAAGCCGATCATCGCAAATCGATGCTGGCGATCTTCGGCGCGATCGGGAGCGAAGCGGAGCGGATCGTAGCGCCGGGGCTCCGTGAAGAGCGACGGCAGAAAATGCGCGACGGCGGCGCTGGCGATCACCATCCAGCCCTTGGGAATGCGGTAGGCGCCAACATCCAGATCCTGCTCGGCCAGGCGCAGCAGCAGATCCGCAGACGGATGCATCCGCCCTGTTTCTTGCACCGCCCACAGCGTATGCTCCAGCGCGCGCAACGTTTTGGCGTCGATCGGATGGCCCGGCACGACATGCGCATCGACCTCGGCCCGCACCCGAGCGAAGTAGTCCGCGTGCTGAAGCAGCTGGATGATCGTCCATGAGGCTTGCCCGACGGTGGTCTCGTGGCCGGCGAACATCAGGCCCATGAGCATGCTGATGATCGTCTCGTCGTCGGCCGGCTGACCGTTGGCCAGCGGCGTGGTCACAAAATCCTGCAAAAAGTCGTCGTAGCTCTCGGGATGCGCGCGGCGCTCGGCGATGATCGGCTTGAGCATGGCGCGCAGCTTGACTTTGGCGCGATCGCGGCGGATGAACTTAGGCAGCGGCAGATGCGGCGGCAGCACCGGATCGAGCGACTTGCCGAGGATGCCGTAGAGCTGCCAGAATTCGGCGCCCAGCTGATCGCGAAAGGTTTTGCCCATCAAAGCATGAGCCGCGACATTTTGCACGACCGTATTGATCGACGAGACCAGCTCGAATTCGCCCTCCGCGCCCAGCGTATCGAGCCACTGCTGGATCTCGCTGTGCATCACGCGCAGATACGTGTGCATCTTTTCGGCCTTGAAGGGCCGGGTCATAACCGGCCGCTGGAGCAGATACGTTTCGGGCGAGGCCGCAAAGCCGACATCGCCCAGGGCAGCGGCCAGAAATTTATAGGTCTTGTCCATGCTCAAGGATGCGTCGGTTTCCTTGAAAAAGAACTCCTGGTATTCCGGCCCGACCAGCACCGCAGCCGAGCGTCCGGCCAGTTTGAGCCCAAAGATCGGGCCGAAGCGATCCAGGCCGCGCTGGAACAACCCGTGTCGATCGCGCATGAACTGGGGCAGATTGCCGATTACAGGCGTGCCGGGAACCATCGGCGGCGTCGGTTTGGCGGCGAGTACGCTATGTGGTTGCGATGATGTCATAGGTTTTCCTCTTGTTGCAGCGTCCGTGCTGCATATCGAGATTGCGAATATCCTTCGCTATGTTCTACATCTTATGATACACAATATATCATAACGCAGCAAGAGAATGCGGCGGGATCAGTCATCGGCGGTGTGTTCGCGCTCGATCGAACGCCGGGCAAGCAGTATAATCGCAGGCATGACCACCGCACGGATTCGCCGCATAGCTCGTCGGCTGGCGCTGTATGTTCTTGTCGCGCTGCTGCTGGCGTTTTTTTTGTTTCCCGTCTACTGGCTGATCGTCTCGTCCTTCAAAAGCCCGGTCAAGCTGCTGCAAGTCGAGTACTGGCCGTCGTTCTCGCTGTTCAACTACATCGTGATCGCCGCCGATCCGCGCTTCAAGCGTGCGCTGTACACCTCGATCGCCGTCACGCTGGGCACGCTGGCGCTGACGCTGCTGTTCGGCTCGATGGCGGCGTATGCGATCGGGCGGCTGCGCTTTCGTGGGCGGCGTCCGCTGCGCACGCTGCTGGTCTGGACGGCGGCGTTTCCGCCGTTTGTGCTGCTCGGCGGCCTGTATGCGCTGCTGGTCAATCCGTGCGCGATCGTCGGCGGGGAGTGTCGGCAGCTCAGCCTGTATGACTCGCCGCTGGGCCTGATCCTGACCAATCTGGTGCTGACGCTGCCGCTGGCGGTGTGGTTTTTATCGAGCTACTATCGCCAGCTCCCGGCCGATCTTGAGGACGCGGCCTACGTCGACGGCGCGACGCCACTGCAAGCGTTCGCCTGGATCGTGCTGCCGGTGTCGCTGCCGGGCGTGACCGGCGTCGGACTGCTGACGTTTATCACAGCCTGGAACGAGTTTTTATTCGCCCGCACGCTGAGCAGGCCCGGCGGCATGCTGACGATCACGACCTTGATCGCCAGCTTTGGCTTCGACGGCTTCGGCGCGGTGCTGACACTGGCGGCCTCGGTGTTCGTCATGATTCCGGTGGTATTGCTGGTGATGGTTTTTCAACGCCAGCTAACGACCGGGCTGGTCGGCTATGAGGCGGCGTCTGAGCAAACCTTCGGGCCGCGCGGCGGTTGGCGGGATCGGCTGGCGCTGCCACGCGTGGGCGGTGCCGCAACCGTGCTGCTGATTATGCTGGGGCTGGGCGTGCTGGTGTGGGCGCAGTACGGCTGGCGCGCGATCCGCTTTCCGTATCCGCTGGACTACGGCGAAGGGCCACTGCTGGATCAGGCGCTGCGACTGGCTCACGGCGAGAACATCTATCGCATCGCGTCCGACGCGCCGCCGTGGACGATCGCCAATTACCCGCCGCTGTATATGCTGCTGCAAGCGCCGCTGACGCGCATCTTCGGCGCGGCCTACTGGTATGGACGGCTGATCTCGTGGCTCAGCACAATCGCCGCCGCGCTGTTCGTCGGCTTGATCGTGCGCACACTCACGGGCGACCGGCTGGCGGCGCTGGTCAGCGGACTGGTGCTGCTGGTGATTCCCTACGTGTCGTTCTGGTCGGCGCTGGCTCGCATCGACGCGCTGGCGCTGGCGTTGAGCCTGGGCGGTCTCTTGCTGGTAGTGCGCCGGCCCGAGCGGCACCTGGCGATCGCGGGCGGCGCGCTTCTGCTGACGGCAGCTGTGTACACGCGCCAATCCTACGGTCTGGCAGCGCCGCTGGCCGCGTTTATGTGGCTGCTCTGGGAGCGTCCGCGATCCGCCTGGGCGCTGGCAGCCGGGATCGGCGGCATCAGTATCATGCTGTTCGCGCTGCTGCAATGGCTGACGCAGGATGGATTCTGGTTCAATATCGTCACCGCCAATCTCAACGACTACCAGTGGCCGCTGCTGCGCCAGTACCTGCTTGAGTCGATCGATCTACTGCCGGTGCTGATCATCGGCGGCGCGACGTTTGTGCTGCTGGCCGGCTGGTTTCGCCTGCGCTCGTGGCGTGTGATCGCGCCCTACTGGATCGGCGCGACCGTCTCCGCCCTGACGATCGGCAAGATCGGCTCGAATGTCAATTATCTGCTTGAGTTTTCGGCGGCGCTGAGCCTGGCGATTGGCGGGCTGCTCGCGTGGCTGCGACCACGGCCGCTGCTTCGACAGAGCGCGATGCTGGTGCTGGCGCTACAAGTCTTTGTGCTGGTGCCGGGCTCGCGCTACCACGCCTTCACCACGGCGGTCCTGGACGATCCCGAGACGCCCGATCAGCTGCTACGCGTGGTGCAGCAGGCGAACGGTCCGGTGCTGGCCGATGAGGCGATGGGCCTGCTGCCGCCGGCGGGCCGTCCGATCGACATGCAGCCGTTCGAGATGACGCAGCTGGCGCGAGCCGGCGTGTGGGATCAAACACCGCTGCTAGAGGCGATCGCGCAGCACCGCTACGCCGCGATCCTGATCTTTCGCGTTCCCGGTTTCAGGCTTGAGCGTGAGCGCTGGACCGACGAGATGCTGCAACAGATCGAGCGCTCCTACGAGCCAGCCGACGAGATCGGCCTGACGATTGTGTATACGCCACGCGGGAGATGAACAAAAGAACAAAAGAACAAGAGAACAAAGCACAAAGCACAAAGAACCAAAGCAAAGCACCTTCATTCCCCCTCGCCTGTGACGAAGGAAACGGGAGAGGGGGTGGTGCACAGCACCGGGGGTGAGGGCCAGCGAAAGAACAAAGAGCAAAGAACAAAAGAAGTCCACGCGGGCTATAAAGGTTGTATGCGGCGGCGCGGAAGCTTAGCCGTACATTTGACAGGCCGTTTGGACGCATGTAGCATCGCGCATATTCAGCGCTCAATCTGCTGGCAAATATGTAAAAACGCCAGCAGATCACCTGAGCGTTCCGCCGCGCCACCAAACAAGGAGGGACTATGCCTGCCGTTTTTGTTCACGGAGTTGCCGATACCCATCGCCTGTGGAATCCGCTGCGGTCGCATCTACAGCGCAGCGATGTGATCGCCGTGTCGCTGCCGGGCTTCGACGCGCCCATCCCGAGTGGCTTCGACTCCACCAAGGAGGCGTATGCTCAATGGCTGATCGAAGAGATCGAGCGCATCGGCGAGCCCGTCGATCTGGTCGGGCATGACTGGGGCGCACTGCTGGTCCAGCGGGTTGTCTCGCTGCGGCCGGATCTGATTCGAACCTGGGCCTGCGGCTCTGGCCCGGCCGATCGCGAGTACGTCTGGCACGACATCGCCCAGCAGTGGCAAACGCCGGAGGTCGGCGAGCAGGTCATGGCAGGCATGACGCCCGAGGTGCTCCAGGGCCTGCTGGTAGCGAATAACGTCCCCGCCGCAGAGGCGGAGGAGACAGTGCGCTATGTGGACGATACGATGAAAGACAGCATTCTGCGGCTGTATCGCTCGGCGGTGCACGTCGGCGAGGAGTGGCACGATGCCGTCGACGCCATCACGCGGCCGGCTCTGATCATCTGGGGCGCAGACGATCCCTATGTGCAGGTGCAGTTCGGGCAGCGGCTTGCCGAGCGCGTCGGCGGTGAGCTGCTGGTCTTTGAGAACTGCGGCCACTGGTGGCCCCTGGAACGGCCCGCCGAGGCGGCAGCGGCGCTTGAGCGCTTCTGGTCGTCGCACAGCTCATAGCAGAATCGGACGCGGACGCGGAGTCGCGGCGATCGCGACTCCGCTCTCACCTATAGATTCATATCGCGCAGATCTTCCTCCATTCAATCTCGGTTGTGAAGCTACCACGCAGCGGTGTCACGCCTTCACGAGGGCGGGCGGCGGCGCAGGTACACTACCGGCAGATGCAACAAACGGCAATCACTCGCAACGAATGGAGCTAGAGCATGAACGCGCTTCGCAATCCTAAAATCACCGGCATCGCCTGGCTCGTGGTGCGCGTGTACCTCGGCTATGAATGGTTTATGGGCGGCTTCGAAAAGGTCTTTGGCGCGGGCAA
>DASWTQ010000586.1:0-5562 GCA_036402055.1 Herpetosiphonaceae bacterium
CATCCGACTACCGTCAGCGTCGGGCTCTACCCGAAGAAAGTCAACGCCTGGCAGGGCGTGCTGCAATCGGCCTACTCCGACGAGTTTGCGCATCTCGACGGCAACTACGGCTACAAGCTAGAGGCCGCACCTGGGCATCCCGGCCTGTTTGCGCTGGCCCGGCCCTGGGTTTCGGCGCGCGATTACCGTGAGCAGATGATTCGCGGCGATCGTCTGGCACCGATCATTATCGTCGCGCGCGATAAAGGCGAGGGCACGATCACGCTGGACAGCAAGGGCGAGCCGATCATCGACTACGTGGTCTCGGCCTACGATCGCCGGCATATCGCGCATGGCCTTAAGCGCATGGCGCGCATCCATTTTGCCGCCGGTGCCGACGAGGTGATGTCGCTTCAGAACAAGCCGACGTATGTCGAGCGCACGGCACATACCACGCTGCAAGAGCAGCACCTGCGCGAGTTCGATCGCCAGGTTGCGCGCCACGGCATGGGTCCGAACCGGATTCTGATGTTTTCCGCCCATCAGATGGGCACCTGCCGCATGGGCGCATCGCCCACAACATCCGTCACCGATCAGCATCAGCAGGTACACGGCGTCAACGGTCTGTATATCTGCGATAGCAGCGTCTTTCCCAACGCGGTCGGCGTCAACCCGATGCTTTCGATCATGGCTCTGGCCCACCGCACGAGCCAGCACATCAAAACGACCACCGGCACGCGCTGATCCTAGGGCAGGCGCGCCTGTCCTTCCAATCATTTAGCTGTACAAGGAGAACACAACCATGCAGGTTGCCGAACTTTTTCAATCACTGCCCGATCGTCTCGACGCAAGCGCCGCCGCCGGCATGAACAAAACGCTGCAATGGAATATCACCGGCGACGAGGCCGGAGTTTGGGCGATCCAGATCGACAACGGGGTTGGTCATCTGATCCCAGGCGGCGTCGAAAAGCCGGATGTCACGTTCACGATCAGCGGCAAAGACTGGCTCTCGATCGCCGAGGGCAAGCTCGACGGCATGCGCGCCTTTATGTCGGGCAAGCTGAAAGTCAACGGCGACATGAAGATCGGCATGCAGATGTCGCAGCTGTTTCCTGTGCAAAACGCATAATCTCAAAGGAAAACCAATCCATGTACGCACGAGCCATTACCTTTCACTACCAGCCGGGCAAGATCGACGAGGCGGTTGAAATTCTGCGCGCAACGGTGATGCCGGAGCTGCGCCAGCTAGCGGGCTACCAGGGCGCGACCAATCTGATCGACCGCGAGAATAACAAGGTGCTGGGCATTACCTACTGGCAGACCGCCGCCGATCTTGAGGCCAGCGGCGCGAGCATCAGCCACCCGCGTATCCAGGAGCGACTAGCGAAAGTCAGCGTTTTCTTCGCGGGGCCGCCGTCGGTGGTGAACTATGAGGTCTCGGATCAAGAAGCGGCGTAGCGCGGGCTGGCGCGAGGGCGATGCATGTTCTCGCGCCGACATCTGCTACCAGCACCAAGAGGAGCGTTATGAGTCTACCTGAAGCAGCCCAGACGACCGAGTTTGTCGAGCGCACGATCGATGTGCGTGGCATCTCCACGCATCTGTTCGAGGCCGGTGATCCGACCGCGCCGCCCTTGATCTACCTGCACGGCATGATGCTCGGCAATCTGTGGCTCGATTACCACAAGGCCCTGGCGCAGCACTTTCACGTTTTCGCGCCCGATGTGCCTGGCTTCGGCTTGACGCCGCGTCCCGGCTGGATGCGCGACATCAGCGATTATGTGCTGTACGTTCGCGATCTGCTGGATACGCTGGGCCTCGACAAGCCGTTGCTGGTCGGGCATTCGATCGGCGGCTGGATCGCAGCCGAGGTCGCGGCCTGGTATCCCGAGCGCGTCGGCAAGCTGGTGCTGTCGAATGCGCTGGGCCTGCGTGTCAAAGGCACGCCGATCCCGGATATTTTCGCGATGGCACCCGAAGAGTTTATCGGCACGTGCTTCGAGAACATGATGGCCGCCATGCCGCTGATGCCGTCCGAGATCAACGTCGAGTATATGTTCGAGCAGTACAAGCAGATGACGACGCTGGCCGCGCTGATCTGGAATCCCAGCTACGACCCTAAGCTTGAGCGGCGGCTGGAGCGCGTCAGCAGCCCGACGCTGCTGGTGTGGGGCGCGAACGATCGGCTGACGCATCCGGTCTATGGCGAGGCTTACCAGCGCCTGATCCCTGGCTCCCAGCTGATCACATTGCCCGGCACCGGCCACATGCCGATGTTTGAGCAGCCGGAGGCGTGGAGCGATGCCGTTGCCGAGTTTCTGCAACAGGAGACGTTGAGCGCATGAACAAGCTTTCTTTTCACTATCATCACATGATGCCCTGGCCCTACCTGCCCGACGACTACGACAAGTACGACTCGGCCTGGGTCACGATTCCCAACGAACTGTATGATCCGGCCAAGGGCCACGCGCTATTCAACCGCTACTTCGACGAGATCGAGCGCGCGGATCAACTGGGCTGGGATAGCGTGATCGTGCCCGAGCATCATCAGAACGTCGCCGTGACGATTCCCTCGCCCAATATTATGGCGGCGGTGCTCAGCCAGCGCATCAAGCGCGCCAAGATCGGGATCATCGGCAACTCGCTGCCGCTCCACGCCGATCCACTGCGCGTAGCCGAAGAGATCGCGATGCTGGATGTGATCACCGGTGGACGGATCATCTCGGGCTTTGTGCGCGCGATCGGCATGGAGTACTTCAACTACGGTGTCAAGCCCACGCTCAGCCGCGAGCTGATGGACGAGGCCCACGATCTGATTATCCAGGCGTGGACGCGTCCCGGCCCGTTTGCCTTCGAGGGTGAGCACTTCAACTACCGTTATGTCAACATCTGGCCGCGCCCGATCCAACAGCCGCATCCGCCCGTCTGGCTGCCCGGCTCGATGAGCTTCGAAACGATCGATACCGCCGCCAAGCATCGCTATCCTTACATGACGGTGTTTATGACCACCGAGCAGCGGCGCATGGTGTACAACCTGTATCGCAGGCTGGCAGAAGAAAAATATGGCTACGAGGCACCGCCCCAGCAGCTGGCCTTCTGCGCCCCGATATTTGTCGCCGAGACCGACGAGCAGGCGATGAAAGAGGCCGAGCAGTACGTCCTGTGGCTCTTCGACAAAGCCTTCTTCAAAGTTCGCCCGCAGTTCGTCACGCCACCGGGCTACTTCAGCGAACAAAGCACGCTCAATATCCTCAAGAGCGGTGCCGCCGAGGCGATGATGAAGCCGCGCTCGTTCAAAGAGCTGGTCGATACCGGCGTGGTGATCGTGGGCAGCGTCGACACCGTGATCGAGAAGCTGGCCTATCACACCGACGAGCTGCACGCTGGGATGGTGGTCAACGTGACGCGGCTGGGGCCAATGCCCGACGAGGTGGTGCACAAGCAGCAAGATCTGCTGGCCAACTATGTAATGCCGCACTTCCGTGAGAAACCGGTCACAACCGAGACGCAGCAGCTTGAGCCGGTCTCGACGCTCTAACACGACACGCATATTCAGATTCATTCAAGTGTATGTTTATGGAGGTAGAACCGTGACGAACTACGCCGCGCATCCAGCCGATGCACCAGGCATGGACTTCATGCCGTTTCAAAATCCGTATCTGGAAAATCCTTTCCCGTTCCTGACGCGCTATCGCGAGGAAAAGCCGGCCTTTTTCAGCCCGATCGTCAATATGTGGATCGTGTCGCGCTACGAGGACGTGCAGAATATTTTGAAAGATCCGCAGCGCTTTTCCAGCCGTGAAGCCTTTGCGGCACCTGCGCATCTTTCGCCGGCGACGCTGAGGATGCTCGACAATACAATGTTCACCTCGGAGGCCGGCGGTCTGGTGATGGCCGATCCGCCGGTTCACACCCGCCTGCGCCGCGCGATCACCAATACGTTTACACACAAGCGCGTGCTCCAGCTCGAAGGCCAGATCCGCGAGCTGGCGACCAAGCTCGTGGATGCGTTTCCCGCCGAGGGGCCGATCGATTTTGTGAACGGCTTTTCCCGTCCGCTGCCGGTGCTGGCGATCTGCCGTCTGATCGGCATGCCCGACGCAGACAGCGAGTGGATTCGCACCTCGACCGATGACCTGGCCGTGTTGCTGACGCAGGCGCTGCCCGAAGAAGAGCAACAAAAACGTGCCCAGCTGTATCTTGATCTTTTCAAATACATGGGCGACCTGCTGCAACAGCGCAAGGCCGCACCCCGCGACGATCTGGCCACCGCCCTGCAAAACAACGATCAAGATCAGCTCAACACTGACGAGTTGATCGAGCTGCTGATCACGCTGCTTACGGCGGGTATTGCCTCAACCACGCATTTCTTGAGCGCCTGTATGCTTCAGCTAGTCCAGCACGGCACCTGGGAAACCCTCGATCCTAACTCGGATCAGCTCGCTCGGGTGGTCGAAGAGGCGCTGCGGCTCGTCTCGCCGATCCACGGGATCTTCCGCACGGCCAAGCAAGATGTCGAGATCGGCGGCGTCACGATCCCAGCCGGCTCGATGATCTATGGCCTGCTGTCGTCGGCCAACCGCGACGAGCGCCAGTTCCACAATCCCGAAGTCTTCGATCTTCAGCGGGACAACACGAACCGGCATATGGTCTTTGGCTACGGCATTCACTACTGCGCCGGCGCGCCGCTTGTGCGGCTAGAGTCGCGGGTTGCTCTGGAGGTGCTGCGGCAGCGGCTGCCACGGCTGCGCCTGGCCGAGAATCACCCGCCGATTATCTACACGCCGGGCCTGCTCCTGCGCGGTATCGAGAATGTCTTCATTGAGCGCGCATAGCTGTAAAGATCGCTCACCGGCAGAGGCTTGGTGGCCCTGACGGCAAACACGGGAACACGGGAACAAAGGAACAAGGGAACAAAATACCTTGTTCTTTTGTTCTTTCGCTGGCCCTCACCCCCTTCTCCGAACTTCGCCAAGCACACCCAGAGGGTACCCGGCTCAGTTGCGACAGGCAAGGAGGTTTTGGTACTGCTTTGTTCTCTTGTTCTCGGTTCTCGGTTCTTTGTTCTCCGTTTGTTCTTTAACAAAACTCGTCGAAACGATGTCCTTTTTGGCGTATCCCCGTTCGTCGTATATATGAAGGACGGTATAATCAGGGTGTTTCCACACGGAGCGCCCAGAAAGGAACAACCATGAAGTACCTGCTTATGTTTTGCGGCTCGGCTCAGGATCTGGAAGCATGGCAGGCGCTGCCCGAGGAGGCACGCGCCGAACAGAATGCCAAGGTTGGCCAGTGGTTTGGCAAGCACAGCGCCAAGATCAAAAGCAGCAATCGTTTGTTGCCGCCGCACACCTCCACAAGTGTGCATTTCGGCGCTAACGACGAGCCGCTGATTACGGATGGTCCGTTTCTTGAAGGCACCGAGGTAATCGGCGGCTATGCCGAGATCGAGGTTGAAGATCTCGACGAGGCGCTGGAGATCGCCAAAGAGTGGCCGGCGCGACCACCGGCGCGCAGCGTCATCGAGGTCCGACCGTTGGTGTAGGAATGCTTGTGAACGATGGTTGATGAAGAACACCTGAA
>DASWTQ010000587.1:0-10599 GCA_036402055.1 Herpetosiphonaceae bacterium
CAGGCTTCGGAAACGGTTATCCCATGAAATATGCTGCCAGTAACAAGGTTGTGAAAGCTTCGCCGGGACGCACTGGCGCTGCGTCCCTCTGGATCGACCAAAGAATGTAGCCGGTGAACAGGAGCCGGGGAGCATCTCCCAATTCTCCGCCGATTGTCTGACTACCAACCGCTGTTCTCGGTGCCCCGAGTCAGCGCGAAGGTGCCCTTGGTCTCGTCATGCAGGCCACCGGCGATCGGATTGCTCACGCTCACGCCGTCGAAGGTCGCGCCGCCGGTTGCGTTCCTGTTGATCAGAATGCCGTACGAGCCGGGATTCGTGATATAAATATTCGAGAGCGTGACGCTGCTCAGATTGGCCGGCCCTTGAATATGGATGCCCGAGTAGGTCGGGCTGTCGATGATCAGATCGTCGACGACCAGGCCGCCGATCGGGCCCTGCGCCGTGTTGATCTTGAGCGCGCCGTGCTGCTGGCTCCACATCGGTCCGCCCGCGCGAACCAACGAGTTGCGCTCCACTCTGATCGTGCCGCCGAACGGATGCGAGTCGAACTCCTGCGCGATCAGGATGCCGGGATAGGTCAGCACGTCGTAGCAGAGATTATCCTGAATTTTGTGATCGCGACCGCCGTAGATCGCCAGGCAGTTGGCCCGCCACGGCAGCTGGATCGTGTTGAATCGAAACGTGTTGTTGGCTGTGATCGGGCCGTCGAAGCTGGGCGCCCAGGTCGCCAGCGCGTCGTCGCCGGTGTTGCGGAAGTGCGAGTTTTCGACGATCGAGTTGCTGGTGCCGTTGGTAAAGTTCACGCCGTCGGCAAACAGGTTGCGGAAGCGGCTATTCTTGATCACCAGGCCGTCGGTCACGTTCTGGCTGCCCGCGCCGACCCACCAGCCGACTTTGGTATGCTCGACCCACACGCTATCCATCCACGAGCCGGAGCCCGCGCCGCCGTTGAAGCCGTTCTCAGGATTTTTATCGTCGCGCGTGACAGTCTCGCCCAGGATCGCGAAGTCGGCGAAGCGGCAGTTGCTGCCGGTGCAGTGGAAGCGCGCGTACGGGCCGCGCAGCGTCGAGTACCACATGCCCGCGCCGCGCACTGTCACATCCGCGATCGCGATGCCCATGTTGCTCTGCGGCTGGGCGTTGCTGTCGAAGGTGCCGGCCGGAATCCACACGCCTTTGCTCTGCGACCTGGCAGTGTTGATGCATTCCTGGATCGCCTGTCCGTCGTCGGTGCCGTCGTCGGGCGTTGCGCCGCAGTCGGCGATCGAGATGAAGTCGGCGGGCATCGTCTTAGGCTCGCCGACCTGCTCAAGGTCGATCAGGTCGACGATGTAGTAGGCCGCGCTGTCGTCGCCGTCCTTCTGCAACTTGACGGTCGCGCCCGCCGGAATCTCGCCGACCAGCGCGCGGGCCTCGTCGAAGAAGTGGTGCGCGCCGACCGCGCCGGGATCGTTGAGCGAGCCGGTCTCGCCGCCGTAGCTCCACGCATATTTGGAGGTCAGATTGAGCTTCTGGCGGAAGGTGCCGTCGACGTACAGGCTAAGCGTGGCATCGATGCCGCCGCCGTTGGGAGCGTCCGGGATCACGTAGCGCACGACGATCGAGTTGGCGGCCTGCGACGACGTGAACTCGACGTACTGTCCCACCGCGTTGATCTGCACGGCGCGTCGTCCCGAGGCCTCGCTGGCGATCTGGCCGAAGATCCGGCTTGTGGGGATCTGCCCGGCGTTGGTGCTGCCGCTCTCGGCCTCGTACTCGATCCAGGGCACTTTCGCACCACGGCTGCCGGGTACCAGCGTGGGCACCGGCAGGCTGGTCGGACTCGGCGTCACGGCCGGGCCGGTGGTGCGGGTCGGGGTGGCCGTGCTCTGCGTCTGCGCCCCGACGTCATGCGGGCGCCGCTGCGGCATCAATTGAAGAATGATCAGCGCCAGGACCAGGCAGCCTAGCAGCAGACCCAGCCCCAGCCATCGATGCCGCTTCAGCGTGGCGATCATCGTTCCTCCTCGAAACGTCCATCGTTATCGGTGCGTGCAGAACTTAGGGAAAGGTAGTGAGGTTCGGGCTGGCTGAATGAAATTCTCCAGCCCGATCCAGAGAGTACCCGGTTGCCGCTACTGTGCCGAGAGTCGATCCAGCACGTTGACCTGGAAGGTGTCAGCCGCCTGCTTGGCCGCCGCCGCCGGATCGACCGACTGATCGGTCAGGATCGAGTTGACCACCGCGCCGATCGCGCCGTAGTATTCCTGGCCGGCCGTCGCGAGCTCAGGCTCCAGCCCGATCTTGCCGCCGGTCACGGCGTCCATGAACAGCTGGTAGTTCTGGACGGGCAGGTTGGCATACTGCTTCTGGACCTCAGCCGATTTCGTCTGGTACTCGCCGACGTACAGCGGCAGGAACGGCGTACCGACGACAACCGTCGGATCTTGCTTGCTCACGTCGTAGCCGCGCTGAATCTCGGTCGAGTCGAACTGTGTCCACAGGCGGAAGTAGGTCGCGGCCTCTTTCTCGTCGTCCGTGGCGGCGCTGCTGATCATCGCGATGTTGCCGCCGACCAGCGACACGCTCTTGCCGTCCGGGCCGGTGGGCAGCGGCGCGAGCGCCAGTTGGCTCATGTCGACATCCGGGAACGTTGTACGCATCCAGGAAAACTGATCGCTGGCGATCAGCGCGAGCGCCGTGCGTCCCGTGGCGAAGGTCTCGCCGTTCTTGGCCCAGTCGAGGTTTTCGCGGGGCAGCACGTCGTACTTCCAGCGCAGCTCCTTGACAAAGTTCAGCGCATCCACGGGCGCGCCGCTTGCAAAGCCGGCCTCGTACTTGCCGTCTTTCGCCTGCACAATGCTCGACTGCTTGGCGCCCCAGGTGTAGGCCATAGTGGTGAACTGCCAGCCGGTGGCGTTGCTGCCGTCGCTGATGAACGAGAATCCGGCGCGGGCGGCGTCACGATTGGTCAGCTTCTGCGCCATTGTGGCCAGCTCTTCCCAGGTGCTCGGCGGCCCATCGAAGCCGGCCTCTTTGAGCAGGCCGATGTTGTAGCCCAGGCCCATCGCGTAGGCGAACTTCGGAATGCCGTAGACTTTGCCGTCCTTGGAGGTGATCGACAGAATGTTCGGGTTGAACACATCGCGCAGCTTCTGCTCGTCGAAGATGGCGCTCAGGTCGGCGGCGATGCCCTGATCGATGATCTTGGACGGATCGGAGAGATACACTTCGAACAGCGTTGGCACCTGCTTGCCCGCCACCAGCGTCGCGAATGTGTCAGGGCTGTAGGTGTAGTCCGAGCCGGTGACGGTGACGTTGGGGTACAGCTCCTGGAAGCGCTCCACCTGCGCGGTCCAGCCTGCCAGCGCCTCGGGCTGTGACTCCGGCGGCTTGCCGATCACCGTGATGTTGACCGGGCGACCTCCGGCAATCTGCTCGGGCATTTTGATCAGGGTCGGCGGCAGGTTCGCCGCAGGGGAAGCGGCCGAGGAAGCCTCGGGCGCAGCCGACGCCGGCTGGTTATCCGTCGCGGGAGATGCGGCGGCGGCAGATGCAGCGGGAGCAGACGACTCTGCTGGTGTCGTGGTTGCGGGTGGGCCGCCGCAGGCGCTCAACACCAGAGTAACCAGCATTCCGACCGTCGTAAAAAGCCAACTCGCTCGTCTGAGCTTCATAAGAAGTTTCCTCCACTTTGAGAGCTGTACATCCTTGTTGCGTGAGCCATTGGAGTTCCTACGCGAAAAAAGAACCTCCTTTTGCGCTACGCGAGATTGAGCATAAGCACAAGTGTTTTGAAACGGTTCAAAATAGATCGAAAGCTTAGCCAGTAGATGATCGTTCGCCGCAACATCAGCAGCACACGCGATTGTACTGGTGGATATGGAAAGCCGATTAATGCTGAAGACGCAGATAAGGCTTTGTATTGCTACGAAACTGTGTTTCGGTAAGAAGCTGCTACCAGTATAAAAAGCATCATCGCTTTACTATCACCTAATAACAGAACACGTTTAGTAAGAGAAGTTTGAGGCGATGCATACTGCCGATTAGAGTACTACGTTCATGGATTTGAACTGTTTCAAAATTATCACAAGGGTGAACAATTGTCAACACTCAAAATTCCGCAGAAATACCGGCAGCTAAGCTGGCGTTGAGAAGATCAGCCAAACGTGGCATAGCGGCAGCAATCGGTTAATCTAGGCTATACTATGCAGAGTCTTCCCGTGATAGCGGCATGAAGGAGAAGTCCATGAATACAGGGACCAAGAGCTATCTCAGCGATATGGATGGGGTGCTGGTGCGCGGCAATATTCCGATTCCCGGCGCGGCGCAGTTCATCGAGCGGCTGGTCGCTGAGGAGCATCCCTTCCTGATCCTCACCAATAACTCGATGTACACCCAGCGCGATCTCCAACTCCGGCTCCAGCAGATCGGCCTGGTGGTGCCCGCCGAGCATATCTATACGTCGGCGCTGGCGACCGCGCAGTTTTTGCACTCCCAGCGGCCGGGCGGCACCGCCTATGTCATCGGCGAGGCGGGGCTGACCACTGCGCTCCACGAGATTGGCTATCTGCTGACGGATCATAATCCCGACTATGTGGTGGTCGGCGAGACAACCGCGTACTCGTTCGAGCATATCACCCGCGCTGTGCGGCTGGTAGCCGGCGGGGCGCGCTTTATCGCGACCAACCGGGATGTCAACGGTCCCAGCAGCACCGGCATCGTGCCGGCAACCGGCGCGATCGCGGCCTTGATCGCGACCGCCACCGGCATTCAGCCCTACTTCATCGGCAAGCCCAATCCTTTGATGATGCGCACGGCTCTCAACACGATCGACGCGCACTCCGAGTCGTCGACGATGATCGGCGATAACATGGAGACCGATATTATTGCGGGCATGGAAAGCGGCATGGAAACGGTGCTCGTGCTGACAGGCGTGACCCAGCGAGCGGATGTCGAGCGCTACTCGTTCCGTCCCACGCGGATCGTCGATTCGATCGCCGATGTTTTAGCCTGACGCAGGTTTGGCTCCGGCTTTCTAGAGCGGGCCATGGCCGGAGGTGGGTTGAACATGTCACCGGCTCAGCCCACGCCGCCGATCGGCTCCCCGAGGTCGGCTTCCAGCTTGAGGCGGCCGGCGATCGCCGCGAGCCTGGCATATGCTACAATCTGTAGAAATTCTCCTAACATGCTACTAACTGGCCCCAGCATGGCTATGCTACAATCATCTGTGGACAAAGATGTACCGCCAGGTTAATGACAACCTTCTGTATGGCTAGCCACCAGCGTTGAACCCTGCATACTCCCCTAGCTTAGCCTGCCTACGCGTTAAGAACAAAGGGGGTACATGTTGACAGATCTCCCTCCATCCGATCCGAAAGCTCAGGTTCGTGCGATTGTTGAGCGGCTGATAGCTCGCTATCAATGGCAGCTGCTTGCTCCAGACGATCTCACGCAGCGAACGCTCCGCAATATCCAGGCTGGTATCGCCGACCAGCCGACTGGTGCTGTGATCGCGACGTACTGCGCGGCCATGTACGTAGCGTGCCTGGGCCGCGAAGGGAGCTTCCGCCAAAATGTAGCCTACAGCGAGCTGGCCAGATATTTGTATAGCCTGGCCGGCTCGCGATTTTCCGATCTCAGGCCGGAAGTTCTTGAAGATGTTACCCAAAGCGCGCTGGAGCGGGTGTTTCGCGGCATTGATCGCTGCCGAGAGCCACACGCGTTTTTCGCCTTTGCCGCCCAGCATCTGCTCAATGCCATACGCATCGCGCGACGAGATGCGACGCGGCCGGTGCAGTACCTGGTGCGCGGCGCGACGAATGGCGAGCTGAGCCCACATGAGCTACAGCCAGATCCGGCAGTAGAACCGCTTGGAATTATTCTGGCGCATGAGCAGCAGCAGAGCGTCGAGCAATTCCTGCACGAGTTTGCGCAGAAGAATCCACAGGCCAGGCTGCAAGTAAAGGTGCTGCGCCTGTGGCTGCTCAATGATCTTGATGATCAGGAGATCAGCCGGCAGCTCAACGTTTCGGTGGCGAGCGTGTACACCGCACGTTCGCGCGCGCTCAAGCAGATTCGGAGCGATCCGCAGTGGCGTACTCACGCGTTCGCCCTGGGTATGCTCGATACTGAGTAGTAAGAATGTCGGAATATAGCGCCCTTATAGGAGCAAAGGAAAGCAGCATGGGAGAAACAGACAGCTGCCAGCATGCTGATCACCATAGTAGTCACGACGAGATACGCGATCGGTTGCCGGAATACGCTACAGCGCTGGTTCTTGGGCAGCCGAACCAGACACAGTACGCTCACATTGCTGCACACATCGCCACCTGCCGCAGCTGTCACGACGCGCTGCAAGAGCTACAGCCGCTCGTCGAGATCAGCTACACAGGCGAGCTTATGCCGGTGGCCACGATGCCACAGTTCAATCTAGCGTTTCTTCAAGCAAAGGAGGTGCCCGGCACACCAGCGCCTGTTCCTGCGCAGTCCATGCATCGATCCTGGTCGATCGATACGCTGGGGCGGCTGGTGATTCCCCTGGCGACACATGTCGGACCGGCCATGCAGCAGCCGAGGCTGCGCGCGGCGCGCGGCGAAGCGCTTCAGCGCTGGGACGTTAAGCCGGATCTTCCCGAAGACGTGAACATTACCATTGAAATATTTGATACGAACCAGCCACCTCTGGTCACGGTGCAGGCCCAGCTTGATCTGGCGCTGCTTGAAAATCCACTAGATCAGGCAGGTCGCGTTGTACATCTCAGCGGTAATGGGCACGATTGGCAGGAGGTGACTGATGAATCCGGGCTGGTACGATTCGCGCCCATCGCGTCGAGCTTGCTGCCGGCGCTACAGCTGGTGATCGAGCTGTGATCGCGCTGCATCACGCGCGGCCGACGACAATATACGGAGCCCACAGCAAGGCATGGGCGAAAAGCGGCTGCGGCTGCGACTGGCCCAGGTGCTGCTCGGCCTGGAGGCTGGCGAGAATCGTGGCTGGGTCGCCGATGGCACCGGCAAGCTCATTGTTCGCGGCACGCCATTGCTCGAACAAGGCCATCAGATCATAGGCGGCCAGCTCCCGCACCTCGACCTGAGCGTCGCGCAGCGCAACCGCCGGCGAAGCACCCTGCCGCAGCCCCGCGTAGAAGCGATCCATAACTAGTGGCGCGACCAGATCGACGGCTTCCCAGCGGGTGCAGACGATCGAGGTTGCCCCGGCATACAGCAGCGCGCGCTGGAGCCCAAGCAGCTCGTCGCCGGGAACAACGCCGGTCACACCGCTGGTACACGAGCTGAGCGTGACGGTAGCCGCGTCGAGATCCAGCCCATCGATAATGTCGCGGGCGCTGAGCAGATCGCCCGAGCCCAGCAGCAGCGCCGAGCCGAGCGGATCATGCGGCGTGTAGTAGGCGTGACCGGCGATATGAATCAGCCGTGCCTGCTTGCCCGACTGAAACAGCCGCTCTCGCTTCGGCTCGGCATCCGTCCAGGCGGTACCATCCATAAGCCGGGCGACATAGCGCGCCTCAGCCTCAGCAAAATGTAACGGCCGATCGCCGCCCAGATCATTGTAGCCAATACAAAGCGTCGTGGCGGCCTGTGAGGGCGCACGATTCAAGCAGTGACGCAGCAGAACCGTAGCGCTAGGAGCCTGGGCCACGGCCGGGCCATGCCGGCGAATCAGGTATTTGCCGGCGGCGTTGCTCAGCGCGGTGAACGGCACGTAGTGCAGCGGGCCATGCGGGATGATATAGACCGTTGCGCTGCGGTCGATCAAGCCCTCGATCGGCGCGATCAGGGTGTCGTACAGGTGATTGGGGATGCGTCCGTTCAGCAGATGCCTTCCAGGATGGGTATCGCCCAGCTGCGGCCGCAGGGTGTTGGGGTTGAGCTTGAGCCGGTGAACGCCGAAGTGATCGCGGCTGATCGTAAAAACCACAACCTGCGGCGATAACGTCACGGCACTGCGCAGGCGGGTGTTGCCGGCAGGAATACTGTTGATCAGATGCTGGTGGCGCGGCAGCACGCCGGCCGTGAAATACTCGACGATCAGTGTAGACTCGGGCAGATGCTGCTGTAGCTCGTGCACTGTTGTCACAGGCTGATCCAGCGTGAGCGCCAGGTGCGGCGACTTGTGCTCCAGCGAATCCAGAAAAGCCCGCGATCGGGCGCGCTCGGCATAGTGGAAGG
This sequence comes from Herpetosiphonaceae bacterium, assembly GCA_036402055.1. Classification (GTDB taxonomy): domain Bacteria; phylum Chloroflexota; class Chloroflexia; order Chloroflexales; family Kallotenuaceae; genus LB3-1. The sequence goes on from DASWTQ010000587.1 coordinate 8,176, forward strand.
CTTCTTCGATCTGCCCACGCTCCAGGTAGAGGAGCACGGTCGACTCGTAAAGCTGCTGCGTGGTGCCCAGCAGTCCAATGCGCACATCCTCGCCGACCGTCTTGCTGCTCAGGGACTCGATCGACGCGATCGCGGTGAGATACGCAGCCAGCGCCTCATCGCCGCGCCGCTGCCGATCGTAGGCCTGGCCACGCCGGTAGTGGATCATACAGGTCTGGTGCTGCCGATCCTGCTGCGTAGCCAGCGCCAGCGCGCGCTCGTAGTGTTGCAGCGCCGTGCTCCACTGCTCTTGCGTGTGAGCCAGCAGCCCCCGGTAGAGCCAGACGTCTTTGGCGAGCGACGGCTGGCCATGCTGCGGCGACTCGGCTAGCGGCAACGCGCGCAGATAGGCCTCCTCACTCGCCGTTTCATTGCCGAAAATATGATTGAGGTAGCCCTGCTGCCAGTAGATGAATCCCAGCTGGGAGTCTAAGCCCAGCTGCTTGAACAGCTGCTCGGTCCTCGCGTTAAACGTCCAGGCATCATCCCAGCGACCAAGATACATCGAGTACAGGCCGGCATGATAGAGCGCCGCCGCCAGCCGCCGCTCTTCGCCGGGAGCCTCGAAGTATGGCAGGCTCTGGGTACAGTAGCGCAGCGCCTCGTCGTAGCGCTCAAGCTCGTGGTGCACCAGGCCCTGATTGAGCAGCGCCAGCCCCTGATAGGCCAGATCGCCCGTCGCCAGCGCCACGTCGTACAGCTGCTGATACAGCTCCAGCGCAGTGTCATAGCGTGAGCGGGTGTAGGCGGAGTCGGCCAGGCCTTTGAGGGCTTTGATGCGAGTAGCGGGCTCCTCGATCGGTTGCGCGAGCAGATCGGTGAGCAGCGCCTCGCCGCGCAGGAAATCGTCGGTGCGGGTTGCGATATAGCCTTCATAAGCCTGCACCCGCTGCCGGTGCCGTCGTTGCTGCGGTCTGGCCGCGCGCAGGGCCAGCGTATAGTCCAAAATCGTCTGCCACTCGTACTGACCGCCGAGCAGCAGAAAGAGCTGGTCGAGGTGATAGCAGCACTCGTCCTCGACAACGACACGGCGCTGGCCCGCATCAGCTAGCAGCTTGCTCAGGTAGTAGCGGAACGCGGCGGTATGCAGCGCGATCTCGGCAGACGGCTGCTCACTGCGCAGCTGGGCCAGCGTCGGCGCGACAAGCTCGGCGCGTAGACGAAACGTATCGCCGTCGGGCTCAACTAGATTGCCGGCCAGGAGTGCTTCGGCCTGGTGGATTGGACAGCCTGCGACCTCACACAGAACCTCGCTGTCCAGCCGCCGCAGGAGCGCAGCCGCCGGTAAAAGGAGGTGATCAAACACATGATCGGACATGGTGACATCCTTGAGAGCAGGTGTGGAATGCACACATTATACACACGGCCGCCAGCTCAACCTGGCTTAGTAAAAGACAGAACGGAGGAACCCTATGGAACAAGGATTCAGGCAGGATTTAGAACGCGAAGAATTTAGTCTGCGCCAGCGTGGAACGTTGACGGCGATTCCACTCAAGGCAAGTATGTCGAACCGTCACTGGATACAGCGGCAAGCAATCGAGAAGCTATCGCTCTCTGGCGATCAGACCACCTGGCTTACGCCCGCGTTTATGCGCCATTGGGGACCAGGGAAAAATCTGTGTCTCTTCAACATTATCGTCGCCTTTGAGTGGATGCCCAACTATAATGATCTACGTTTGTTGCGCGAGGCCACTACCAGCGCCTCCGTGCTGCTCTACGATGTCACCGACGGCTATATGGCGATTGGTCGCGTTTGCGTTGGCGGCAAGGAGCTGATGGATTGTGCCGACATTCAGATCTTCGCATCCAACCGCCTCTTCCCACGCAGCACCGTGGATGGGTTGAACGAGTCCCACAAGTACCAGCCAATTCGTCTCGGGCGCGGCCTGTGGCATAGAAACAGCCGGATCACCCTGCCCTGGGACTCCGAGATAGGCTTCGCGACACTGATCCATGAGTGGGGCCACTATGCGCTGGGGCTCAAAGATCAATATCTTGAGGTTAAGCCAGAGCAACAGATAGTGGTTCCGATACATAATCCCGTGCTGAATACGATCATGGCTGGTCCTAAGAAGAGCGAGCTGCTTGCTACGATTCTGCCTGAAGATCCGAATACATCCACCACTGATAACGACTCAGAATGGTCGGCGCTCAGTACGCATTCTACCTACGCCTGGCTGGAGATCCCGATGCCTTACCAAAACCGAGAGATCCCGCCGCCGCAGCAATTGACGCCTGCGTACCGGCTGGTCGGTGCGCTGCGCGCCGACGCGATCGGCGAAGAAGAAGCATCGGTGAAAGGAAACGAGGCGAGCGAAGAGGTCAAGAAGGACGGCATGACCCAGAAGGACAAGAAAGACGCGAGCCAGGACACCAGGTATCAGC
>DASWTQ010000588.1:0-2336 GCA_036402055.1 Herpetosiphonaceae bacterium
GTATGCTGATCGCGTACAAGCTCGCCAGCCTGATCCCTCAGGCGATCACCCACTCGACCGAGCACCGCACGCACATCTCGGTGATTATCACGCAGCTCGGCATGGAGCCGCCCGACATGAGCGTCTGGAATTATCTCGATGAGATCGGGGAAATTGAGGAGCTAGGAGCGGGCGCTGAAGGGGCGTGAGATCGCATCTTTCATTAAACGCAAACCGGACGACTCAGTGAGTCGCCCGGTTTTGTTGTGAGGAACAGATTTACTCCTGGGTCGCGGCGGGAATGTAGGTGTGATACTCGCTCAGGCCAACCTCGGCGAGTTCCTTGAACGTGTTGAACGACTGCTTGGTCCGCTCGATCGTGCCGTTGTTGTCGTACTCGGTGGTGGTGCCGGGCTTGATGCGCACGACGCCCCAGTTTTCAGGTCCAACTGCGTCGGGATCTTCCGGCACCGCAAAGTCCTCGTACTTGAACCAGAAGACATTCTCGACAAAATCCCGATCGCGCCACAGGAACCAGTAGATCGAGCGCATGAACTGCGCCTGGCGCCGCTCGTTGTCGCCCGCCGGATCGACGGTAATCGGCGCGCCGCGATCGCCGACCTCGGTGATCCAGAATTTGTTGGCGCTGTCGAGGTTTTGCACCATCACCGCTCGCATCGCGTCCATGCGCGACGGCACGCGGAACAGATCCAGCGAGCCGCTCGGCTCCGGCACCAGGCCGCTGCGCATCTCCATCGGGTACGGGTGATAGCCGATGCCGTCGACCGGATACTTGCTGTAGGTGGTGCGGTAGCCCTGGAACGCCGACGACTTGTAGATCGCGTCGAGATACTGCCGGTCGCTGAAGCCGCCGGTCGCACAGTCATCGCAGCGATCGGGATGCAGGCCGCCGAGCAGGATCTTGACCTGGTCGCAGCTCCCACCGATCGCGCCGCCCGGACAACGTACATTCTTATAGATGCGATAGAACTTGGTCAGCAATGTGGCTACGGAGAGCGGCCGCAGCCCTTTGCCGCCGCCGTTGAGATAGCGATTTTCTTCGTTCAGCACCTCGATCGCCGCGATACCGGCGCCGGTCGCCGGGTTGTACGGGAACGCCTGCGCAACATCGAAGGCGTTGTTGAGCCAGATGCGCATGTAGGGATTCGTGCCGCAGCCGTAGGGATAGAGCGGCTCGGTGCCGGCCTTGCCGCAGGCATTGGGCGAAGTCGACGGCGGATCGTCGGAGGCCGCTTCCAGCAGCTCAGGGTTGAGATATTTGCCCTTATCATCGCCGCTCTGCCAGCGCACCAGCGGCGTGGCCAGCAGCGCCAGCACTTTGATGCCGTGGCGCGGCGCGACCTCGTTGATGAAGTAGCGATACTTTTGAGTTGTGACGAATCCGGCGTTGGAGCCGAACTCCTCGGCAAAGATCTCGATGCGCACCCATTTAACGCCGGCGTTTTCGAGCTGCACGCCCATGGCGTCGTAGAAGGCACGGTTGACATCATTCGGAAAGCTTGGGTTGGTGTTCCACTCGTAGTGCGGATCGCGAACGACCATGCCCATCATATTGCCGAGCGGCTGCGGAGCGGGATCATCGGCGCGCACCGCGACCGAGGGCGCCAGCGATGTGAGCAGGACGATAAGGAGCGGAAAAACAAGAAGACGGCGCATGTGTATTCCTTTCAGTGCACGTCGATCGTAGCAGCGCGACTCGGCAAGCCAAAGCACATCGAGATGACGCCACGCTTATAAACTTCTCAGCGGTGCGCGAAACTTCCAGATGGGGGGCGAATCTCGATCAGCATTGATCCACACAGATTGATGTCGCATGCTTCTATCAGTTGAAGGGGCCGTAGTATAGCATGAGGATCGAGCGCGTGAGGTGACAAAATCTTTACAACATGTTGAGGATCGACACAGAGTCGATCCTCCTGGATCAACAGCAGCAGCTATGCTCTCATCTGCTCCCAGCCACTGCCCTCGTGTCCAAAGCTGAAGCTCTGCGGATGAATGATCTCCGCCAGAATCTCCAGCGACTCGACCAGCCGTGGCCCTGGCCGATTAAAAAACTGGTTGCCGTCGGTCAGATACACGCGACCAGCACGCACAGCCTTTAGATCCTGCCAGCCGGGCTGCCGTGTCAGCGCGTGTAGCTCGTCGCGTGTGCGGGCGATGTCGAAGCCACACGGCAGCAGCACGATCACGTCGGGATCTGACTCGCGCAGCGCTTCCCATGTCATCCACGGCGAGTGAGCGCCCGCCGCGCCGAAGAGATTCGTGCCGCCTGCCAGCTCGACCAGCTCGGGCAGCCAGTTGCCACCGGCCATCAGGGGATCGAGCCATTCGATGCA
>DASWTQ010000589.1:0-2011 GCA_036402055.1 Herpetosiphonaceae bacterium
AAGGCATACATGCGCTCGGCCCAGGCTTGGAACGAGGTCGATTTGGGCGGCAGCGTGATCGAGTGGCCGGCGTGACGCTGCTGGTAGGCGGTGGCGAAATCGGCGAGCAGGATGCGCAGCGAGAAGGCGTCGGCGACGAGATGATGGACGATGACGAGCAGGTGGTCGGGCTGGTCAGGACCAGCGGCAAAGACGGTGACGCTGAAGACCGGACCGGTGAACAGGTTGAGGCGCTGCTGCTGCTGGGCGGCGACCGACTCGATGCGGGCGGCATGGCCGGCAGGCGGCACGTCGGCGAGATCGACCCAGGTGAGCGGGAGCGGCTCGGAGGGCGGACTGATGGTTTGCGTCCAGCGGCTACCGTCACGGGTAAAGCGCAGGCGCAGCGCATCGTGGTGGCGTAGCAGCGCGGCGATCACCTCTTCCACGATCGGGCGATCGAGCTTCAGCTGTGCGCGCAGCAAAAACGCGATATTCCAGTGATGGTGATTGGGATGATCGACTTCCAGAAACACGATCGAATTGTGCAGCAGCGGCACCGGCCCCGTGACGATCTCGCCTGTGGCCGGTGGCTCGTCGCCGCTCTCGGCATGATGCGACTGGCTGGATGCGCTCCCTGCGTTGCCTGGAACCAGCCGCAGCAGCTCGCGCAGCTCTTCGACGCAGGCTTCGGCCAGGCGCTCGATCGTCGCCGGCTCGTGAACGGCGGTGCTATAGCCAATATTGATTCGCAGCTCCTGATCGACCAGGGCGCCGGTGAAAGCCAGCAGAAAGCCGCGATCGGTCTGCGGATCTTGCTTCGGCCCGATGTCGGCCTCGACCGCGCTCAGCAGCCGCTCCGGGTCGGGCGACTGGTTGTTCTGGCCCAGGTAGTTGAAAAAGACATCGCGTCGCGGCATCGACCGCAGCGCCTCGGTAATCTCCGGGTCCTCGGTGATTCGCGTAAGCAGGCTGTGAGTCAGGCCCTGGTTCGGGATGCGACCAAGCTGCTCGGCGACCGCGTGCAGCGCAGACTCGGCTGTAGTTGCGGCGCGCAGATCGAACAGGATCGGAATGCCGGTCGCGATCAGGCCAACCGTGCGCGACAGATCCATGCCCTCAAGCAGCGCATTGCGACCATGTTGGAGCAGATCCAGCGTCACCACGCTCGATCCGCTCCAGCGGGCGATTACGCGGGCGATGGCCGTGAGCAGAATATCCTGAAGCGAGACCTGGTAGCTCGGCACCAGCTCTTCGCGCAGGCGGCGGGTTTCTTCGGCGGTTAGCCCGACCCACACGACTTGCTGCGAGGCCAGCGTGTTTCCGCCGCGTCGCTCGGGATGGTCCATAGGAATAGGCGCGGCCTCGTTCCAGGGGAGGGCTTGCCAGTATTGAAGATCGGCGCGCACGGCGTCGCTCTGGGCGAAGGCGTACATGCGCTCGGCCCAGGCTTGGAACGAGGTCGATTTGGGCGGCAGCACAATCGGGTGGCCGGCGTGACGCTGGCGGTAGGCGGTGGCGAAATCGGCGAGCAGGATGCGCAACGAGAAGGCATCGGCGACAAGATGATGGACGATCACGAGCAGGTGGTCGGGCTGGTCAGGACCGGCGGCAAAGACGGTGACGCTGAAGACCGGACCGGTGAACAGGTTGAGGCGCTGCTGCTCCTGGGCGGCAACAGCCTCAATCCGGGCGGCATGGTCGGCAGGCGGCACGTCGGCGAGATCGACCCAGGTGAGCGGGAGCGGCTCGGAGGGCGGGTTGATGGTTTGGGTCCAGCGGCTACCGTCATGGGTAAAGCGCAGACGCAGGGCATCGTGGTGGCGTAGCAGCGCGGCGATGACCTCTTCCACGATCGGCCGATCGAGCTTCAGCTGTGCGCGCAGCAAAAACGCGATATTCCAGTGATGATGGTTGGCATGATCCACATCCAGGAAAATCAACGAGTGATGCAGCAGCGGCACCGGTCCGAGCACCAGCTCTTGATCCGGCGCCGGAATGTCGTCGTCTGCTGTCGCCCCCGGCTGCTGGC
>DASWTQ010000590.1:0-5492 GCA_036402055.1 Herpetosiphonaceae bacterium
AGTTCGAGGCAAAGATCAGCCCTGAGCCATCCTGAAGCCATGACGGCGACTGGTAGACACAGTTGTCGCGGTAGGGCATGGCGGCGCTTGGAATAACGTTGCTCGCACCAAAGGGCACGATCGCGATCGACGACAGGTTGCTGGGCTGGTGGATCATCGCGATCTGAGTGCCGTCGGGCGAGACGGCGGCGTTGAACGCGTTGCTGTTCACGGCACTGCCGGTTGTGTGCTGTCGAACATCGCCGGGATTGCTGCCATTGATGCTGAAGACCTGGCGCAGCCCACCATCGCGGCGCGAGTCGGTGATCAGCCGCTGCTCAGCGCCCTCGGCATAGGTTCGCCGCCACGAGTAGGGCACCGTCTCCTGCGCGCCGCTGGTCAGCTGCGTTGTGTTGAAGCCGTTCGGATCGCGTAGAAACACTTCCCAATGGTCGGCCGACGCGATCTTGGAGGCGTAGGCGATCCAGGGCTCGGGTGGATTGTTGAGACCGCCACTCCAGGGCTGGCCGAGTTGCGGGTAGCGCCACTGGAAGTAGTGCTGTCCGACGTTGCCCATCTCGACGCGGAACTCGGCCGGATTCGACGGCGTGTAGGTCACGACGCGCCGCTCGTAGAGCTGAACCAGAATATCCTTTTCCGCATTGCCGACACGAGCGCGCACCCAGTAGGGATCGCTGATCGGCAGGCCGAACGCGAACAGACCATCGACCGGACCGTTCTGGATGAAATCGCGGAATACGCGCGGGATGTTGTGGCCGGTCACGGTGTTGTAGCTGACGATCTGAGTCAGCGGATCGTTGGCGAGACCGGCGTTGTTGCTGAGATTGCCGAACTTGTCGAGCACCGCGCCTACACGCTGGCCCGTGCGATCGGGATCGCGGTAGCCGTTGTCGACGGTTGCCACACCCCGGAACGAGGCGTAGGTCGGCGCGTTGGGATTGGCGACGGCTGGATTGCCCGCGACCGGAACGTTGGCCGGCTGGCGCTGGATGTTCTGATCGTCGCCGGTGCCGTCGCCCATCTTCACGCGGCCCGAGACCATCTCGACCGTCAGCAGGCCGTTGGTGACGCCGCGCACCGTGGCGTTGCCGGGATTGTTCAGCTCCATGCGCGCTTTGTCGAAGTATTGCACCTGGCGCAGGCCGTTGGGCGACTGCTGATAGTATTCTTTGTAGTCGAACCAGGGGCCTGGTCCCCAGGTGTAGGAGCGCTTGATGTTGCCGTTCATAACCGGCAGGTCGCTGGCGCCCCAGACGTCGAGAAAAGCCTGATTGGCGAACTCGCGGCGGTTGAATCCCCACGGCGCGGCTTCAGCCGGCACGAGGTTGGTCAGGCTGGCGATTCCCATCAGCGCGGCCGCGCCCCAGCGCAGCCATGTCCGACGATTGTGACCGTTCATATCATTCCTCCTGCGGTGAACATGTAGTGTTGACAGGAGTAACTATAGGCCGAGCCGCAGGCCAGTTGTGTGATACCAGTCTGGAATGAGCATGAGCCGGCTATCAGGTTGAAAAGGCGGTTTTAAGCAGTCCGGCGTTTGAGCCAGGCCTGGATCAGCGGCCGCGCCATCAGCAGCAGCGCAATCGCGACGATCTGACCGCCCAGCACGATGCGGTTGATGTCCAGCGCGGGCTCCCATCTGACCTGCCCGTCTCTGATGACATACACGCCTGCCGGTGCCGCCGCCATCCCGAATCCGCCGCCCTCGCCGCCGCCATGCTCGCCGTCGTCTCGGTTGTTGCCGGCGCCGGCGCCACCGCCGCCCATCACGCGCGCAACCGGAATAATCGTCACACCGTCGCGCTCGTATGGCTCGCCAAACACCTGTCGCACCGCCATCGCGCTGCCGGCCTGTTTCAGCATATCGAACATACTCATCGCTCCATCCTTTCGCTTGCGACTGCCGCCTGTAGGGGCAGATCCGGATCTTTATGATAGATCGAAACGTCCAGCTGAGAAGTTGCCTTTTTGTAGCCGGGTCGGTACAATAAGTTCACCCTACGCTGTGCGCAGGTGAGTACAATGTTTTGAGTCTACATTGGTTTTGAAGGGGAGCATTGACTCGAATGGGAACGTGGTTCGCCCACTGCACCGGACGGCTTGCACCCACCTACCTTACGGTAGGCTTCAAAACAAGCTCACCTGCTTCAGGTGGGGTTTTTCTTTTTCCTCGCGTATAATGGCTGCTATGCTGTATTTGTTGTATGGCGCGGATGAGCTGGCGCGGGCTGAGGCGCTGGCCGAGCTGAAATCCGTCATTCCCGCCGATCTCGCCGATCTCAACCTGACGATTCTGGAAGGTCGCCGGCTCAAGGCCGATCCGCTGGCGGCGGCGTGCGAAGCCTTTCCGTTTCTCTCGGATCGGCGGCTGGTGATCGTAGAGGATGCGCTCAAGCAGCTCAAGTCCGCCGATGTGCGTGAGGCGATCAAGTCCTATCTGCCGAAAGTTCCCGAGACTACCGATCTGATCTTTGTCGAGCGCGAAGACTTCGATAAGCGCTCGTCGCTCTTCACGTATCTCAAAAAAAATGCCACCGTGCGCGAGTTTCTGCCCAAAGAAGGCGCGGAGCTTCAGCGCTGGCTCCAGGATCGCGCGAAACGCCTGGATGTGCAGCTGGCCCCCGACGCCGGCGCGCTGCTGGTCGAGTTCGTCGGCAACGAGAGCCGCACGCTGGTGAACGAGATCAACAAGCTGGCAGCCTATGTCGGGGCGGGCGCAACGATCAAGCAGGATGCTGTGCGGCTGCTGGTGCAGGACACCGGCGAAAGCTCGGTCTTCGCGTTTGTGGATGCGCTGGCGGCGCGGCAGCTTGGCTCGGCGCTGACGCTGCTGCACGGTCTGCTCGACGACGGTCAGGCCGCGATCTATCTGATGTTTATGATCGCGCGCCAGGTGCGGATTCTGCTCCAGGTCAAAGAGCTAGCCGATCAGCGGCTGCGCCCCGACGCGATCGCCTCGGAGCTGGGACAAAAGCCGTTCGTGGTGCGCAAGGCGATGGATCAGGCCGCGCGCTTCCAATCGGATGCGCTGCTGACACTGCACGATCGGCTGGTGGAGCTGGACCACTGGTCGAAGACCGGGCGCATCGAGGCCGAGGCCGCGCTGGAGCTGCTGGTCGCCGAAACCTGCGGCACGTCGAATCAACGGCCGGCAGCGGCTGCCAATCGGCCGCCCGCGCGACGATAGACTCGTGCTCACGGCTTTTGATCTTGACATAAATCATCTACTTCTCAGACTTTCGTATGATTGACACTCGTAGCAGCCGCTGCTATACTCGGCCATAGTTCTTGTAGCAAAAGGTTTGTCGGACTGATGAGTTCCGTAGTCACAACCAGCACCGTATGGGTACAGACCACGCCTTTGGGCGATCGTACCTGGGAGCAGTGTGCCTACGAGAGCTGAGCCGTAACCGTCATCTCTACGCCGTGGGCATACACTCCGCAGCCCACGGCTTTTTTGCGCCTTGAAGCACCCTTTCTAGCTGGCGCAGCGTTGCAGGCCGTGGGAATCACCACCCACGGTTTTTTGCGTCCACCAACAGATCGACGGCAACGAAAGGATCGTTCATGAATATCTCGCTGATCCACTACCGAGATCTCCTGACAACCTATCTCAAACCGCAGCGCCTGAAGGTTGCCCTGCTGACAGTGCTGCTGTTTGGCAGCATCGGGCTCCAGCTGCTCAATCCGCAAATTCTGCGCTCATTCATCGACACCGCAACTAACGCGGGCAGCGGCACCAGTTCGCTCCAGCGGCTCCTGTTGCTGGCCGGCCTGTTTATCGGCGTGGCCTTGATCTCGCAGGCGGTCAGCGTCGCGGCAACCTATCTCAGCGAGAAGGTCGGCTGGACGGCAACCAATTTGCTGCGCCGCGATCTGGCCCGGCACTGCCTGCACCTTGACATGAGCTTTCATCACGCGCGCACGCCTGGCGAGCTGATCGAGCGCATCGACGGCGATATTAACGCGCTCTCGGCGTTCTTCTCGCAGCTGGTGATCAAAATCTTCGGCAGCGGCCTGCTGATGGTCGGCGTGCTGGTCGTGCTGTTTCTGGAAGATTGGCGCATCGGCGTTGCGCTGACGCTCTTTGCGCTGGTTGCGCTGGTGGTGTTGACGCTCAGCCGCAACTTCGCCGTCGAGAGCATGGCCGCCGATCGGCAGGCGCACGCGATGCTGTTCGGCTTTTTAGAGGAGCGCATCGCCGGTCTCGACGATCTGCGAGCCAACGGCGCGGGCGGCTATGTCATGCGGCGGCTCTACCAGACCATGCGCGACGTGGTGCATCTCGGGCGGCGCGCGGTGATGCGCGGCTCGTCGATCTGGATTCTGACGATGAGCATGTTTGCGCTCGGCTATGCGCTGGCGCTGGGCCTGGGCGCGTATCTCTACAGCGCCGGCGCGATCTCGATCGGCACGGTCTATCTTTTCTTTCAATACACCGAGATGCTGCGCCGTCCGCTGGAGGAGATCTCAGAGCAGCTCAAAGAGTTTCAGCGCGCCACGGCCAGTATCGGGCGGGTGCAGGATCTGTTCGGCGTTCAAAGCACGATCACGGATGGACCCGGCGCGACGTTTCCGTCAGGTCCGCTGGCGGTCGAGTTCAATCGCGTCACGTTCGGCTACGGCGACGACGCTCCGGTGCTCAACGACATCTCGGTTGCCTTAGCACCCGGCACCGTGCTCGGCCTGCTGGGTCGCACCGGCAGCGGCAAGACCACGCTCACCCGGCTGCTCTTCCGGCTCTACGACATCACCGACGGCACGATCCGGCTCGGCGGCGTCGATCTCCAACGCGCCAGGCTGCACGATCTGCGGCAGCGCATCGGGATTGTGACGCAGGATGTGCAGCTCTTTCAGGCGACCGTCCGCGATAACCTGACGCTCTTCGATCCCGCGATCTCCGACGCACAGATTATGCAGGCGCTCACCGATCTCGATCTGCTGCCCTGGCTTCAATCGCTGCCTGATGGCCTGGATACCGAGCTGGCCTCCGGCAACAACAGCGTCTCGGCGGGCGAGGCGCAGCTGCTGGCCTTTGCGCGCGTCTTCTTGAAAGATCCGGGCCTCGTGATCCTGGACGAAGCCTCGTCACGACTGGACCCGGCCACTGAGGCGCGGATCGAGCGGGCGGTGGATAAGCTGCTGCACAACCGCACCGGCATCATTATCGCGCACCGGCTCTCCACGGTGCAGCGCGCCGACGAAATTTTGCTGCTGGAGCGTGGCCGGATCGTCGAGGAGGGGCCGCGCGCACAGCTCGCCGACGATCCCGACTCGCGTTTCTCGCAGCTGTTGCAGACCGGAATGGCGGAGGTATTGGCATGAATCCTTTTGTTGCAAGCTGGCACATGATGCGCTGGCGGCCCTGGCTGTACACATTCAGCTTCTCGATGTGGATCGGCTTCTACACGCTGCCCCTGGCGGGCGGCCTGATTACGCGCGAGATCTTCAACGCGCTCACTGGCGATGCTCCCGCGGCCTTCGGCGTGTGG
>DASWTQ010000591.1:0-3778 GCA_036402055.1 Herpetosiphonaceae bacterium
GACCGAGCTGGCGCGCCGCGAGAATCTGCGCGTCGAGTTTGTGGCAGTCGGCTACGACGCGCTCTACGATGCGCTGAGCACCCGGCGCGTGGATCTGCTGGCGGCGGCGCTGCCACTCGCGCCGGAGCAGGGCTGGCGGGCACGCTTCTCGACGCCGTATCTCAACGCCGGGCAGGTGCTCGTCGTGCGCAAGGGAGCAGAGATTAACCAAGAGGCCGATCTGGCTGGACGTGTGGCCGGCGTGGCTCTAGGCAGCGAGGGCGATACCCTGGCGCGCAAGCTTCAGCGCGATCTGCCGACGCTGACCCTGCGCTCGGATTTCGAGACCACAACTGCCGCGCTGGACGCGCTCGATCGCGGCGAGGTCGACGCCGTGATCGCCGATACGATCAGCGCGCTGAGCGCCCAGCACTCACATCCAAACCTGACGATCGCCCGCGCGCTCACCTGCGAGCCCTACGTCCTGGCGCTGCCGGTCGAAGCCTACCAGCTTGAGCAAGCCGTCAACGGCGCGCTAGAGGCGATGCGCCAGGAGCAGGTCTTCGATCGCCTGAACGATCGCTGGTTCCGGCCCGAGTTTGTTAAATAAACGGGGACACGCCGATCAGAGTTCGATCCTCTGACGGGCGTGCCCTGTGAAAAACGCGGGCTTAACCGGCCTGCTCGGCAATCTGCTTGAAGATCGACAGAAAGGTTTCGTAGTCGCGCGGGCCGTCGTAGCGCACGTCGTTGATAAAGATCGTCGGCGTGCCATTGACGCCGTCAGTGATGCCGCTACGAAACGATTGTTTGACCCGCTCCTGATAGGTGTGATCGGCCAGCTCGCGATCGAAGCGCTCCACGTCGAGGCCCAGCCGCTGGGCGTAGATGTGCAGATCGGCGCTGTTGAGCCGATCCTGGTGCGCGAAGAGCAGGTCGTGCATCTCCCAGAACTTGCCCTGCGCGCCCGCCGCCTCAGCCGCCTCGGCCGCCGACTGTGCGTGCGGATGGATGCTTGTGATCGGGAAGTGGCGCACCACCAGCCGAAAATCGGGATACTCGCCCCGAATCTCGTCGAACAGCTCGTGCGCGGCGCGGCAGTGCGGACACTCGAAGTCCACGTACTCGACGATCGTCACGGGCGCGTCGGCAGGACCGGTGCTCCAGTCCTCATCGCTGACCGGGTTTTGGAGCGTCAGATCATCTTGTTCCATCAGTGTTCTCCTGTAGCTGCTTCAGCGCATTGAAAACGATATTAAGGCCGGGCGAGATGCCGGGATGCTCGCCGACCCAGGTGTCGCGGATCACGCCCTGCTTGTCGATGAAGAAGAGCGCCCGGTTGGAAATGCCGAACTGATCGAGAAACACGCCGTACTGCTGCGCGACGCCACCATGCGGCCAGAAATCGCTCAGCAGCGGAAACGTGATGTGTTGCTGCTCGGCCCAGGCGCGATGCGACTCGCGGCCATCCACGCTGACCGCCAGCACCTCGGCGTCCTGGCTGTGGATCTCGTCCAGCGTCTCCTGGTAGAGCGAAAGCTGGCTGGTGCACACCCGCGACCAGTCCGCCGGGTAGAAGGCCAGCACGACATTTTTGCCGCGATAATCGCTGAGCTTGACCGGCCGGCCCTCGCCGTCGTTCAGCGTAAAATCGGGCGCCGGTGTATTCGGTTGCAGCATATCTCCCATCGATCGATCCTCCTGCTCACTGTGCCCACACTTGCGCAGCGCATTCGCTACTGGGATCAATTGTACGCCCGAAACGATCTGGGAATACCGGCTGCAAGAAGCTGAGATCATCCTTGGTTTCGTCGTTGACAAGCGCAGGCTTTGGTGCTAGGTTATGTATATCCCGCACTACTACCTGCTCTCGCATCCTCGAAATCGCGTTCCAGCCCGGTGTAGACCGTGCCTACGCCTATCCCGAAGCGACCGCTCAACCCCAACATTTCTCGGACTGTCTATACGCTCGATTTCCCAAAGGAGGCTCACCATGGCGTTGCGGACACGTACGACAGCAGGGCGGTTTCTCTTCTCGATCGTCGCGCTCCTGACGATCATCGCGACGGCCGGAATGGTACGAGCCGCGCCCCAGGCTCAAACCCTCAGCTTCCAGCCGACCTTCTACACGGCGTCAGCTTTCGACGTATCGCCGCCGCTGAGTAGCCTGGCAGCGACAGCGGCTGCGCCTGCGCTGGTTCAGGAGCTGCGGCCGGAGCGCGGCCCGGTGGTTGTGGATCGCGGCCACTCCGGCGATGGCGCGCTGGACGTGGCGAGCAGCGAGGACGTCTCGATTCAGGCGACTATCCCCGGCCCGATTCGCACCTTCGAAGGACTGCGCAACACGGATAATCCGGGCCTGGTTAATCCGCCCGATCCGGTTGGCGATGTTAGCCGCCAGCATTATGTCGAGATGACCAACCTGTCGATGGCCGTGTACTCCAAGACCGGCACGCGGCTGCTTGGCCCGATCACGCTCGGCACAATCTGGGAGGGCTTTCCGATCGCAGACTGCGAGGATAACTCGGGCGATCCGATCGTGATCCATGACCAGTTCGCCAATCGCTGGATTCTTACGCAGTTTACGACGGCCGGCCCGATCTACTATAACTGCGTGGCGATCTCGAAGAGCGCCGATCCGACCGGCGTTTACTATCGCTACGCCTTCTCGTCCTTCGAGAACTTCCCCGATTATCCCAAGTACGGCGTGTGGGTCAACTCGTACCTGCTGACGACGCGCGAGTTCGGGCCGACGACTGAGTACGGCATCGGCGTGTATGCGCTGGAGCGCAACAAGATGCTCAACGGCAATCCCAATGCTCGCGTCGTCCGCTTCTTCCTCGACTCGGAGCAGATCCCGATCTCGCTGATCGGCGATGGGCTGCTGCCGCCGGATGTCGACGGTGGACGCCGGCCGAACGATCTTGCTCCCGCGCCGATCGTGGGCACGCAGGACGACGATCATCCCTACGGCGCCACATCCGACGCGCTCAACATCTTTGATCTGGTAGTGAACTGGAAGACCAATCCGACGGCTTCGCTGGTGCTGGCTCAGCAAATCCCGGTCGCGTCATTTGACTCGGTCTTCCCCTGCGCGCCGACATCTCGCGACTGCATCCCGCAGCCGGGCATTACCAGCCCGGATCAGAAGCTCGACATCCTCTCGTACCGGCAGCGGCCAACCTGGCGACTGGCCTACCGCAACTTCGAGGAATACGAGACGATGGTCACCAACCAGTCGGTCGAGGCGCGGCCCGGGATCGCCGGCGTGCGCTGGTACGAGATCCGGCGCGTCGGCAGCACGTATTCGCTCTACCAGCAGGGCACGTACGCGCCCGACGACGGCGTCCATCGCTGGATGGGCAGCATCGCGATGGATCGGCGTGGGAATATGGCGCTGGGCTACAGCGTGGCGAACAGCACGGTCTATCCCGGCATTCGCTACACCGGCCGGCTGCGCGGCGATCCGCTGGGCACGATGGGGCCAGGCGAGGCTGTGCTGATCAACGGCTCCGGCTCACAGCTGACCACGAACTCGCGCTGGGGCGACTACACCTCGATGAACGTCGATCCCGCCGACGACTGCACGTTCTGGTATGTCAACGAGTACTACGAGACGACCTCGCTGGCGGGCTGGCAGACACGCATCGGCAGCTTCAAGTTCCCCGGCTGCTAGACAGCGCGCGAAAACCTTGGCACACGAGCAGGACCGGCGCGAAGTTCAGCGCCGGTCCTCCACATATCAGCCGATCCGGTTTTTTGCTTCTTCGAGTGTTGAAACGCCGCTAGCCGCCCAGCA
>DASWTQ010000592.1:0-5083 GCA_036402055.1 Herpetosiphonaceae bacterium
TGCTCCTTCCATCCATCTGAGGAGACGCGCAACTACTTGACACTCCTTTCCGCCTCCCCGACAATATGTCTATGAGCGAACAACCACAACCCACCATCCGCCAACTCACCGCCCAGATTGCCGAGGCATTGGGCGAAACCGAGCCCCAACCGCTGGAACAGATTCGCCGTCTGATCAAGGTCATGGGCGCGGAGGTTGCCCAGGATCTGCTGCGCGAGACGCAGGTCATCGAAGCCGAGGGCGGCGTGTTCTTGGAGCGCGAGAATCGGCGGCGCACGCCCGGCGGCGTCTTTTTCTTCCTTGCCCGCAATCGGATGACCAAACCCCAGCGCGGCAAGGTCTTTGCCAATCCGATCGCGAACGCAAAGCAGCCTGCACAGCCCCTGGATCTGCCCGAAGCTCTGCAAGCCCTGACGAAGCACTTTGGAAAGGCATCGACCGTGAAATTAACCGTGATTGGTCGCCCGACCCAGGTTGTTGATCGCGGCGAGGTTGTGATCTTCGGCTTGGTCAGCGACAAAGCGCCCGCGCTCCCCAAGGGCCTGCCCGCGCCGCCCCAGCAGACCAAGTATCTGGTGCTGGTCGCCAAGAAGCAATGGAACAAGGTCAGCGAGGCGATCACGGCTGAGGACGATGTGTTGATCATTGAGGGCTACCCAGCGTATGAGCCGCGTCATGCTGGGATCACGGTGTATGCTTTGTCGATCACCACCAAAAAGCAACAACAGGCCAAACGTGAGGCGCAGCAGGCCACGTGACCGGCGCATAGTTGTCTGACACCTGATGTGGGATGCGCTGCGCGTCCTCTAGAGGATATGGATATTCGCCACGTCCGCCCCCACCCTGGCGCCCCATCATCCCCAGCCCCTGCTTCCCCGCCGCGCCGTCGTCCTCGGCCCCCGCTCCCAGGGAAGCAGGGGAACGCTGCCCCGCGCTCGTGCCTCGCACCTGGGCGCAGCCTTCGGCAGAATGGTGGTTAATGGTCGCTCCGGCACAACTTGCTCCCGCTGTATCTCACGAGCAGCGTCCCAGCGCCCGCTCGGACTGCTGACAGCCTGCCACGCCGAACCTTCCTCGGTCAAGGGTGCGCCTGCTGCGGCAGCCGCCAAGACCTTGACCGGGCAGAACCGGCGCGGCTTCACGGCAGCAGGTCCGGCGGGTGGGACGCCGCCGCACTTGCGATATACAGCATGGGGGAAGGGGCAGATCTGTGCCTCCGCTCCTGATTCAGGTGGAGGCGGCTCGCGCCGCAGCAGTAGTTAGGTGGACCGCTTGGGCGATGCCAGCATGGGCAAAGGATGTGCAAGATGTAAAGTATTTAACTCTACCGCCGCCCTGGGTGATCGCTATATCACGCCTATAATCGCGCATCGTATCACGATCTAACACACAAAAACACTTGACAGATCGTGCTACTACATGGTATAATCGTCTTACAAGTTAAAGCAGTTCGCCCCGGTGACGAACACACCGAGACGAACCTAGACCATGAACAGGAGTTAGCTGTTATGGCCGTGCCGATGATTCTACCATACCTCACCCCCGCCGCTGTCCGCTTGGAATTTCCCCACGACGAGATCACCGATCTGGCCCTTGACCTCATGCACGACGAGCCGTGTATGCAGCTCCTTGAAGCGCGCAGCCATGCCCTCGATCTGCTGGACGAGCTAGCGATCTACGCCGCCGCCTGGGATCACGCGGTTTCCTGCACTGGCAACGCCGACGCAATGCCCTGCTAAACGCTGGGTGGTAACTGTTTGGGGCGGTCTCATGCCGCCCCATTGATGCCAGTGAGGAAGCTATGCGCAAAGCCTTTAAGTACAAACTCTATCCCACGCGGCAGCAGGCAGCGGCGATGCAGACGCTGCTGGACACCCACCGCCACCTGTATAACCGCGCCCTTGAAGAGCGGAAAGATGCCTGGGATCAGGAGCAGCGCTCGGTGGGTTATTATGACCAATGCGCTCAACTGAAATATGATCGCCTGACCAATCCCTACCTCGCTGCGACAAACTTTTCAAGTTGTCAGGCAACGCTGAAGCGTCTTGATCATGCCTTTCAAGCGTTCTTTCGGCGTGTCAAAGCCGGTGAGAAAGCAGGCTACCCACGCTTCAAGAGCCGCAAGCGCTTTAATACGGTGTGGTTCGCGTCGTATCGTGACGGCTGCAAGTTGGACGGCAACCGGGTGTACTTCCAGCATGTTGGGCGCGTACGGGTCAAGCTCCACCGTCCGATCGAGGGGACGATCAAAACTATGTCGTTTACCCGGCAGGCGGACGGTTGGCATGTCATCTTTTCGTGCGACCTGGGCGAGATGCAGGTAGAGCGGCATCCTGGGCCAATGGTGGGTTTTGACCTGGGATTGAAAGCATTTCTGGTCACATCCGAGGGCGAGAGCATTGCGCCACCGAAGTTTTATCGCAAGGCGGAGAAAGTCCTTAGACGAGCGCAGCGCCGAGTCGCACGCCGAAAGAAAGGATCGAAGCGTCGCGCCAAGGCCGTACAGATCCTGGCAAAGGCGCACCTGCATATCGCCAACCAGCGCCGGGATTTTCACCACAAGACGGCCCGGAAACTCGTGACGCAGTACGGAACAATCGCGCATGAGGAGCTGAATATCGAAGGCATCGCACGCTCGCATCTGGCAAAGTCAACGCATGATGTAGGCTGGGGCCAATTTCTGACAATCCTACACAGCAAAGCGGAGGAAGCTGGTTGTGTGGTGATCCCGGTCCCGCCGCAGAATACGACGCAAGCCTGTAGCGCGTGCGGAGAGCTACCGGAAACACCAAAAACGCTCAAGGATCGCGTACATCGCTGTCTGAAGTGTGGCTTTGAGGCCGATCGCGATCTCAACGCGGCGTTAAACATCAAACGGCTCGGATCGAGCCGTCAGGCGCTAACCTTGCCGTTGGGTGGGGTTGCCTGAGAAGCTGTCTGCTTCGGTAGATGGTAGATCACTTTTCCTGTTCGTCTGGCTGCATCATTCGTCTAACCCTGTTTGCTGGCCCACAGATACGCCAGCGCCATGCGTCGCGTCCCGTGCTTGCCGGCGACGAGCGGCTGGAGATAGCGCGTGAATTGATCGACTTCTTCCGGCGTCAGGGCGCGCTCGATCGCCTCGGCAATCGTACAATCCAGCGGGTTGCCGGCCGTGTGAAGAAACGTATCCCAGCTCGTATCCTCGGTATGGGCCAGAATATCGACTTCGAGCCGCAGGTGGATGTCCTGGAATCCAGCCTCCTCGACCCAGCGCACGAGATCCCGCTCATCGAAATCGATCATCGGGCTCGCATCAAGCGTTGAGCTGGCACGCATGACCGCTTTAATCCTGGCGACCAGGTGCTGGATCGGCGTCACGTCATAGCCATGAAACAGATGTGGCGGCTCCGGCGAGGCAAAGCGATTGATCGGCTCAAAGATCGAGAGCCGGCCCCGGGGTTTGAGGACGCGGTAGAACTCGTGGAAGGCCGCAAGCTTGGGCTGCACATAGATCAAAACCGAGCGCGTCGTAACCGCGTCGACGCTCCCGTCGGCTACCGCTGCCAGATTGTCGGCGGAGGCCCGCAGAAAGCTGCACCGCGACAGCAGATCGTGCTCACCGGCAAGCGCAGCAGCATGATCGAGGAGCGGCTGGGAAATGTCGCTGAAGATCACGCGGCAGCCGGGATAGCGCTCCAGAGCACCGAAGGCTATCAGACCATCGCCGCAGCCAACGTCGAGCAGCACAGCCGCGTCGTGAAGCTGCGCCTGGTCCAGGACCCGATCCCGCACAGGATGCAGCATCGCACGAGCGCGCTCAACCGCCTGCGGATCGCCGCCAAAGCGCCGATGCAGCAGCCAGTCGCTCCACCGATCCTGTGCTGGTGGTTCCATACGCGTCCTCCTCCAAGGGCTATCGTACATGCGCCGTCAACGCGGAGCTGTGCGCCGCATAGCTTTACCTGGCTTTCGGCAGCGGCGCGTTGAGAAACGGCACGACCAGCTGCGCGACCTGCGCCGTCGACATGATCGTGTAGTGCGTTGTTCCCGGCACGATCGCCAGCTGTGCCGCCGGGCGCAGCGATCCATCCAGCCCCGCATCGCGCCGACCCCCGCCCAGCAGCCGGTAGAACTCGACCATGTGCTCCGGGAGGATGCTATCGGCGTCGGCGAAGACCAGCATGGTGGGCGCGGTGATGCCTGCCACCTGATCCGACCAATCATAGTCGCGGCTCACAAGATCGCCTACTTTGGTGAAGATCAGCTCCCAGTCGGCATCGGGATACATCTCGGCCAGCGGCGACTGCTTCACACTTGCCGCAATGTGCGGGGCATTGCTGCTCATCGCGTCGAAGCTGGCCAGCACCTCCGGGTACGAGGCGTTACGCCGCATCGGCGCAGAAACCACCACCAGCTTGCGCACCAGCGCGGGATGCCGGATCGCCGTCTGGAGCGCCACGCCGCCGCCCAGCGAGAAGCCCATCAGATCCACCTGCGCCAGGCCCAGATGCGCGATCAGCGCCGCTATATCGTCGGCCATCGTCTCGGTGCGCAGCGGACGATCGATGTCGCGCGTGTGGCCGTGGGCCTGCACATGCGGCGTGATCACCTGTCTGTGTTTGATCAGCTCCTCAAGGTTGGCGCCGAGCACCTCGGACGGCGTAACGCCGCCATGGAGCAGGATCAACGGCTCGCCGCTGCCGTGGATCTCGTAGTACAGGTTGAGCCCGTTCACTGGCGCGTACTTGCCGTTCGCCGGCGTATTGGCCGCCTGTCCCTCGGCGTTCGGATCGTTCTGTGGCATGTTGATCCTCCTGTGATGCCTGTCATGATAGATTAACCATAGCAGCGCAAGATGACAGATAGTGTCACATAGTCGAGTGAGATCTGTCCGAGTGAACGCTTGACATCGCGATCCACCAACCTTACCATACTCCGGCATCTGCGGATGCGCCTTGACCAGCTGAACGCAAGGATGATCGTCCATGTCCAAACTCACTCATGAGCAGGTTCTGACGCTGCTGGCGGCAGCGCCACCACGGATTGACGCGCTGACCGCAGGGCTGGCTCCAGAGCAATTGCGCGCCGGCCAAGAAGATGG
>DASWTQ010000593.1:0-14071 GCA_036402055.1 Herpetosiphonaceae bacterium
CGCGAGGCGGTGGTGCTGGTACGCGACGAGCGGCTGGTTGCGTACGTGACGGAAGAGAACCAAGAGCCAAGAACGGAGAACCTAGGGGATGATTCGGATGGTTCTAGGTTCTCAGTTCTAGGTTCTGACGATCTCCGCACCTTCCTCGCCGAGCGCTTGCCAGGCTATATGGTGCCGAGCGCGTTTATGCGCCTGGATGCGCTGCCGCTGACGCCCAATGGCAAGATCGATCGGCGGGCATTGTCGGCGCTCGCTATCACGCATCAGCCAAATTCTGAGGCTTTGTTGATGCCACGCGACAGTTTAGAGCTGAAGCTCGTGCATATCTGGGAGGAGTTGCTCGACGTCCGGCCAATTGGTGTGACCGACAACTTTTTCAATCTGGGCGGGCATTCATTGCTGTCCGTTCGTCTCCGCGAGCGTATCCGGGAGCGCTTCGGCTATGAGCTGCCGCTAACTCTGGTCTTTCAAGGACCGACGATCGAGCAGCTGGCCCACGCTCTGCGCCAGGAGCCGGTGCCGCAGCCGGAAAGCCCACTCGTGGCACTGCAATCAGGAGGCGTGAGGTCGCCGCTGCTCTTTATCCATCCGATCGGTGGAAGCATTACGAGCTATCTTAACCTGGCGCGCTACCTGGATCGTGAGCAGCCTTTCTATGCTGCGCAATCGCCCATGCTTATGGGTGCAGCTCCTGAGGCTACGATCGAGGCGCTGGCAGCGCGCTATATTGATGCGCTCAAGCAGACACGGCCACACGGTCCGTATCGACTCGGCGGCTGGTCGTTTGGTGGCATTGTTGCCTTCGAGATGGCCCGGCAGCTCGCTGCACACGGCGATGAAGTCGAGCAGCTCGTGTTGCTCGACACCTATCTGCCTGGATCTCAGCGCCAGCCCACGCCCGACGACTCACAGCTCCTGCTGAGTTTCTGCCGTGATGTTGCGAACTCACTAGGCAAGCAACTTCCCATTACCTACGCCGATCTCGCAGCGCTTGCTCCAGAGTCACGGCTTGCATATGCCTTCGATCAGGCGCGCGAGCTGCGCTTGATCCCGGCAGATCTGAATACTGACTACCTACAGCTGCTCTTCGACGTGTACCAAGCTCATCTGAAGCTGCTGCAAGCGTATGTGCCGCGATCCTACTCCGGCGCAGTGACGCTCTTCCGCGCTGATGAGCAGCTAGCAAACGGAATCGATGCCGCAGAAGGCTGGGCTGCGTATCTGACGGGCCAGTTTATATGCTGTGGAACACCCGGCGATCACTATTCGCTGCTGCAAGGGTCCAATGGCGCGGCGCTCGCCACAGCCATGAACGATCTCCTGAGCTAGATGGAGCAGATCTGGGTGAACAATGCGCGATAAAGGAGTTGGCTTTGGAACATAGTTGCCATTGGCATCTTGCAGCTCTGCTGGAGGATGCAGCGGCCAGATACGGCGATCAGCCCTTTGTGATCGGACAGCGCAGCCTTACCTACCACCCGGCGGCTGATTACGTCGGCAGGCTGGCTGCCTGGCTCCGTGAAAAAGGCATCCAGCGGGGCGATCGCGTCATGATCATAACGATGAATCGAGCCGAAGTGATCGTTGCTGCGTTTGCGGCGGCGCGAGTCGGCGCGATCTTTACCGTGCTGCATCCCACGATCAAGCCGTATAGTTTGCAGAAAATTATAGAACAATGCACGCCCTCGATTGTGCTGCTTGACCAAACAACCAGCCATCTCCGGCCGGAGTTTCAAACGGCTACCGTGATCTGGGCCGGTGAAACAGCAGGGCGTGCCGAAGACGTGACGCTCGACGACATCATTGATCGCGCGCAGCCGGACGATCAAGGCGTCTCCGGGATCGACCTCGATCCGGTCTGCCTGATCTATACCTCGGGCTCGACCGGGTTTCCACGTGGGATTATTCTCAGCCACGATAATATTCGCTTCTCGGCCGCAGCGATCCAGCAGCGACTGGGCTATCGCTCCGATGATATTGTTGGCCTGTTTCTGCCGCTCTCGTTCGATTACGGCCTGTATCAGGTCTTTCTGACGATGCAGGTCGGCGCGGCGCTCTTTATTGGCGCTCCCGAAATGGTCGGGCCGCAATTTGTCATAACGCTTGCAACCCACCGGATCTCGATTCTGCCCGGCGTCCCGACGATGGTGGCTATGTTGCTCAAGCTGCTGGGCAGAAAGCCGCAGACTCTGCCTACGCTGCGCAGCTTGACCAACACCGGCGAGCATCTTCCGCAGGCCTATATCGAGCAGCTGCAACAGCATCTCGCGCATGTTGCGATTTTTGCGATGTACGGCCTCACCGAGTGCAAGCGTGTCTCGATCTTGATGCCGCATGAGATGAATATCAAGCCGGCCTCGGTTGGGCGTCCGTTAGACGGGACGGATGCTTATGTGGTCGATGAGCATGATGTTCGCTTAGGCCCCGATCAGATCGGCGAGCTAGTGGTGCGCGGGCGGCATGTGGCGCAGGGCTACTGGAATAACGAGCAAGAAACACAGCTCCGCTTTCGCCGGCAGCCGAGTACGCGGCCCGCCCTGTACACGGGCGATCTGTGTACCATCGACGGCGATGGATTTATCTACTTTGTAGGCCGCAAGGATAGTCTGGTCAAGCATAAAGGGCATCGCGTCAGCCTGCTGGAGATCGAAGGCGCGGCCTTCCATATTCCAGGTATTCAGGCGGCAGCAGCGCTTAAGTCGTCACAAAACGAGAAGCTTTATTTATTCGTCGCCGCACCGCCAGGCACCGCCGCCCGCTCGATTCAGCAGGAGCTTGAGCGGCTGCTGGAGCCCTATAAGCTGCCGGACGCCGTGATCCTGCTTGAGCACCTGCCAAAGAATCAGAACGGCAAAATCAATCGTCGGCAGCTTGAGGCGATCGCGCATGGTGAAGAAACATATGCTTGATCATGAAACCGCCAAAGAATTTGTCGCGCGCTTTGGCAGCCCACTCTACGCCTACGATCTGGCGCAGGTCGAAGCACGGGTAACAGCGCTCAAGGATCTGCTGCCGCCAGCCTCTACATTATTCTATTCGCTCAAGGCCAATCCGCTGCCGGCGCTGGCTGGGGCGCTACGGGAGCTAGGCTGTCGCGCCGAGATCTCATCGCCCGGCGAGCTGCGCTCCGCGCTGGATGCTGGATTTGCGCCGGCTCAGATGCTGTATGGTGGTCCGGGAAAGACGAGCTATGAGATCGGCCTGGCGCTTGATGCCGGAGTTACCTGTTTTTCGTGCGAATCCTGGGTCGATCTGGCCCGACTCAAAGATGCGGCGCGCGCTCATCATCGGCGCTTGAGCGTGCTCCTGCGCGTAAACCCCGCCGTAGCTCCACAGGCATCGCTCTCGATGTCGGGCGTCGAGAGTCAATTTGGTTTTGACGAAGATCAGCTGCTGGCGGAAACCCAAGCGCCAGCCCTGGACGATGACTCTATAGAGCTGATAGGTGCTCATGTCTACTACGGTTCCCAGATGAAAGATGCTACCGCGATCCTTGCAGCCATGGAGCGATCGATCGAGACAGCTGAGCGAATAGCGCTGCGGTTTGAACGCTCGTTCAGGGTGCTCGATCTTGGTGGTGGTTTTCCGTGGCCGTATGCAACGGCCGGCGTGGGTGTTGATCTGAGTGAGCTTAAACCGGGGCTGATCCAGCTTGCGCGCGGCAGAGATCATACCGCCTCTGCCGATCTCTGGTTTGAGTCGGGGCGCTACCTGGTGGCGTCAGCGGGAACCCTGCTGACTACCGTGGTCGATGTGAAGATCTCCAGAGGTGGGCATCAATATGTTGTGCTTGACGCCGGTATCAACCATCTCGGCGGGATGTCCGGCCTGGGCCGAATCCCTCGGATGAATGTGTCACTACAGCTTCTGGATGCGCAGCCAACGAACCGTGATACGACAACCGCTACGGTTGTCGGACCGCTGTGTAGCCCGCTTGACTGCATTGCACGTAATGCCAGCGTGCCACAGCTTCGGCCAGGGGATCTGATCGCTATTCCCAACGTTGGCGCGTATGGATTGTCCGCCAGTCTGGTGCATTTCCTGAGCCGTGTGCCGCCCGTTGAAGTAACGTATCGCGGCACGAGCATTGTCAGCGCGGAGCAGCTAGCGACAGGCTATGATCGGCTAGTGCGCGATGATGCGCCTGCACGCTGATCTTGCAAGCTCAAGAGCTGTTGATTTAAGTGACATGCGCGTTGTTGGTTCTGTATATCCTCTGCACATTGGCGTAGTTTAGTCCAATAGTAAGCGTGCTGCATCCTGTGATACACTTCTGCTCCGCTGCGGCAATAGAATTGCCGAGGCTATCCTCTTCAGGGCTACACAAGGAGAGTGGTAGATAGCCGCTTGAAGAACCTGTGTTTTGAGGTGATCTGTGAGTGATTTGGTGTTTATACAGATGTCTGGGGCACCAGGAGCCGGCAAGACAACGCTTGCGCATGCAATCGCCAAGCAGATCAACGCGGTTGTGATTGACCATGATGTAACGAAAAGTGCCATGTTAGAAGCTGATGTACCTCCCTTGATGGCTGGCCGAGCATCGTACGTGGTTCTGGCCGGCATCGCACGGCATCTCTTGCAACAAGGCCTGCGTGTGATCTGTGATAGCCCATGTTTTTATGGAGAGGTGCTGGAGCGTGGGCAACGCGTTGCAAAAGAGGTAGGTGCCGAGTATCGGTACATTGAATGTGTGGTTACAGATCTTGATGAACTAGACAGGCGACTTACCACACGATTACGACTCCCGAGTCAATTGGCAGGGGTCCGAGTACCTCCGACTGAGGGGTCTGGAAGGACACAAGCAGGTGATACGGTTTTCAAGGATTGGATCGCAAACATGAAGCGACCCGATTCAAACTACCTGGTGCTAGATACCACTCGTCCTCTTCAAGTGTACCTGCAAGAGGCTATTGCCTACATTAAAACGGGCAATGGCAGCGCCTGAAACTTCAAAGCCAGTGCTACATGATTGTTGACCCGAGACATGAGCTTAAAAAGTGTAGCGGTGCGATCCACAGCATGTTGACTCTCCCCCAAGCGTCAAAATACTGGTCTCGCACCGCTACTACGGATGCACATCCCAATTGTATAAACTCTGTTTAAGTGTAGGCTGAACAAAAGCTGATAAAAGAGTAAGAGCGGCTGTAGTAGTGTTCAGGCAAAGGCACCTTAACTACAGCAGCTTCAGAAGTATCTCTGAAGCCGCTGCAACGTTGCTTGCCTGAAGCGTACCGCTCATCCTTGCTGCCCTGAGATCATCAAGATCGTTAGGACCAGCAAGCCCCACGAGAGAATCGAGATCAGAAACGGACGATCGCGGAAGAGCAGCTCGGCCGGCTCTCCACCTTCACCTTTTTGAATAATCAGGTACATGTAGCGAAACATCGCATACACGACGAACGGAATCGTCAGCATCAGAAAGGGATACGGCTCCTTAGGAACCGATGGCGCGGTGAAGGTTGCCATGCTATACGCGATGATGGTACAGGCAACATCGATCGTGAGCAGCTGCTCCAGAAATTGCGGCGAATACTCCTGCAAGATGCGCCTGTGATCGCCCGCGCCATGCTCCAGCACCTGTAGCTCGTTACGGCGCTTGCCCAGACCGAGAAACAGCGCCAGAAACAGCACGCACATCAGCCACCACGAGGTGATCGTGACCGATAGGATCGCCGCACCGCCCAGTGCGCGCAGCACAAAGCCCGCCGCGATTGCGAACAGATCGATGATCACAACGTTTTTGAGCACGAAGGTGTAGGCGATTTGTAGAACAAAATAAAGCAGCAGCACCAGGCTAAACCAGGTCCAGCCCAGGTCTGTGGATGCGGCGGCGAACGCGACAGCTGCCGATCCTCCGAGGCAGCCCAGCGATAGAATGATTGCCGTCGTGCGGGCCAGCGTAGGCGAAAGCTTTCCCGATGCCAGCGGACGCATCCGTTTACGCGGGTGCTGGCGATCGCGCTCGATGTCTGCAAGATCGTTGATCAGATAGACCGAGCTTGAGATTAAGCAAAAGAGCACGAATGCCGCAGCGGTTTTCGCCAGCGCCCATCCGTTGGTAAAAAGATGCTGCTCGGCAAAAACAATCCCCGCGAACACAAAGGCATTCTTGACCCATTGTTTGGGCCGCATGGCTTTGAACAGGTATTTGAGTGCGCTAGCTGTGGATGTTTGTGGAATAGCCGTTGGCTGGTTCACGCTATCTTTCCTACATATCTATGAGGATATTCACCTATCTCATGCGCCACATCACCATTGACAGGCGCGGTAGCTTGAAGCATTGTACCTGAGCTACCAGGGTCTGGCAACGAGCCCGAAGCTGACTGCCGGCTGTGGATGACCTGATGAGCGCGACAGGCTATGGTCAAAGTACTGCCGAGATCGGTACTAGGCGCGCTGGGAATGCTTATTCATTGGCAAGTGAGCGACCGCCGAGTAGAGTTCGCTCTTTTCCGGGCCTGCCGACTCGACCCCATGAACGCCGATATGTTTCAACGAAAGAAACTGTATGACATCCCCTACCTTCATCTTTTCCGGTTCTGCTCATCGCTCAATTCGCTGTTTCCGATGGCTACGCTCGCGGCGCTGGCTGGCGCTGCTGCTCCTGATTGCGCTGACATGTTCGTTGACGGTAACGTCTTCAGGCCAAACATCGGGACCGGCGCATTTGGTTAAGGATATTGCTGCCGGTCTGTCAGCGGACCAACTTACGGTAAAGCATCTTACCAAATCGGGAGCTAGCCTGTTTTTTGCGATGGATGATGGCCTCACCGGCGAAGAGCTGTGGAAGACTGATGGAACATCCGCCGCAACCCAACAGGTCGCCAATATCGCCCCACAATCTTCATCGAAGCCGAAGCATCTGGTTGCCGCCGATGGCAAAGTTTTCTTTGCGGCTTCCACCGGGTTTGATGGTGATCAGTTGATGATCAGCGATGGTACGGCGTTCGGGACACGTACGCTGACACAATTTCCAGGCTTAGGCTTCCACGATGACAGCGAGTTCGTTCTGATCGATGAAACGCTGTTCTTTACCGCCGATGATGGCAACTACGATCTACAGGTGTGGCAGAGTGATGGTACCGCTGCCGGAACGCGCCGGATCACGCAGGGGCCGAATCGCCATCCACACGTGCTGACCTATGCCAATGGCATGCTCTTTTTTGGGCTGTGGACCGGCGACGGACCAGAGCTATGGAATTTCAATCCGGCGACTGGCGCACTGTCTCGTGTGCGCGGCCAGCTTGAGATTCGGTCCATAACCGAGGTCGACGGCACGATCTTCATGATCGCGTCGGATCAGTCGCGCTTTAGGAACAACTACGAGCTGTGGAAGACCGACGGCACCGAGGCCGGCACGGTGCTGATCAAAGATATAAATGGCGATCAGGAGGCCACAAGTTTCTCAGGCTATCCCGAGTTGGTACGGATCAATAACACGTTGTTTTTTGCGGCGTATGATGGCACGAATGGTCTTGAGCTATGGCAGAGTGACGGCACTGCGGCGGGTACGACGATGGTCCGAAATATCGATGCCGGCTCGGCGTCCTCGTATCCTACGAATTTCATGGCCATGGACAATCAGCTCTTTTTCATCGCCAACAACGGTGTGAGCGGACGCGAGCTGTGGAAGACCGATGGCAGCCGCGCCGGAACGGTGATGGTCAAAAATATTCACGGCAACGGCAGCGCGTTTCCCCTTGTGGTGAACGACGAAACGCCGGATATCGCGTTTGCCGGGCTCAATGGAACGCTGTATTTTGCCGCCGACGATGGCGTTCACGGCCGTGAGCTATGGCGCAGCGATGGCACTACCACCGGCACGCTGCTGGTCAACGATTTCAATCCCGGCACGGCGGATGGCGGTATCACCGAGCTGATTGAGTTTCAGGGCCGCGTACGCATCGCCGTCAACAGCAGCCGCGCGGATAGTGGCCTCTGGCAGAGCGACGGCACCACGGCAGGTACGACGCTGGTCCAGGCGCGACTGACACAGGCGGCCGGCTCGTATCTGCGGTCGATGATAAGCGCGCAGGATCAAGCGTTTTTTCTGGCCGATGACGGCGTCTACGGGCGGGAGCTGTGGCGGAGCGACGGCACTGAAGCCGGCACCAGGCTGACCAAGGACGTCTTTCCGGTGCCAAACCATCAGTGGGAGCGAATCTATTCGCAGGTCGCCGTGGATCAAACGTTGTTCTTCGCCGTCGACGACGGTCAAGTTGGCGCTGAGCTGTGGAAGAGCGACGGCACCGAGGCGGGAACCGTGCTGGTCAAAGACATCATGCCGGGTACAGCCGGCTCACTCCCTACCGATCTCACGGCGATGAATGGTCGAGTCTTCTTTCTCGCCTCCAGCCCCCAGGGTTCGGGGCTTTGGCAAAGTGACGGCACCGAGGCCGGTACCAGGCTGATCAAAGATATCCTGCCCGATCAACCAGGGGAACGCCTTAACATTTCCGGCAGTAGCGGTGACCTGCTGCTGTTTACGGTCGAGGCGAGCGGACGCAATGCCCAGCTGTGGAAGAGCGACGGCACCGAGGCGGGAACCGTGCCGCTCAAGGATTTCGACGAGCGTTATATCATCTTTATCAACTATTTCACCCAGATCGACGGGGCGACGCTCTTTGTCGTGTACAGGACGAACACAACCCCAGAGCTGTGGCGCACAGATGGGACCAGCGCAGGAACATTCCGTGTCAAAGAGATTCACAGTAACTCTATGTGGGGCCTTGTCCGCGTTAACCAGCAGGTGTTCTTCATGGTTGGGCACATCACCAATGGTATGAACGTCAGCGAGCTATGGCGCACAGACGGCACGGAGGCAGGAACATGGATGGTCAAGGCGATGGGCAGCTTGCCGCTCGCATCGACGGTGTTTCATATGAAGGAGCTTAATGGCTTGCTGGTGCTGGCGGTGACCGATCCCGAGCATGGTCTTGAGCTGTGGAGGAGCGACGGCACCGCCGCCGGCACAACCTTGTTGAAGGATATCAACCCAGGCTATGTCAGCAGCTACGTGTATTATTTTGTGAGCGCCAACGGCCTGCTGCTGTTTACCGCAGATGATGGCAGGCATGGCTATGAGCTGTGGCAGACCGATGGAACCACGCCGGGAACGCGCCTGGTTCAAGATCTGCTGCCCGGCAGCGCTTCGGGCGAGCCGAGACTGCTGGGCGTAGCTGGATCGCATGTGTATCTGGCGGCCGGTGATCCTGAGCATGGCCATGAGCTGTGGGCACTGCCGACCAGCGCGATCGGGCCGTCGTTTCTGGCGTATATTCCGCGTGCCGGCAATTAAATATACGGGCTGCATCGGCGCTATTGTGCGCTGAATCCAAAACGTCGAGTATAATACAGCCCGTCGATGTCGATAAATCTCTAAAGCTTGTACATTCTTCCGGCTCGCCGTTGCGCCACCCATGCAAAGGCGGGCCGTGCTTATATCACCTGCGACGATCGGTCGTAGGCTGTTGAAAGGAAAGGTTTTGTGAACGTTCTAGGCCGTGTTGCCGTGTTTCCGACGCTGCCGAAGCGCATTAGTCGGCTGTATGATCTGGCGTATAACCTGTGGTGGGCGTGGACGCCCGAGGCGCGGACGCTCTACTCGGATCTCGATGCCGATCTGTGGCGCAAGGTGAAGCATAATCCGGTGCGAATGCTGGCCGAGGTCGATCCGGCGCGTCTGGAAGCGCTGTCCAACGATCAAGAGTACCTCGCGCGCTTCGACGCGGTGCTGGCCGATTTCGATGCCTACATGCAGCGCAAAGACACCTGGTTTCAGAATACGTATCCGCAGGGCTCCGACACGCTGATCGCCTATTTTTCGGCGGAGTTCGGCCTGCATGAGTCGCTGCCGATCTACTCCGGCGGTCTCGGCGTGCTGGCGGGCGATCATATCAAGGAGGCCAGCGATCTGGGCCTGCCGTTTGTAGGCATCGGCTTTTTGTATCCGCAGGGCTACTTTACGCAGCGCATCACCCGTGACGGCACCCAGGAGGCCTACTACGACAAGCTGTCCTTTGCCAGCGTCGCGGCAACTCCGGCGGTCGGGAAGGACGGCAAAGAGATCGAGGTCTACGCCGATCTGCCGGGACGGCGCGTCTACGCCAAGGTCTGGAAGCTTCAGATCGGGCGGGTGGCGCTGTATCTGATGGACACGGACGTGCCCGGCAACGCGCCCGGCGATCGTGAGCTGTCGGCGCGGCTCTACGGCGGCGATCATGAGCTGCGTATCGCTCAGGAGATCGTGCTGGGCATCGCCGGTCTGCGCGTGGTGCGGGCGCTGGGCCTTGAGCCGTCGGTCTTCCACATGAACGACTCGCATCCGGTCTTTCTTGTGCTTGAGCGCGCCCGTGAGCTGGTGCAGCAGGACGGCCTTTCCTTCGATGTGGCGCGCGAAGTTGTGCGCGCCAGCACCGTCTTTACGACGCACACGCCGGTTCCGGCCGGCAACGAGGTTTTCGGCTACGATCTGATCGACAAGTACTTCGGCAACTACTGGGGCTCGCTTGGCCTTAGCCGCGATCAATTCCACGATCTGGCGCGGCAGAACATGCCCTGGGGCACCGTCTTCTCGATGACGATCCTGGCGCTGCGCTTCTCGTCGCTGCACAACGGCGTCAGCAAGCTGCATGGCGCGGTAGCCCGGCGCATGTGGCATTTTCTGTGGTCGGGCATTACCGAGGACGAGGTGCCGATCACGCATATCACCAACGGCGTGCACACCCCGACCTGGCTCGCGCCTGAGCTGCGCGATCTGTATAGCCGTTATCTCCAGCCCGACTGGCAAGATCATCGCAGCGATGCCGCGACCTGGCAGCCGATCGCCAATATTCCCGACGGCGAGCTGTGGGCGGTGCACAACGAGCGCAAACAGCGGCTCTTCGCCTACATTCGGGCGCATCTGCGCAAACATCGCGCTCGGCTGGGCGAGGGGCCGAAAGCGCTGGCTGAGACCGAGACCATCGGCGATCCGCAGGCGCTGACGATCGGCTTTGCGCGGCGCTTCGCCACCTACAAGCGCGCCACGCTGATCTTTCGCGACCGTGAGCGGCTCCAGCGTCTGCTCAACAATCCTGAGCGGCCGGTCCAGATCATCTTTGCAGGTAAGGCACATCCAGCCGATCAGCCGGGCAAAGACCTGATCAAAGAGATCTACACGCTGTCGCGCACGCCCGAGTTTGCCGGCAAGATCATCTTCCTTGAAAACTACGATATGGACATGTCGCGGCATCTGGTCTCGGGCGTGGATCTGTGGCTCAACAATCCGATCCGCCCGCACGAGGCCAGCGGCACCAGCGGCATGAAAGCGGCGCTGAACGGCGTGCCCAACTGCTCGATCCTGGATGGCTGGTGGGCCGAGGGCTATACCGGCTCCAACGGCTGGGCGATCGGCGAGGAGCGCGAGTACCAGGATCTGGAAACGCAGAACGACGCGGATGTCAGCGATCTGTACAACAAGCTGGAGTCCGAGATCATCTCGACCTTCTTCCAGCGCGACGCAGACGGTATTCCGCACGCCTGGCTCCAGGTCATGAAAGAAGCGATCGTCAGCTGCGCGCCGCGCTTCTCGATGACGCGACAGGTCGAAGAGTACACCAATCTGCTGTACATTCCGACCACCGAGCGCAACCGCGATTTCTGCCGCACCGGCTACGAAAAAGCCCGCAGCCTGGCAAGCTGGAAGCAGCAGATCGGCGCGCACTGGCAGGAGGTTGCGCTGCGTGTGCAGGGGCCACGCGACACGCAGCTCGGCATCGGCGATCAGGTCGAGGTCACGGCAGATCTGGTGCTGGGCGCGCTGCGGCCTGAGGATGTGACGGTCGAGCTGGTGGTTGGGCGCGACGAGGACTGGAATGTGGTCGAGACCGGCTCGGTGGAGCTAACGCGCTCAGTCGTCAGCGATGGCGGCGCGTATCGCTATACGGGCAGCATTCCGGCGCAGCACGGCGGCAGCCTGGTGTATGGCGTGCGGGTGATTCCAGCGCATCCAGAGCTGGCTACTAAGTACGAGCTGGGCCTGATCCGCTGGGCGTAGCCTGGTTGCCTGGCCGAAGCTGTAATCGGGGCGTGTGGCGTGTTAGGCGCTGCCGCCCCGTTTGCGTTTCTGCGCCGGCAGCGTCGAGGTCACACGGCTGCGGACTTACAGCTGTCGCGGAATATGGGTCATGCGCGCCATCAGATGATCCTCCACCATCACGATCTAGATCGTATCACTCATACATCTCTTCGACCATCTGGAGCGAGAGGCGCGCCTGCACTCTGGAGCCGTGTTCCTGCACACTATCAACCTGAAAGCTGCCGCCAAGACTTTCTACGCGCTCGCGCATGCCGGCCAGGCCCAGATGCTGGCTCCAATCGGTTATGTGGCCCGTGTCAAAGCCCGGCCCCTGATCGCTGATCTCAACGCCGAGGCACTCGCCGTCAAAGCTCACGTCGACGGTCTGGCCCTGGCCACCGGCGTGGCGATAAGCGTTGGTCAGCGCCTCTTGCACCAGCCGGTAAACAGTGATCTTCACCGGCAGCGGTGCTGCATCCGGCAGCTCCGTATGCGTCAGCGTCACGCGGGTGTTGGTGCGGCGCTCGTGTGAGCGCACGGCGCGGGCGATTGTCTCGGGCAGCGTGAGATCGCTGAGATGCGGCAGGCTGAGACCTGAGGCGATCCCGCGAACTTCTTGCAGGGCATGACGCAGCGATTCTTGCACAACATCCGGCTGCTGCGGCCGTTCGTCGCTCATGGCCGCGTCTGTCGCGACCGGCCGCTGGTCAAGCCGCAGCAGCGCCAGGCTCAGATCCTGAATCGGCCCATCGTGCAGCTCAGCCCCGATCCGGCGCAGAAAGCGCTCGTTAAGCGCGGTGGTGCGCGCTGCCGCGCGACGTACCCGATCGCTCAGCTCGGCATTCTGGTTCAGCAGCTCGGTCAGACGGCTGATCTGATCGTTGAGCGCGAGCTGCTGCCGGTCGATCGTGTCGCTGGCCCGCTTGACGAAGCCCGCCAGCAGCACATACATGATCAGCGTTGCCACGCCGACGACCAGCCAGCTGCGCAGTCGGGCGGTCGCGATCTCACGCTGGAGATCGTCTACCGATTGGTAGAACTCGGCCACGGCGATGACCTGGTTGGTGCCTGCCAGCCGCACCGGGCTGTACATCTCCAGCAGCTGGGCCTGCTCCAGCCGCTCCCGCTCGTTCTCCTCGTCTTCGAGATCGCTCACGCGCGCCGCAACGCTGCCGGAGAGCGCCTCGGCCAGGCCGCCCTGCACAGGAAAGACCTGTCCGATCTGCGCCGGATCGACGCTGTACACAATGCGGCCCTCGGCATTCCAGACCTTGAAGGCGCCGATCTGCTGTCCGAGCGCTGTGGCACGCAGCAGCTGATCAAGATTCGCGACGTGCTCGGCTTCCAGCGTGTCGCTGTGAGCTAGCTCTTGCAGATTGGGAGTGATAAAGCTATCGACGTACAGCGCGGTTGTGGCGGCGGTGCGATGCACCACTCCCAGCTCGATCTGCTGCCCGACCCACCAGCCGATGCCCAGCATTCCGGCGACCAGAATGATCAGGCTGCCGAGCATGAAGCGCTGCGTGAGATTGAGCCGCCTCAGCCGGCGACTGCCGGGGCGCAGATTGGCAGGAATCGATGATTCTAACGACATTGAGCGCGTGTCCATAAAGCGATCCGGGAGCATTCAGCACTGCAAAGCGGCTCCCGTCTCTCGGCGAAGATACGCCGCGAATCATACCATGCAGCGGCCGGATCAGCCGGGCTGCACCAGGCGGGGAAGATCAGCGGAGCTTGTACAGCGAAGGAGGCTTCGGTGGAGGAGCGGCACACTGATGTGCAAATACCGCGACGACGAGCCGTTCGGCCCGTCGTCGCGCGTTGGAGAAGCAGGTGAGCTATGAGTTGAAGAAGGGATCGTCGACCGGTACGCTGCCGCGAATCTGGTTCTGCGCCTGGCAGTTCTGGGTACAGGCCGAAGCTCCCGCCGACGATTCGACCGCATCTTCGCCCAGCACACCGCCCATGCGGCCACCCGAGGCAACGCTCCACACCGTCACGGTATCCGTCTGC
>DASWTQ010000594.1:0-3971 GCA_036402055.1 Herpetosiphonaceae bacterium
GTCGCCAGCAGCGAACCGGCGCAATCTACCGCAACGCCGCAGCCGGCTGACGCTACGCCTACACTCCAGCCCACCGTCCAGCCGATCATCGGCTTTAGCCCGCAGTCGGGACAGCCCGGAACTGTGGTCTCGGTTTTTGGCGCAGGCTACCCGGCCGATCAGCCTGTCAAGGTCCGTCTCGGCCTGCCGCAGCCGATGGGCGAGGTGCTGGTGAGCGCCGTTCCCGGCAAAGACGGCCGCTGGAGCGCCAGCCTGACGATGCCCGCCAACCTGCCCTCCGGCGCTGTCATTCCGAGCGGCAACCTGTATCTCGTAGCCATGAACGATCAGAATGTTATGCTAGCCAGCGCGCCGTTTGCTTTCAGGGCGTCCGCCACAGACCCCAAGCCTACGCCGGTCATTCGCGACGGACAGCCGCAGCCCGCCAAAGATCCGCTGCAAGCCGTCGAGCTGTTCCTCACGGCGGCACAGCATGATCGCTCGGGCAAGACCGCCAGCTTTTACGCGGGCGGCTCACTCCGCGCCACACTTGAGGACGGCGTTAGCGATATCGGCAGCGTGCTGTATGAGCAGAATCCATTTCAGGAATTTATCGTGGATCGAGTCGTGGGCTCGAATGAGCAGAATACCTATGTCAAAGCCGCGCTCTACTACGGACCTGACGGAGCCTACGATCGCATCTTTACGGTCTCCAATCGTGAAGAAGGAGCCTGGCGCGTCTTCGATGTGACAATCCCTCATCCGGTGCCTGCCGTCGGACCATCCCAGGCGGCAGCGCCTGAAACGGTCCGTGCATTGCTGGAAGGCTACATCAATCAGGCGGATCTGAAGCCCTACCTGGCGACGAACATCCGCCGTGAGATGGAGGCTGGCCGCCCGCTCCACGCGATTCTGGGCCTGCATCCCATCGCGCTGCAATCATTTGAGGTACAAGCGCAAGAGCATCGACCCTCCGAGGTGCTGTTTGTTCCCGCGACATTGGTCTATGAGAGCTTCAGCGAGGAGCGCCTGTTTACGCTGGTGGTAGAAGACGGCACGTGGCGGATCAACGGCAGCCAGTCGCGCTAAGTCCCGTCCGTCACAACCGAATAAAGATACGATCCGAGCAGCCTGTGGAGTTCCCGCAGGCTGCTTCGTTATGTCCGGTCCAGGTAATCGATCACAAAATGCACAAAGCTCACGGTCTGCGCAAAGGTAGCCTCGGGATCGGCGGGCTCGCGCCAGGCTGTACGCCAGGCAAGCGCATCGTGGATCAGCGTCGACCACTGCGGGAAGTGCGCGGCTGCCCAGAGCCCTGCTTGCTGCTTTGATACCTGCTCACCATTCGTGGTGGCGTACAGCGCACGGCACAGCGTCAGGATCGCGTAGGCTTGAAACGGCCGCGAGCGCCGCGTCTCGGCGATGTAGCTGCCCCAGGCCTGCACCTGCTCGCGCACTGCGCGGATATATTCTGCCTGTGAGATCGGCGCGATCACCTCGGCTGGCGGCGGGCCGACGAGTGCCACGCCGTACTTGCGCACCACCCACCAGTTGATCAGCCAGTCCTTGCCCGCTTCTTTCAGGTGAAACGGCTCGCCGGGGCTGATGATCGCGATGGTGCTGCGCTGCGACCGGAACGTATCCAGCGCCCACTGCGCAAGATAGGCGATCTCGATGCGATCGTTCCACAGCGGATGACCAGCCACGAACTCGGCGTGCATCTGATCCAGACGATCGAATGTCTGGCCGTCGATCTGGTCTCGGGTCACAGCCAGCAGATCGATATCGCTGATCGCATGATCGAAATCGCCGGTCACCAGCGAGCCATACAGATACAAGCCAACGAGCTGCTCGCCCAGCGCCTGCTGGATCTGCGAGCGCAGCGTGTGCAGAATTTCGTCGATGTCGGCGTACGGTGTGATGGGCATGGTTCACCTAAAGGAGGTTGTCGGCACGTCACGCGGGTTGTAGGCTGTTCTGAGGCAGTGTACCACGGCTGGATAGGGAACAAAGGAACAAGGGAACAAAGGAACAAAGAGGTATCTCTGCTCCCCTCGCCTGCCGCACAGGAGCGGGAAGGGGAGCCCGCGACGGCGGGGAAGAGGGCCAGGGGGTGAGGGCCAGCGCAAACAAACCAACTCGCCTGGACGTCGCGCAATCGATCCACCGATCATGGTGCGCGGGTTGCTAGCCTCTCGCTTCCTGATACTATTCAGCCACAGTTACTGACCGAGCAGCGCCGCTCAGTTGCTCCAGGGTGCGAGCACTCACTCGATCTTAACGGTGTCGAGGGTTGAGAGGAATACCTGCGTGTTGATACCCTTCGTGAATAGGCGATCTGATGCCTGATTCTCTGCTTCGGCGGCGCTCCCGCATTCGGGCCTCGGCCTGGCTCAGCGGCGGCTACTTCTGGTACTTTGCGGCTGTCGGCTGCCTGATTCCGTTTATCACGGTCTACTACCGTCACCTTCAGTTCAGCGGCTTTCAGATCGGTGTGCTGACGGCGATTTTGCCGCTGGGCATTGCCTTTATCGCTCCGCTCTGCGGCACGCTGGCCGATACTTTTTCCGCGCACCGGCTGCTGTTGCGCAGCGCGCTGGTGCTGGCCGGACTTACCGCGCTCGTGATGGCTCAGGTGACGAGCTTCCTCACGCTTGTGCCGCTGATGATTCTGCTGGCCGTTTGTCTGGCGGCGGTCCCGGCGATGCTCGACGGCTTTGCAATGCTGATCAGCGCCCAGGAGGGCGTCGCGTTTGGGCGGCTGCGGGTGTGGGGCTCGGTGGGCTATATCTTGACCGTCTGGATCGTCGCGTGGCAGATGGGCCAGCAGGTATCGAATTTCTTTCTGATCGCCTACGCCGTCTCGCTGCTGCTGACCGGCGTGAGCACGCTGGGCTTGCCGCGAGTGCCGGCGCTGGCTCAGGCCCGGCAGCCGATGTGGCGCGGCATCTCCAGCATGGTGCGCAATCCTTCGGTCGCGCTGGTCCTGCTCACGGTCTATCTTGTCACCAGCAGCGCCAACATTATGTCGAACTATCTCAGCATCTACATCACCGAGCTTGGCGGCACGGCCCAGATGATCGGGACGGCGTCGGCGATTGCGGCGATCAGCGAGATGCCGGTGCTGATCTTTGGACACAGCCTGCTCAATCGTTTTTCCAGCCGCAAGATTCTCGCCCTGGCGATCGCTGTCTATTTCATCCGCTTCCTGCTCTACTCGCTGCCGCTGCCGGGCTACTGGATTCTGTCGGCGCAGGTCATGCACGGTCTGTCCTTCGGGCTGTATTTGATGGCCTCGGTCACGCTGGTGCATGAGCTTGCGGGACGTGAGCGCGCGGCGACTGCTCAGGGCCTGCTCAGCTCGACCTCGTTCGGCTTTGGCGCGATCACCGGGGCGCTGGTTGGCGGCGCGCTATTGGATCGGCTGGGCGCGGTGGGGATTTTTCAGGTCGCGGCAGTCGGCATGTTTATTGCGCTGGTCGTGGGGCTGTTTACGGTTCGCGCGGTTGGCGCAGCCGATGCGCAGGGGCAGCGGCTACGCCAGCTAACGGATCAGGAAAGCTGAGGCGGCGAGCTTATGCCGTTGCCTCGCCCAGCGGCAGCTTCTGCGTGCCCCGACCGATCTGAATCACCAGCAGCGAGGCGATGAAGCACAGGATGCTGGCGCCGATAAAGCTGAGGTTGTAGCTGCCCTGCCACACGCGGATCGAGCCCGCCAGCACGGCCGCCAGCGATGCGCCCAGCTGGTGGCTGGCGAAGAGCCAGGCATACACCGTGCTGACGCGCTCCTTGCCGAAGATGTCGGCGGTCAGACGCACCGTCGGCGGCACCGTGGCGACCCAATCCAGGCCATAGAAGACGATAAAGAACAGGAGGCCCGGACGGCCCAGATCGTAGGCGTAGGGCAGGAACAGCAGCGACAGCCCGCGCAGGCTGTAGTACCAGAACAGCAGCCAGCGGCTCGACCAGCGGTCCGAGAGCCAGCCTGAGGC
>DASWTQ010000595.1:0-7708 GCA_036402055.1 Herpetosiphonaceae bacterium
CGACGTAATGCGCTCTTGCAGCTCACCCATCTCGGTACCGAGTGTCGGCTGGTAACCCACCGCGCTGGGCAGGCGTCCCAGGAGCGCCGACACTTCCGAGCCGGCCTGGGTGAAGCGGAAGATGTTGTCGATAAAGAGCAGCACGTCGCGGCCTTCGTCGCGGAAGTACTCGGCCATCGTCAGGCCGGTCAGGCCCACGCGCAGACGCGCGCCGGGCGGCTCGTTCATCTGGCCGAAGACCATCACGGTCTTGTCGATAACGCGCGTGTTCTCGTCGATGCGCGAGTCCGACATTTCGTGATACAGGTCGTTACCTTCGCGGGAGCGCTCGCCCACGCCGGCGAAGACCGACAGACCGGCCTTCTTGGCGATGTTGGCGATCAGCTCCTGGATCGTCACGGTCTTGCCCACGCCTGCGCCGCCGAAGATCGCGGCCTTGCCGCCCTTGGTGAAGGGCGCCATCAGGTCGAGAACCTTGATGCCGGTCTCCAGAATCTCGATCTGCGTGCTCTGCTCCTCGAACGAGGGCGCCGGCCGGTGGATCGACGAGACGGTCTCGGCGTTCACCGGGCCGTTGTTGTCGATCGGCTGGCCGATCACGTTGAACACGCGGCCAAGCGTCGCCGGCCCGACCGGAACCGAGATCGGCGCGCCCGTGTCGATCGCGGGCAGCCCACGGCGCAGGCCCTCGGTCGTGCTCATCGCCACCGCGCGCACCGCGTCGTTGCCGAGATGCTGCTGCACCTCGCAGATCAGCACGTCGCCGTCGGCTCCGTTCGAGAGCGGAATCTCGATCGCGTTATAAATTTCCGGCAGTTGGTCGGGCGGGAACGTCGCGTCCACCACCACGCCGATGATCTGCGTGACCTGGCCGGTCGCGCCGCGTCGGCGGGTGCCGCTCTGGCTCATATTTGCTGTAGCCATGATTCTATACTCCGTAAGAACAAGGGAACAAGAGAACAAGAGAACAAAAAGATGGCTTTACTGTTCTTTGTTTGTTTGTTCCTTTGTTTCTTTGTTTCTTTGTTCTATCGCAGACTGCCTGCTGCAATCTCGGCCAGCTCTTTGGTGATCGCCGCCTGGCGCGCCTTGTTGGCGGAGAGCGTCAGATCGCGCACCAGCTCTTTGGCGTTGTCGGTCGCGTTGCGCATGGCCGTCATGCGGGCCGAGTGCTCGCTGGCGATCGACTCCAGGATCGTCTGGTAAAGCTGGACCTCCACGAAGCGCGGCAGAAGCTGGTTCAGCACCTCGTCCTGGCTCGGCTCGTAGGTGTAGTCCACGCGGGTCTCGGCGGCCTCCTGCGGCGGCTCGATCGGCAGCAATCGCCGGCGCTCGGGTCGCTGTGTGAGCGTGTTGACGAAAGCCGTAAAGACCACATGCACTTCGTCGAAGCGGCCTTCGCCAAAGCCATTGATCACGTTGGTCGCCACGGGCAAAATGTCGATCAGCGACGGCGCGTCGCCAAGGCCGGTGATCTCAGCCACCAGCGGCAGCCCGGTACGAACCGAGAAATCGCGGGCTTTCTTGCCGACCGTCAGCACCTCGACCTCGCGGCCCTGCTTGCGCTGATCCAGGATGAAGCGGCTAGCAGTGCGCAGCACGTTGGAGACCAGCGCGCCGCACAAGCCTTTATCCGGTGTGATGATCACCAGGCCGATCCGCCGCACATCGGCTCGCTGCGTCAGCAGCGGATGCGCCAGCGTCTGGCCGGCGCGGGTCGTCAATTCGCCCATAACATCGCGCATGCGATCGGAGTAGGGCCGCGTCGCCTGCGTGTTGCGCTGCGCTCGTCGCATCTTCGACGCCGAGACCATCTCCATCGCTTTGGTGATCTTGGCGACATTTTTGACCGACCTCACGCGGCGGCGAATCTCGCGTAAAGATGCCATCTATACCTCGTCACTGAGACAGGATTGAGTCGTGGAGCCGATCGCTCGGCCCCACAGTCACAATTACTGCTCCTGGTAGTTGCTCGTCGCCAAAAAGTCCTCAGTGGCGCTGCGCAGCGCGGCCAGCGTCTGATCGTCCAGCGCCTTGGTCTGCGAGATCGTGCGGCCAACCTCGGGATGCGTCGAGCGCATGTAGCTGAAGAACTCGCGCTTGAAATCCGCCATGCGGGCCAGCGGCACCTTGTCGAGCAGACCGTTGGTGGCGGCCCAGATGATCATGACCTGCTCTTCGACCGGCGTCGGCTGATACTGCGGCTGCTTCAGCACCTCGGTGATGCGTTGGCCGCGATCGAGCTGCGCGCGGGTCGCAGGATCGAGATCCGAGCCGAACTGCGCGAAGGCTGCCAGCTCGCGGAACTGCGCCAGGTCGAGGCGGAGTTGACCGGCGACTTTCTTCATGGCCTTGGTCTGCGCCGAGCCACCCACGCGGGAGACCGACAGACCGACCGAGATCGCGGGCCGCTGGCCGGCGTTGAACAGATCGGACTCAAGGAAGATCTGGCCGTCGGTGATCGAGATCACGTTGGTCGGGATGTAGGCCGAGATGTCGCCGGCCAGCGTCTCGATGATCGGCAGCGCCGTGAGCGATCCGCCGCCGTAGTCCTGATTCAGGCGCGCGGCGCGCTCCAGCAGGCGCGAATGGAGGTAGAACACGTCGCCGGGATACGCCTCGCGGCCGGGAGGGCGGCGCAGCAGCAGCGACACCTGGCGATACGCCTGGGCGTGCTTCGACAGGTCGTCATAGATGATCAGCGCGTCGCGGCCGGACTCCATGAACTCCTCGCCCATGGCGCAGCCCGCGTAGGGAGCGATGTACTGGAGCGCCGCCGACTCGGAGGCCGACGCCGACACGACGATCGTGTAGTCCATGGCGCCGTTCTGCTCCAGAATGCCGACCAGCTGCGCGATCTGCGCTTTCTTCTGGCCGATCGCGACATAGATGCAGAGCAGATCCTTGCCCTTCTGGTTGATGATCGTGTCGATCGCGATCGCCGTCTTGCCGGTCTGGCGGTCGCCGATGATCAGCTCGCGCTGGCCGCGTCCGATCGGGATCATGCCGTCGATGGCGATGATGCCGGTCTGCACCGGCGTGTCCACCGACTTGCGTGTGATCACGCCGGGAGCGATGCGCTCAATCGGGCGAGTCTTGCTGGTCGAGATCGGGCCTTTGCCGTCGATCGGCTGGCCCAGCGCGTTCACCACGCGGCCGATCAGCTCGTCGCCGACCGGAACCTCGATAATGCGGCCGGTGCTCTTGACGATGTCGCCCTCTTCGATGTCGAGGTAATCGCCGAGAATAATCGCCGAAACGTTGTTCTGCTCAAGGTTGAGCGCGATGCCATAGACCGGCGGCTTGCCTTCTTTGGCTGGGAACTCCAACAGCTCGGAGGCCATCGCCTGTTGCAAGCCCTCGATGCGCGCCACGCCGTCGCCGACCGTCTGCACCGTGCCGACGTTGACGGCCTGCGGCTGGAAGGTTGTGGTCGAGCGCAGGCTTGCTTGCAAGCGTTGCAAAATATCTTCAGTTGATACAGCCATAGTATCCTCTATCAAAACAAAGAACAAAGAACCGAGAACAGCGTCAGCGTACGAAGCACCTGGTCAACGAGTGCTCTGTCCTGCCGGTATCCGCCCCCTTTGCTCTTTGTTCTTTGTTGTGTTTGACGTTAGCTATTCAGCATCCGCTGCTGAACGGCAACCAGCCGGCTACGAACGCTCTCGTCGAGGACGCGATCGCCGACACGAATGATCAGGCCGCCCAGGATCGATTGGTCGACCTCAAAGTTGACGACCAGCGACCGACCGTACTTGCTTTGGAGCTGCTGCACCAGGCCCGTCTGCTGCTCTTGAGCCAGCGGAACTGCGCTGGTGATAACCGCCTCACGCGGCCCGGACCCACGCGCCAGCTCGATGAACTGATCGACCACCTCGTCGAGCTGATCTTCCGCTCCGCTGCTTTGCAGCGTCTGCGTCAGCGCATCGTAGAGGGCGCGCGCCGTGGCAACAGAATCAACGGCAGGCATTACAGTCTCCCGAGATCGGCGATGGCCTCCTGAATCAGCCGCTCATGACCACGGCTGTTCAGCTCCTGACCAACCACCGTACTTGCCGTCTGGATCACCAGGTTGCCCAGCTGAGACTGGAGACCGCGCAGCAGCTGCTCGCGCTCCTGCTGGATCTGCGTCCGAGCCTCGACCTGAATCCGCTCGGCCTCCTGGCGCGCGTTGGCGACGATCTCTTGCTCCACGACTTTCGCGCGCTCGGTCGCCTGATTCAGAATGCGGCTTGCTTCCTGGCGGGCTTCGTTCAGCCGCGCCTCATAGTCCTGCTGCGCACGAGCAACTTGCTGCTTGACCTGCTCGGCGTTCTCGATGCTTTCGCGAATGCGTGTTTCGCGATTCGTGAGCGCCGACAGCACCGGCCTGAACAGAAACTGCTGGAGCAGGAAGAGTAGAAGCAGGAAGTTGAGCGTGTAGAAAACAAACGCTCCAAGATCAATACCTAATGCGTCCACATTTCCTCCATGCTAGCTTGCGCCGACGGCGTTATTAGAGAACTCCGAAGCCGATCATAAACGCGATAACCAGCGCGAAGATCGTCAGCGACTCAGCGAACACGATGCCAAGGAACATGTTGGTGCGGATCGAGCCTTCAGTCTCGGGGTTGCGGCCGATCGCCTGGAGCGCGCCGCCCACCAGAATGCCGATGCCGATGCCAGGTCCGATAGCGCCCAAACCGATCGCGAGGCCGGTTGCCAGCAAGCGCATTCCTTCATCCGTCATTTTAGATTCCTCCAAGTATAGATAAACTAATGTAACAGTCGAGAGCTAAGAACCTAGAACCTAGAACTTAGAGATCCGGTTCTAGTTTAGTGAACAGGGTTCTGCCGTGTCGTGCCGCCCAGCTCAGCATGGTGCGGCTCGTCGTCATGGGCCGGGCCGTGGCCGCCATGATCGCCGTGGGCCTGCGTTGCCAGCGAGGCGAAGGCCATCACCAGGATTGCGAAGACGAACGCCTGGATGAAGCCGACGAAGGTTTCCAGGCCCAGGAACGGCAGCGGCAGCAGCGGGAAGAGGAACAACATCACCAGGATGATGACCTCGCCTGCGAAGACGTTACCGAAGAGCCGGAACGCGAACGAGATGATACGGACGAACTCTGAGATGAATTCCAGCACGCCCGCGAAGATGCCGATCGGGCCGTCGCGCCAGGGGAAGAACTTCGACAGGTAGCCCAGGCCAAGCTCTTTGAAGCCCCAGAACTCGATGAACAAGAAGGCGATCAGGCCGAGCATCAGCGTGTTGTTGAGGTCGGCGCTCGGCGAGCGGAAGAACGGAACGATGACGCTGTGCTCGCCTTCTTCAGCCGCGCCTTCGGCTGCGTGCTCGCCTTCAGTCGTGCCTTCCTGCTGCACCGGCTCCTGCGGCACAACCATCTCGTTAGGCTTGAGCTGATCGCTCTCGCCGGCGAAAGCCAGCGCGTTGGTGGCCGGGATGACCTGCGCGTGCTCTTCGCCGCCGTGCAGCGTGGCCTCGTCGATGCGGTAGCCGAACGAGAGCACGCCCGGCAGCAGCGCCAGCCAGTTCGAGAAGAGCACGTAGAAGAAGATGCCACCCACCAGCGGCCAGAATCGCGCGATGTACTTGCGATCCACGCTGCCAAAGGTGTTGTACATGCCGTCGACAACCAGCTCGGTGAAGTTTTGGAACCC
Organism: Herpetosiphonaceae bacterium; assembly: GCA_036402055.1. Taxonomy (GTDB): domain Bacteria; phylum Chloroflexota; class Chloroflexia; order Chloroflexales; family Kallotenuaceae; genus LB3-1. The sequence continues at coordinate 5,662 of DASWTQ010000595.1, forward strand.
GCGCGGCACGACCTGCATGTTGCGTGTCGCCAGCAGCGACAGCACCGTCAGCACAATCGTGGTTAGCGCGGCCATCAGCATCGAGTTGGTGATCACGAAGCCTTCGGGCTGGTGCGACTCGGTTTCGAACATCGCAGGGCCAAAGTGGAACCCTGACCCGTTGATGCTGAAGACCGGCTCCGCCTTAACGGACACGACAGGCGAGCCGACTTCAAACGCACCACCGACGATGTAGCGCAGGACGACACTCAGCACAAGCGCGAGGCCGACAGCGAGCCAGAGTTTATTTCGTGTGGACAATGCGCGCACCTCCTCCTGAGGCGTGAACGTCGGGTTGCATCACACGGTAGAACCCCGTAATGCACGCTAATCATAAAAACGAAGCTCGTCTTCCAGTCCCAGAGGGATTGTCGGCGAGCAAAGGACAAACACCATTGTCAAAGTCGAGATTGAGAAATATCTCACATACTGTTTCTAGGGCGAGTATAGCAGATTTGTGAAAAAAATGCAAATCCCAATTTAATCGCGAGACAGCACAGAATCGAGGAGTGAGCGAGCACTCCCCGTCGGCTGGTCTGGCGTTATCAATCACAATTTGAGGATTTGTTGGAGCTGTTTCATCGCGCGTTTGGCATAGACCCAGACAGTGCCGAGCTTGCCGGGGTTGTCGCGCTTATCGAACATGAGGATCAGGATCACGCGGTAGCTGATGTTGAACGCATAAATGTCGTAGCGGCTGCCCTCGTGGATATACACGGCGCTGCTGTCTTGCTCTTGCAGATGTCGCGCCAGCTGATTGGCGGTCGAGAAGCTGGTTGCCAGGAGCGGCCCGGTCATCTCCATGACCACGCTAGGCAGCGCGCCCCACTGTACCAGCACCATACCGGCCGGATCGGAGAGCAGCACGCACTGCGCGCCAACTTCTTTAGCCAGCAGCTCCAGCAGCTTATTCAAAACGCTGAGCTGCTGCGGCAAAATCACCAGCGCCCGCGAGCTGCCGAACGGCTCGGCCGGCTCGTCCAGCGGTGGCTCGCTCGGGGCGGGATTGGACGCGGCGTTGGGCACAGGTCTGGCTGTTGGCGCAGCAGGTGTAGGTTTAGGTGTTGGCGCGGCATTAGGTGTTGGCCTGGCATTCGTAGCGGGCGCGGGCTTCGGCGTGGGCTGAGCAGGGGCAGTCTCCGCTCGTGGTTGCGGGCGTGGCGCGGGCGCAGCTACGGATTTGGCGGGAGCAGGCGGCTGCTGAAGTTCGCTGGTCGTGGGCAGCTGCGGCGGCGGCGCAATATCAAGCGCCTGGTAGACCACCCGCACCGACTCCGCCGTCGAGCCGGTCAGCGCGACGAACTCAGCTCCAACCGCGCGGACCTCGCCCTCGGCGACAGCGCTAGCCGCGCCACAGATCAGAATGCGCGTGTTGGGCGCGAAGTTCGGTAAGATCTCGGCTAGCTCTACGCCGCTCACATCGTCAAGCTCAAGATCGGCGATCAGAATGCGCGGCGGTGTCTGGCGGGCTTGCCACAGCGCATGATTGGCCGAGTCCATCACAACCACATCATCAAGCCCATCCATCTGTCGGGCCACATAATGCAACACAGCATTTTTACCCGGCACAATCATAATCGGGTCAGTCATCATGTATACACCTATGTATCTGATACCAGAGGAGTCTAGCTGTTCGGCGGCGCGACCGGCAAATACACATGGAAGGTGCTGCCCTGCCCCGGTGTACTGTCTACCTGCACTCGTCCGCCGTGCGCCTCAACAAAACTTTTCGTGATCGCCAAACCAATGCCAAGGCCGTTGCGCACCCGTGTGATCGAAGGCGCTGTCTGGTAGAAGCGCTCGAAAATTCGTGCCAGGTCGCGCTGATTAATGCCGATGCCCGTGTCGCGCACGTTGATACGCACCTCCGGCGGCTCACCGGCCGCGACCTCACCGGCGATCACTACCAGGCCTTCGGGCTTATTAAACTTTAGCGCATTATCGACCAGATTTGCCAGCGCCAGAGTCAGCTTCTCGCGGTCGGCTGTGACGAGCAGCGGCGTGGGCG
>DASWTQ010000596.1:0-11745 GCA_036402055.1 Herpetosiphonaceae bacterium
GCTCTCGTCTTCCGCCGTCTCGGCCGCGCTCGCTTCCAGGCTCGGGCGGCGGTTATGCCAGTCGGTCGCGCGCTGATAGGCATCGCCCACTCGCAGCAGCGTGGCCTCGTCGAAGGGCCGGCCGATCAGCTGGAGCCCGACTGGCAGATTCTCCGAGAAGCCGCAGGGCAGCGTTAGGCCCGGCACGCCCGCGAGACTGGCAGGCAGCGTCAGCACGTCGTTGAGATACATCGCCAGCGGATCGTCGGTTTTCTCGTTGAGCCGGAAGGCCACTGTGGGCGTGGTCGCCGCCGCCAGCAGATCCACCTGCTCGAAGACCTGCTTAAAATCGCGGCGGATCAGCGTGCGGACCTGCTGCGCGCGCTTGTAGTAGGCGTCGTAGTAGCCCGCCGAGAGCGCGTAGGTGCCGAGCATAATGCGCCGCCGAACCTCGGAGCCGAAGCCCGCGCCGCGCGTCTGCTCCATCTCATCCCACACGCTTTCGCCCTCGACGTGCAGGCCGTAGCGCACGCCGTTGAAGCGCGCCAGATTAGCGCTGGCCTCGGCGGGTGCGACGATGTAGTAGACCGGCAGCGCGTACTTGGTGTGCGGCAGCGAAACCTCGACGATCTCAGCACCCAGATCGCGCAGCGCAGCGATCGCCTCGCGCACCGTTTTTTCGACGCCCGGCTCCATGCCCTCGACAAAATACTCTTTGGGAACGCCGATACGCAGGCCGCGAATATCGCCGTTGAGCGCGCCCGCGTAGTGCGGCACCGGCTCACGAGCAGCCGTCGAGTCGTTGATGTCGGCTCCGGCGATCGCCTCAAGCAGCAGCGCGCAGTCGCGGGCGGTGCGACCAAACGGCCCGATCTGATCCAGGGACGAGGCAAACGCCACCAGGCCAAAGCGCGACACGCGGCCATACGTCGGCTTGAGCCCGGTCACGCCGCAGAGCGCCGCCGGCTGCCGGATCGAGCCGCCGGTATCGGTGCCGAGACTGCCCAGCGCCTCACCCGCCGCGACCGCCACCGCCGAGCCGCCGGACGAGCCGCCCGGCACGCGCTCGACATCCCACGGGTTGCGCGTGGCAAAAAAGGCGCTGTTCTCGGTAGACGATCCCATCGCGAACTCGTCCATGTTCACCTTGCCGATCAGCACCGCGCTCTCGGCCTTGAGCTTCGCGATCGAGGTTGCATCGTAGGGCGCGACCCACTCCTCAAGCATGCGCGAGCCGCAGGTGGTGGTAGTGCCTGCCATGCACAGCACGTCTTTGATCGCCAGCGGAATGCCGGTTAGTGGCCGCGAGTTGCCGGCGGCGATGCGCTGATCTGCCGCCTGCGCCTGCTCAAGCGCGCCCTCGTCGTCGATCGCCAGAAATGCCTTGACGGTGTTATCGACGGCGACGATCCGATCCAGCGCGGCCTCGGTCAGCTCCACAGCGCTGACTTCGCGCCTGGTCAGCAGATGATGCGCGTCGGCTATTGTAAGCTTCAAAAAATCCATCGATCACTTCCTTGGTAGAGAACCTAGAACCTAGAACCTAGAACCAAGGATCACGCAGCGGTTCTTTCGTTTGTTCTTGGTTCTTTGTTTGTTAGTTCTTTGTTCTATTAATCTTTATAGCCGCGCCACCACGACGGCAGCGCGCGATAGGTGCCGAGAAAAACTGGAATGCCGATCGCCGCCAGCAGCAGCGCGCCCAGCGGCTCGCCGCGCAGCAGCACGCTCAGCACGATAATAACGAGAATAAACCCAGCCGCAACATCCATGGTCGTCGTCAGGCGGTGCGCAAAGCGCCGCCACTCCGCGCCGCCCAGCCAGGCCACCAGCGGCAGCAGCTTGGCTAGCAGCACAACCAGCAGGCCCAGCGCCAACAGTTTGCTCATGTCGCAGCGATCCTATTCGCGCTCCGGATGCGGCAGGCGCTAGTAGGCATTATTGCCCTTGCGAAAGACCGTGACCAGCTGGCGAATAATAATTTTCAGATCGAACAAGATCGACCAGTTCTCGACGTAGTAAAGATCGTAGCGGGTGCGATCTTCGATCGACGTATCGCCGCGCAGACCATTGACCTGCGCCCAGCCCGTCATGCCGGCTTTTTCTTTGTGCCGCCGCATGTAGTGCGGAATGCTCTGGCGGAACTGCTCAACGAAATACGGCTGCTCCGGTCGCGGCCCGACGAGGCTCATATCGCCCAGCAGCACGTTGATCAGCTGCGGCAGCTCGTCGATCGAGAAGCGGCGGATGAACTGGCCGAGACGAGTTTTGCGCGGATCGTCGGCGGTGGTCCAGCCGGGACCGCGCGCCTCCGAGTCGGTGCGCATGGAGCGGAACTTGATCATCGGAAACGGATCGCCGTTCATCCCGACGCGCTCCTGCACAAAAAACGCCGGGCCGTGCGAGTCGAGCTTGACCAGGATCGCGGTCAAGAGCAGCATCGGCGATAACAAGATCAGCCCGCAGGCAGCGCCAAACAGATCGAGCGCCCGCTTGAGAAAGCGATTCCAGCCACGATCCAGCGGCGAGCTTTTGATGCTCATCAGCGGCAGCCCGCCCAGGTCGCCCAGCGAAACCTCGTTGTTGGTGATGATCTGGAAGGTATCGGGATAGATCTTGATCGCGACCGGCAGATCTTCGCAGGCGGCGACCATCTCCAGCACGGCGTGCTGATTAATGCCCGAGAGCGTCACCAGCACCTCGCCGATATGCAGCGTTTGCACCGCCCGGCGAATATCGCGCAGGTAGCCCAGCACCGGCACGCCGTGATGCATCGTGCCGATCGGCTCAGTCTCCGAAAGATAGCCTTTGACGTCGTAGCCCAGATGCGGCGCGCCCATGATCATCTCGGCGATCATCTGGCCCGCAGGACCGGAGCCGACGATCAGCGTCGGCGCGCGATCGAAGCCGCCGACGCGCAGCCGGTAGACGATCGAGCGATGCAGATTACGCAGCAGCACGACCAGCGCCGTCGCGGCCAGCCAGCCATAGATCAGGTTCAGTGTCGTAAAGCGCAGGCCGCTGAGCGTCGCGATCACGCTGGCTACCAGCGTCACGATCGTGCCGACCACAAACACCTTGTAGGCTTCGTCGATGCGCGACACGCCGCGCTTGAACACATACAGACCATTGGCCAGAAAAATGATCGCGCAGGCAATATTGAGCAAGACCAGAAAAAGCGCCACGTCTTCAGCAGTCGGCGTCTGGTAGACCGGCGCGATCTCGCTCTGGTACAGCAGCCAGTACGAGCCGATAAAGCCGAGATTGATCCCGATCGCATCGCAGACGATCAGGCTTACAATCAGCCAAAAGCGCGAGTACGTACGCATCGTTCGCTTCCTATCCTACCCGCCGCCGTGCCGCCGGACGAAGCAAATTGCGACCGATCGCCGACCATTCTTTGAGCGTGATTCCGGCTTCGATCAGCCAGTTGACCGGCGCGAGCGTGCGCTGAGCGTAGTGCTTACGATGAAAGATTCGCATCGCATCGTAGAAGGCGCGAATCGAGGGCAGCGCCCGCCGCGACGAGGCAGCCCGCTTGTGATGATGGATCACCGAGCGCGGATAATACACGATCCGCCAGCCATAGGACTTGATCCGGTAGCACCAGTCGACATCTTCGCCATACATAAAGAACTGCTCGTCGAGCAGCCCGACCTCGCGCACAACTTCGGAGCGCAGCACCATCGCCGCCCCGACCAGCGCGTCGACCTCAGTCTCGATATCGGGATCGAGATAGGTCATGTTGTAGCGTGCGAAGCGCGGCGAGCGCGGAAAGATGCGGCTCAGACCGGTCATGCGGTAGAACGAAACCTCGGGCGTGGGAAACGAGCGGCGACAGGCCAGATCCAGCGAGCCGTCGAGCAGCAGCAGCTTCGGCCCGACCGCGCCGACGTCGGGATGCTGCTCAAGATAGTCAATCAGCAGATCCAGCGCGTCGGGCTCGACAACCGTGTCGTTGTTGAGCAGCATCACATAGCGATCGCCGCTCACGCCGGGCTTGGCATTGGCCGTCATGATCTGACGCAGCGCCAGGTTAGTGCCCGCCGAAAAGCCGTCGTTGCGCGCGTTGACGATCAGCCGCGCCTGTGGAAACTCGGCCCGCACGATCGCCACGCTGTCATCCGGCGAGGCGTTATCGACGACCCAAACGCCGAGCGTGTGCCGGGTCTGGCTCCCAAAGATCGAGCTGAGACAGCTGCGCAGCAGATCGCCGCGATTATAGTTGAGAATAACAATATCCAGATGCGCCATGCGCGATTTCCCTTTGGAACGCCTTATTATACCATGTGCGCTCGTTCCGCCTCAGTCACGGCCATCCACCAGCCGCAGCACCTGACCGTAGGCCAGCAGCCGGCTGCGCAGCTCGTCGACGGCGATCCGGTTGCGCCAGCGATCGCGCCAGGCGGCGAGCATGGCCCAGAGCATCCCGGCGCACACGATGCGGCGATTCCAGCGCCCGTAGGCACCGCCGAAATGCTTGGCGAAGAAGCGCAGCCGGCTGCGATGCAGCGCTACAAAGCTGCGACCTTTGAACTGCTGCGAGCTGGCACCGGCGGCATGAACCACCTCAGCCTGCGGCACCTGCCAGATCGCCCAGCCCGCCTGCCGGCAGCGGTAGCACCAGTCGACCTCCTCGACATACATCCAGTAATCCTCGTCAAGCAGGCCAACCTCGTCGATCGTCACGCGCCGCATCAACATCGCCGCGCCCAGCGGATGATCGATCGCGAATGGCTGCGAGCCGCGCTCCTCGCGGTAGCGCCCGTTGAGCGACGACGCGTACAGCCGCCCGAGCAGGGGGCCGCGCGGTGGAAACAGATCGAAGAGCGTCATCCAGAGCGTGGGAAAATGCCACGCGCCCTCCTGCGGCCTGCCGTCCGGGTAGAAGAGCCGCGCCCCGACCGCGCCGACTCGCGGGTGCTCGTCCATGAAACCAGCCAGCGCGGCCAGCGCACCGGGCCGCAAAAATGCATCGGGATTGAGCAGCAGCACATACTCGGGCGGTGAGGCGGAGTCTAGCGCCGCGCGAATGCCCTGATTGGTGCCCGCTGCAAAGCCGCGATTGGTATCATTAGCGATCAATGTGACGCTCGGAAATTCGCGCTTAACCATCGTGACGCTGTCGTCGTGCGAGGCGTTATCCACGACGATCACATCGGCCGGCAGCTCGGCGCTGGTGGCTGAACGGAGACACTGGCGCAGCAGATCGCACACGTTGTACGAGACGACGACGATCGCGATTCTTGAAGCAGCTGTACTCATACTAGCGCGAAGCAACCTCCACAGTCGTCAGCAGCAGCGCGTGCTCGCCGTCCAGCTCAACCGGCGCGGCGGTGCCCACCGTCAGCGGCAGACGCGTCTGGGCAGCGGGATCGTACAGGCCCAGCACCACGCGATAGCTACCTGCCGGCAATTCAGCTGGAAACGGCACCGGCAGCGGAACGGCGAGCTGCTCGCCCGGCTGCCAGGCGCTGGTCGCGGGACCACCACCGTTGGGCGCGACATCGATCTGCGCGACGCGCTGCCCCTCGGCGTTGAAAATATGCAGGAAAAGTAGATAGTCGGCGTCGAGCTTGCTGCGCACGTCCCAGGAGGGCGTGACAATCAGCTGTCCCGGCGCCTGATCGACGGTCACGCCGCGCACACGGATCGCCTCGCCGAATTGCGCATCGACGGGTTGCGCGAATGGCTTGGGCAGCTGATAAATCTCGGCGTAGTCGATGCCGTGGATCGTGATGCGCTTGAGCGGCAGCGTTTGCTGGAGCTTAGCGTACAGCGGCGGATCGGCCGCGCGCTGAACCGACTCAAGATAGACCACCGCGTAGTTGGCGGGCGCATCGCCGAAGGTCGTCACGTCCTTGACCGGCACCGGCACGAATGGAGCCAGCGTCTGCGGTAGAGCCGTAAGCACCGGGCCATACTGAATATCCGGCCGCGAGCGCAGATACGCGCCGACCTGATCCATGCCCTCGCCCCAGCCGATCAGCAGATTGCGCTGAGCAGCAGCGCCACCGCCCAGCAGCGGATTGTAGTAGCTCAAGTAGTACGGATGATAGCCGAAGAGCGGCTGTGCGCTTGCCACAAGCAACAGCGCGCCGGCCAGACCGGCCGCAGCCCGTCGCACTGACGACGCATGTGGAGCGGACCAGAGCGTCGAGAGCGCCCAATCGATGCCCGCCGCCGACAGGATCAGCAGCGCGGGCCACGTCGGCAGCTGGTAGCGATCGAACTTCTTCGGCCCCAGCGTCATGATCAGCGTCCAGAAGAGCACGAACGCGCCGAGCGCCAGCAGCATATCGCGATCCGAGCGATGCCGCCACAGCGCAAACGGCAGCAGCGCCAGACCCAGCAGCGCGACCGGCGTCAGACGAAACGCGTTGGCGACGACGTAGAAGAGCGGTCCGGGATCGCCGATCGCCTGGCCGAGAAAGAACTGGCCGTCGCCGTTGGGCCGACCGCCGTTCCAGATAATCTCACCCAGATAGCGCTCAAGCGCCGCGCCGGGCGTCGACCAGAGCGCGGGCCACAGCAGCAGCACCACGATCAGCGCCGTCGCCAGCCACAGCGCATACCAGCCGATCGAGCCGCGCAAGCGCTGAATCAGATTCGACGTGGGTAGCAGCCAGAAGAGCAGCAGGCCGATCACCGGCAGCGCGATCAGAGCCGGGCCTTTGGTCAATAGCGCAAGGCCGTAGCACACGCCCGCCGCCACGATCCAGCGTCGGGGCTGCTCGGAGCGACAGGCGACCAGAATCGCCAGCAGGCTCAGGGTGAGAAAGCTCGTCAGCAAGCCGTCGAGGTGCAGCACACGGCCATGCGCGATCAGATAGGGCGAGGTTGCCCACAGCAGCGCCGCGATCATCGCCGTGGGCTGGCGCACAATCCGCCGCAGCCAGGCGTAGCCCAGCACCACCGCCAGCGATTGCACGATCGCCGAGGGCAGCCGCAGCCAGGCCAGATGATCGACCACCGAGCCGAGTTGCGCCCAGCCCTGCGCCACTGCTAGACGCTCGGCGTACAATCCCAGGCTGCCGAGCCACATCGTCGTCACGCCGGGATGACCGGTCTGGTTTGTGCTCGCCCAATCGCGGCCGGCGATCGCCGCGCTGAAGCGCTCGACGCGATCGATCCAGTGGTGGATCTCGTCGGCGGTGAGAAAATCGGAGAGGCCCAGCACACGCGGCAGCAGCGCCAGCGCGCCCAGGACGATTAGCCAGACAATCGTAAGCGGCGCAACTGTGCTACGCCGCTCAGCGAAGACAAACTCTTGTTTCAGGACACTCATGCGCGCAATTATAACATTCGTGGCCGATGCGGCTCGCTCTCGCTATACTCTAGGGTTATTTTGCTCAATAAGTGCACGAAGCTCTGCAATACTGAGCATTGGCCGACTCCGATGAATCATGCGATGACAGTTCGCACAAACAATAGCTAAGTCTGCCAATCGAGTCCGATGTTCCTCGGTCAGTTGGGAAACTGGGATAGTATGGTGGCACTCTGCAAATCCATATCCAAGAGAGCCATATCGCTCTTCAAAATCAAACCCACAAGCCTCACATACTAACCGCCCTGTTTCTCCAAGCACTTTTTGCTTTTTCTGTTCAACAGCTTTTCGGTTACGTTCCTTACGTTTATGGATCTGCGTAAGTAACTTCCCTTCTGGAAATTCCTCATCTTCCTCATTCAAATTGTAATCCGTACTTGACTCAGCAATTTGCGCTGCGCTCTTACGGATCGAATCTGCCGTTTGATATAGTTTGTAGATATTGCCCTCGAACTCCTCCAAGACCTCGCGATCTCGTTTACTGCCTCGCTGCAACCCAATTCCTGTATAGTTTGGATCGATGCTAAGAAAATTTCCAAGTTTCATCGACACACCTTGAGGATTACGAAAATCGCTATTGCGAAGTGCAGGCTCGTGAATAGGCAATTGATTTAGTTGCTTACTCAACTCGATAACGTCAGGATGAGAGGCTTCCAGCTGTTTGCGACCAGCACGTATGTACAGTTCAAGTGCCAGGATCAATTCGTCCCGTGTCCAATTTGGATTTCTTGTCATTGATCTAACTTTCTGATGCTTTGAGAGGAGCAGCCGTTGATATTGTAAGCTATACCAAGTATGAAGGGAAATTGAATGGGAAGTAGGGCACAAAAAAGAAGGTGTACGAAGCTCGTACACCTTCAACCAAGATCTAACCGTTAGTTGAGCAACTAGCGATCGCCGCGTGGGCCGCGATCACCGCCGCCGCCGCGTGGACCGCCACGATCGCCGCCGAAGCCGCCGCGTGGACCACCGCGATCACCGCCGCCGCGTGGACCGCCACGATCGCCGCCGAAGCCACCGCGTGGACCACCGCGATCACCACCGCCGCTCCGGCGAGGAGCAGCGCCCGCCGCCTTGCGATCCTCGGCCGACTCGCCGGTCAGCACCGCGCGCCGCGACAGGCTAACCTTGCCGGTGCCGGGCTCGACGTCGATCACCATGACGCGCACCTCGTCGCCGATCTTGAGCACATCCTCGACGTTCTCGACGCGGCTCTCGGCAATCTCCGACACATGCAGCATGCCGTCCTTGCCCGGAACCAGGTTCACGAACGCGCCGAACGGCTTGATGCTCACGACCTTGCCGTTGAAGATCTCGCCCTGCTTGATCTCGCGGGTCACAGCCTCGACCCGGCTCTGCGCGATCTCCGCGCCCTTCGAGTCGGAGGTGGTGATAAAGACCGTGCCGTCGTCCTGCACATCGATCTGCGCGCCGGACTCCTCGATGATCGAGCGAATGTTCTTGCCGCCGGGGCCGATCAGTGCGCCGATCTTCTCGGGGTTGATCTGAAGTGTGATGATGCGCGGCGCGGTCGAGGCCAGCTTCTGGCGCGGCTCGTCGATCACGGCGTTCATCTTGTCCAGAATGAACTGGCGGCCTTCGCGCGCCTGGGCAAACGCGATACGCATGATCTCGTAGGTAATGCCGGTCGTCTTAATGTCCATCTGGAGCGCGGTCACACCATCGGCGGTACCCGCGACCTTGAAGTCCATATCGCCCAGCGCATCCTCGATACCCTGAATATCGGTCAGCACCTGGAACTTGCCTTCCTCGCCGGTGATCAGGCCCATCGCCACGCCGGCGACTGGCTTGGTGATCGGCACGCCCGCGTCCATCAGCGCCAGCGACGAGCCGCAGACCGAGGCCATCGAGCTGGAGCCGTTCGACGCCAGAACCTCGGAGACCAGACGCATCGTGTACGGGAACTCGGCCTCATCCGGCAGCACCGCGTAGAGCGCCCGCTCCGCCAGGTGGCCGTGGCCGATGTCGCGCCGCTTGGGACCGCGCAGCGGCCGAGCCTCGCCCGTCGAGAACGGCGGGAAATTATAGTGGTGAATGTAGCGCTTGGTCGTCTCCAGGCCCAGATCGTCCAGCCGCTGCTCATCGCCGGGCGAGCCCAGCGTCACGATCGTCAGCACCTGGGTCTGACCACGGGTGAACAGGCCGGTGCCATGAACGCGCGGCAGAATGCCCACGTCGACCGAGATCGGGCGAATCTCCTGGGGCGCGCGACCGTCGACGCGCAGGCCGTGCTCCAGCACCGCCGAGCGTACCTCACGTTTCAGCAGCGCCTCGAAGGTCTTGCCGACACCTTTCGCACGCTCGTCGCGCTCGGTCTCGGCCGCCTCCTGGGTAAAGTGCGCCAGCACCTCGTCCTTGAGCGAGGCCGTAGCCTCTTGTCGCGCCTGCTTATCGGGATTATTCACCGCCGTGCGCAGCCGCTCGCCCATAAACTCCGTGATCTGATCTTCCAGCGTGGTGTCGGGCGTGTGCGGCGTATAGGCGCGCTTCTCCTTGCCGATCTGGCTGCGCAGCTCATCCTGCAAATCGCAGAGCTGCTTGCACATCGCGTGGCCCTCGATCACGGCCTGAAGCATCTCGTCCTCGGTCAGCTCGTGCGCGCCGGCCTCGACCATCAGCACCGCCTCACGGGTGCCGGCCACGATCAGATCCAGACGACTGGCGTTCATATCCGGCATCTGCGGATTGATCACGAACTCGTCGTTGATATGACCGACCAGCGCCGCGCCGACCGGGCCGCTGAACGGAATGTCCGAGATATGCAGCGCCGCCGACGCCGCCACGATCGAGAGCGGACCCGGATCGTTGATCCGATCGGTCGCCAGCGTCGTGATGATCACCTGGACATCGTTGAAAAAGCCCTTGGGAAAGAGCGGTCGCAGCGGGCGATCCGTCAGCCGCGCCGTTAAGATCGCGGTCTCGGTGGGACGGCCCTCGCGCTTGAAGAACGATCCGGGGATCTTACCGGCCGAGTACATGCGCTCTTCATAATCGACGGTCAGCGGGAAGAAATCCACGCCCTGGCGCGGCTCATCCGAAGCCACTACCGTCGCCAACAGGACGGTCTCGCCATAGGTAGCCAGCACAGCACCACTCGCTAGCTGCGCCAAACGTCCGGCCTCAAGTGTCAGCGTTCGGCCCGCAATCTCTGCGGATACACGAGCGACACCCCGTTCTTGATCTGCTGTTTGTGTCATCCTAACAACTTCCTCTTTGAGCAAACCTTCATCGCTCACGAGCGGGAGCAGTTAGGCACTGGAGGCTGAGGGGAAACTCGCAGGCTTTGCTTATTCAAGCACGCGCCAGGCTTCTCTCCATTCCCCAATTCCTAACTCGCTCCCATCATTTCATGCCCATTGTACAACAGAGCGCCCAGCGGCGTTAAGCCCTGGGCGACTCGTACAGCAAAACAGATACCAGCAATATAAACCAGGCGATCAATACAATAATCTGCCATAGCAACCTGATCGCCCGGCGACAGATTAGCGACGCAGTCCGAGCCGTTCGATCAGCTGCTGATAGCGCGCGCGATCTGTTTTATGCAGATACGCCAGCAGGCGGCGGCGGCGACCAACCATCTTCAACAGGCCACGGCGGCTGTGATGATCGTGGATGTGAATGCGCAGGTGACCGATCATCTGGTTGATCCGATTGGTCAACAGTGCAACCTGCACCTCGGGCGAGCCTGTGTCGTTGCTGTGCGTCTGGTAATCGCTGACGATTTGTGTACGCTGTTCTTTTTCAAGAGCCATGATCGATTTGATACCCCTTATTAAACAATCGCGCCAGGGCCTGGGTGAGCCCGGCGTTCAACGAGGCTGAATTATACCACTGTAGAGCGATCTCCGCAATTCACGACGCCGCATGGAGCGCGCCGCCGAGATGCTCGCCCCACAGCCGATCGATCTCAGCCTTCAGTCGCTCAGCCACCGATCGATCTGTCCGCTCGACCTCACAGCAGCGGAGATACGCCTGGCAGATCGCGGCGCTCAGCGAGCCGGGAATAGTAGCCGGATCGGGAACATGCAGCGCGGCCACATCCAGCGGCTCGAACTTATGCAGGCCGCTACCGTAGATGCGGTGCTGCCGCGCGATCACCCTCGCCGCGCTCGCCGAGTTGAGAAACGCCGCCAGCAGCACAACGTGATCGCGCTCCGTCACGAACGGGTAGATACAATGAAACGTCGTGAGATTGGCGCAGCCCGCGTCGTTGAGCACAAAACGAAAGCCGCGCCGGCTAAACGCGTTGACCCACAGCGGCGCGACCGGACGCGGCTCCATCGCAAACCAGACTCCACGATGCGCCGGCAGAAAGCGCCGGTGAATCCCCTGCCGCTCACCTTGATCGAGATAAACCTGCACCGCCGGCGGCAGCTCGTCGCGAACATGGAGCAGATAGATCTTCCTGTCGCTCTCCC
>DASWTQ010000597.1:0-9913 GCA_036402055.1 Herpetosiphonaceae bacterium
TACGCGTGCGCTTCGTGAGCAGCAGCTACGGCGGCGGCGGCGGGAACTGGTTCCATGTGGACAACGTGGGGCTGGAAGTGTCGATCCCGGGCTGGCAGACGAGCGGCAACACGTGGGGCTCCAACGGCGCGCTCTACGGCATCAGCACCGGCAGCGATGGCATCGACGGCGCATTCGCCTTTATGAGCGGTCCCAGCTTCGTAATGACCTCGACGGCGTTCGAGATCGGAGCGGATGCGCAAACGCTCAACTGGCAGTGGCGCACGCGCTGGGGCACGGAAACCTACATGCAGCTGCTCGACGAGAGCGGGCAGCAGGTTCTGCGCACGCTGGTCAATAACGGCGGCACCAACGGCGGCTGGCACGACGCGACCAACGACATTCGGGCGCTGCGCGGCCAGAAGGTGCGGCTGCGGATCAGCAGCAGCAGCTACGGCGGCGGCGGTGGTAACTGGTTCCATCTCGACAACGTGCGACTGGAGCCGGCGCCCAGGGAAACCTACACCATCACGCAGACCAATCTGGCGGGCTGGACCTCCTCCACGCCCGACACGGTGAGCGTCTCGGTGCGCGGCGGCTCGCGTGTGGCGGTCAACTTCGGCGATTACGGCGGATCGGTCGCGGCTCCGGCAACGGCGGCTCCGGTCGCGGCGACGATCAGCCGGGCGGATCGCAGCCTGTGGTCGCGGCTCGGCTCGACGGCTCAGGCGGATCGAGCGGGCGAGACTGCGGCGCTGGATGTGCTCGGCGCGACCAATCCGGTAACGCCGACGGCCAGCCTGACCGACACGACGACGCTGGTCAAGATGTCCAACTATCTCCTGCAACAGCAGCAGGCGGATGGTGCCTGGTACTCCGAGCATAACGGCCCCGAATACTGGTGGGCCAACACCTCGGGAACCAATCGCAGCCCGGCGCTGACGGCCTACACGATCGTCGCGCTCGGCAAGGTCTACGATCTGACCGGCGACGCCAAATACAAGACGGCGATCGTCAAGGCCAGCAACGCGATGCTGCCCTGGCCCTACACCGGCCGCAACACGGACGCGGTCCACGCGATCATCGGTCTGCACGCGGCGCTGCCCTACATCGACGACGATGCGCTGGCAACCCGCATGGAAGATCGCATGCTGGTGCTGTCGACGTATCTGCGCGGCCAGCAGCACGCCGACGGCGGCTGGGATATCTATCCCAACACGACGATCTCGGACCCGCTGCCGACCGCCGGTGTCCTCTACGCGCTCTCGCGGCTCCAGCCGGTGAGCACGGATACCGCCCTGATGCGCGCGACGGAATATCTGCTCAAGAATCAGCGCGCAGACGGCCAGTGGACCTCGCGCTACCACAGCAACCCGATCATGCCGACAACCTGGGTCGATATGAGTCTGCCCTGGATCTACGAGGTGCTCAGCAGCTACTCGTTGAACGTCGCGCATGTGGTGCCTCAGGCCGGCGTCGAGGTGCTGGCGAATAGCTTTAGCCCAACGCCGACGACCACGCCCGGCGACACCGCCACGACCTATGGCTGGCAGTACAACCAGACCGAGCGTGAGCGCCTGCGCGAGCTGTCGTTCAGCAGCCGGCTGGTCAACATGCGGCCCGGCGAGGTGCGGCAGGTTTCCAACGGCACGACGGTGACCTACAGCATCGAAAGCGGCAGCAATACGATCACGCTTCCGCCGCTCTTCGTGCAGGCACCGCATATCATCACGATCGATCCCACTACCCGCACGACGTCGCCCGGTGGTGAGGCGGTCTATCAGGTGGAGGTGTATAACCCGACGACGAGCCCGCAGACCTACGCGCTGGCGGTCAATGGCCTGCCCGGCGAGTGGACGCAGCTGGCCTCCACGGTCACGCTCGCTCCCGGCGCGCGGCAAAAGCTGCCGCTGACGATCCAGCCATCGGCTTCGGCCACGGCGGCGACGACCACGTTTGTCGTCACGGCGACCACGACGGGCGGCGGTCAGGATGCGGTGCAGGCCGATCTCACGATCGTCGAGACGCCCAGGCTGACGATCACGCCGGCGTACGCCGCGGCGGAGATCGGGCAGGCCGTGAGCTACACGCTGACGCTGACCAACGGCGAGGCTGAGGCGCGACCCTACCAGCTGGCGGTCTCGGGTCTCGGCGGCAACACCAGCGATCTGCCGGCGACGATCGAGGTCGGGCCGAACGCTTCCGTCACGAAGCAGTTCAACGTCACCGCCCGAGCGGCGCGCGGGATGTATCCGTTCACGGTGACGGCCAGCGTGAGCCGTAACGGCGGCACGCTGTCGGCCAGCGATGAGGCGACGCTTGCCGTGCTGAGCACGCCCGAGGTCGCGGCGACCCTGCAACCGCCAACCGCGACCGGCGGCCCGGGCGTGCCCGTGCTCTACCGGCTGAACGTCACCAACGCCGGCGACATCCTCGATACCTACGGCTTCGATGTCAACCTGCCGGACGGCTGGTCCGCGCAGCTGGTGGCGAACGATGTTCCGGTGAGCACGCTGGAGCTGACGCCCTTCGTCTTCAACACGGCCGAGCTGTGGCTGCTGGTCACGCCGGCGACAACCGCCACACCAGGCGAGTACGACTTCGACGTCGTCGTCCAGTCGCAGCTCGATCCGCAGGTTCGAGCGGTGGTGAATGGTGAGCTGGTGGTCTCGCAGTACGGCGTGCGAGTCGATATTCAGCCCGAGCGCACGACGCTGAGCCCGAACGGCTCCGGGACGTGGCAGGTTGCCGTGACCAACACCGGCACGCGATCTGATACCTACCAGCTCTCGGCCAGCGGCATCGTTTCGGCGACGGCGCAGTTCGCACCGGCGGCGGTCTCGCTGGCACCGGGCCAAACGCAGGTGGTGCAGCTGACAGCCAACAATCTGAGCTACGCGCTGGCCCAGACCTATGGCTTCGGCGTCACGGCGCGATCGACCGCTAACCCGGCGATCCAGAACAGCGATACAGCCGAGATCACGTTCAGCGGCTACGAGGCGGTCACGGCAGCGCTGCAACCCGCCAGCCAGACGCTGACCGACAGCCTGGAAACGTCGTACCTGCTGCTGGTGACCAACACCGGCAACCTCCATACGACCTACCGGCTCGATCCGAGCGCCACGCCTAGCGGTCTGGCGCTGGAGCTGGAAACCGACGAGGTGGAAGTCCCGGCGCACATGACGGCCGGCGTGCTGCTGAACGTCAAGGCGACCAGGGCCGGCACCTTCCAGCTGACGGCGGCGGTGACGTCAGCCTCGGGGGCGGCGACAGCAGCCGCGCACGGCGTGCTGATCATCGGCGACGGCGCGGTCCCGACGCCCATTCCAACGGCCACGCCGACGGAAACGCCAACGCCCACGGCGACGGCAACATCGACGCCGACGCTAACCCCGTCGCCGACGGAAACACCGACCCCGACGGAAACACCAACGCCCACGGCGACGGCCACGTCAACGCCGACGCGAACCCCGTCGCCGACTGAGACACCGACGCCCACGGCGACAACCACATCCACGCCGACGCATACGCCGACCGGCACGGTACCGCCGACGAACACGCCGACGGCGACGGCAACGCCGACGCCAACTCCGGCGAACGGCGCGCCGACGGTCAGCGCCAACGGTCCCTACACCGTGGCCGAGGGCGGCTCGGTGACGATCTCCGCCACCGGCAGCGATCCCGAGGGCCAGACGCTCACGTTTGCCTGGGATCTCAACGGCGACGGAACCTTTGAGACGGCCGGCAGTCGCATCACGGTCTCGGCGGCGCAGATCGACGGGCCGAGCACGGTGCCGATCCGCGTGCGCGCCACCGATAGCGGCGGCCTCAGCGCCACGGATAGCACCACGATCACGGTGAGCAACGTCGCGCCGACGGTGACGACGCTCACGCTGCCGCACGATCCGGCTCAGATCAACACCGCTGTCAGTGGCAGCGCGGCCTTCACCGACCCCGGCATCGCCGATACACACACGGCGCGCTGGGAGTGGGGCGACGGCAGCGCATCGGTCGGCACGGTGAGCGAGGCCAACGGCGCGGGTACAGTCGGCGGGACACACACCTACACGCAGCCCGGCGTGTACACGGTGCGCCTGACGGTCACCGACGACGACGGCGCGAGCGGCGAAATGCTCTTCCGCTACGTGGTGATCTTCGATCCGACCGGCGGCTACGTCACCGGCGGCGGCTTCATCACCTCGCCGGCGGGGGCGTGCAAGCTGACCTCGGCCTGCGAGGGCGCGACCGGCCGCGCGAACTTCGGCTTCAACGCGAAGTACCAGAAGAACGCGACGGTGCCGACGGGCCAGACGGAGTTCCAGTTCAAGGCGGGCAATCTCAACTTCCACAGCTCGGTCTATGAGTGGCTGGTTGTGGCGGGTGCGAAAGCGCAGTACAAGGGCTCGGGCTCGATCAACGGCGCGGGAGACTACGGGTTCATGCTGACCGCCATCGATGGGCAGCTCAACGGCGGCGGTGGCGTCGATAAGTTCCGCATCAAGATCTGGAACAAGACCAGCGGTGCGGTTGTGTACGACAATCAGCTGGGCGCGAGTGACGATGCCGAGCCAACGACGGCGCTTCAAGGCGGCAGTATCGTTATTCACCGCAACTAACAATCGGTAGCGCGATCGGAGCGATCCGGTCGCGCAGCCACAGGCGACAGACCGGTGCCAGCAGATGGCATCGGTCTGTTTGTTGACTCGCATGATTCTGCTGTACCTATGCGGTCAACGGTACCTTCTTCGTCGCCTTGCGGTGGTTTCACGCGCTCGATCGATCGGCAACCTTTCTTATGAAGCAATGACCTTCAGCATTGATCGCTTGGTATCAACCATGTACCGGAGGGCTGTATCAGCGTCACGCCGTCCGCTCCTCGTGTGTCAGTGGGAGTATAAGCCGCACTGATCGCAGGTCCAGGCGCTGCCTCGCCCGATCTGCACGTGGGCCGCCTCACGCAGGGGTGCGGACAGCCCTTCCATATCTCGGGCAACGTGTCGGCACGCTGTACAATACGCCGAAATAAAGGAGGAGCCCGTGAACGAGACCCTCGCGCCGGCGGTGTCCGTCGCCCTCGGCGACTACCAGGTGGCCGCTCCCGCCGACCTGCTCACGCCTGCCTTGCTGATTTACGCCGAGGCGGTGGACGCCAATATCGCTGCCACGATCCGGGCGACCGGTGGGCCTGATCGCTGGCGCCCGCACGTGAAGACCGCCAAGCTGGCCTGGACGATGCAGCGCCTGCTCGACCACGGCCTGCGCCAGTTCAAGTGCGCCACCACCCGCGAGCTGGAGGTGCTCTGCCAGCTCGGTGCGCCCGACGTGCTGCTAGCCTTCCCAGTGGTGGGCGCTAACGCGCGGCGGGTGGTCGCGCATGCCATGGCTTACCCCGCCACCCGCGTGTCGGTCCTCGTCGAGAGTGTGGCGCACCTCGCCCAGTGGCGCGGCGCGCCCGTGTCCATCTGGATCGACGTCAATCCTGGGATGGATCGCACCGGCCTGACCGCCGATCCGGACACGGTGCTGGCCCTGGCCCGCAGCGCCCGCGACCTGGGCCTCGATCTGGCTGGCCTGCACTGGTATGATGGGCAGCTGGGCGGGGTGCCGGCGGATGCGCGCGAGCGGGTGGCCCACACAGGCTATGACCAGCTCCTGCACATCGTGGGTTCCCTCGAAGCGGCTGGCGTGCCGATCCCCGAGGTGATCACCTCGGGAACCCCAGCCACGCCCCATGCCATCAACTACCGCCGCTTTGCCGGGGCCAGCTTCGCGCATCGTATCTCGCCCGGCACGCCTGTGTACGGCGACCTGACGTCGCTCGCGCAGCTCCCCGCCGCGTGGGGCTACCGCCCGGCGGCGCTGGTGCTGGCCACCGTGGTCAGCCGGCCCCGGGCCGGCCGGGTCACCTGCGACGCGGGGCATAAAGCGGTGGGTGCCGATGCGGGGGTGCCGACCTGTGCGGTGCTCGGCCACCCTGACTGGGAGCCGGGCCGACCGAGCGAGGAGCACCTGCCGATCGACCTCCCGCCCGGGGCGGAGGCACCCGCGATCGGCGAGCAGCTCTACCTGGTGCCGCGCCACATTTGCCCGACGATCAATAACTTCGACGCGGCGGCGATCGTGTCAGGCGGGCGAGCGGTGCGCCTGGAGGGGGTGACGGCGCGTGGACACGAGGCCGGGCCGTTCTGAGCACACCTCGCCGCGTGATGCGGATGCGCATGCATGCTGGAAGGAGATTGACCACAACCTCGCAGGCTGCGGGCCATGGTATTGACGTATCCTAACTTCCAGCATGGATACTGGTCACATGCCAGGAAAGCATACTGAGCAGCGTCTGGATCACGCGCTGCTGCTCGCGCAGGTGTGCCGGTTCGCCATCGGTCCGACATGCGCCAGGACACCAGCCGCGCTCTGGTGCGGTACACTTGCTGTACGCTCCGTGAGTCGAGCACACACTGTACGGGAGCTAGCAGACGCGCGCTGGTCGAAACCGTATTCGACCAACTCAAGCACCTGCTCCAGATTGAACATACGCGGCATCGCAGTCCGACCAACTTTGCGGTCAATCTGGTGGCCGACCTCGTGGCGTACTGTCATCAACCGACCAAGCCGTCTATTTTTCGCGGTGGGCGTCCCCAGCTCACTGCGCTTATCCCGAACTGACGTTAGGTTAGAATTTTGACCTATCCCAGGCGTGTAGCGCCTGCGGAACGATTGGGGAACGGAAGAACTTGAATCACTGCGGGTCCATTCCCCGACGCTGGCGTCGTCTTCACTTCCGGCGTAGTGTGGGAGCATGAGCCGCGATATCCACACAAGTCATACCGTCTCGGTATTGATCTATCACGCGGTGTGCCCCGCCACATATCGCCGAGCGGTCTTCACCACCGAGGTGGATGCCGTCCTGCTGGAGGTGTGCTTGGAGATTGCCAAGCGCTATGAAATCGTGCATGTGGTGGTCACGGTGCCACCACCGGCAGTGGAGCCGACGGAGGTGGTCGTTGGTGTCGATCTGGGTTTGGCCCAGCCGGCGGTCACCTCGCAACGCCAATTTCTGGGGCAGCGGCGCTGGAAAGCGATTGAAGGGCGTTATTTCCATGTACGCCGCGCCTTGCAAAAGAAGGGCAGCAAGAACGCCAAGCGCCGCCTACGGCGCATGCGCCAGAAACAGGCGCGGTTCCGACGTGACTGCGATCACGTGCTGAGCAAACAGATCGTGCACGCCATACCGGAGGGCAGCACGATTGTGGTGGAAAACGATCAGATCGGTACGCTGTGGAGCAACGCGACCGGCGCGGGATGGCTTAGGCCAGCATCGTCAGCTTCCAGGTCAGATCCAAGACCTGCTCAGCCTGCTCAGGGGTGCGGCGCCCAAGGCCACACGCGGCGGCGACATCCACCGTCTGACCGCGTGCCTGCTCAATCGCGGCCAGCACGCGCGTGTTGTCGTCCAGACTGAGCTGCTCGTGAACAAAACCGGCGATAAAGCGGGTGCCAGTTGGCAAGCGAATCGCACGCAGCGGACGGTAATAGTCGGCCTCCAGTCGCGGCGGTACCGCGCCCTCCGCGAAGGGGTAATGCACATAGAGCAGGCGATGCGTGGCAGGCCAGGCAGCCACCAAGCGGTTGGAGAAGGCCACCAGCGTATCGAGCGTCTTCGGGTGCACAACGGCTTCGTTGCGCAAGTCGCCGAGACACAGGTGCAGCCCGATCTGAGCACCGGGTGTGATCTTCCTGACCAGATCGAGCGCCGAGCGCAACACCAGGCGATGCAGCGGCTTCGGCAAGAGGTGGGCCGCGTAGACCTCGGGCGGCAGCTCAAGCTGGACGATCAGGTCATCGCCGGCCTGCGCCAGCGCCTGGTTGACCTCGCGGGCCAGCACCGTGTTGAAGGCACCGGTGTAGCGCAGCCAGTCCAGCTTGCTGGCAAAGGCAAACCCCATCGCCAAGCCGGTGGGAATCCCTAGCTGGAACTTGAGGTGCGCCTGTCCATACTCGCGGCGCAGTTCCTTGAAGAGGGGGTAGCTGCGCTCGAAGAAGCGGTCGTAGCCCAGCTGCACATGCTGCGGCAGTTCGCCAGGCGAGCGTCGGGGTTTCAGCTGTTGGAGGTGCTCATAGCCGATCGGCATGCCGTCGGAGCCACGGACCGCTTCGCGGACCACCGTCCAGTTGTCACGGTCGGCGGTCAGCATCTCGATAGCAGACATGATCCAGGCGATGCGATTGCCTCTGGGAAACTGCGCACTCTTCTCGCCGATCTCGCCGTCAGGGAGCGAGAAGAGCTGCGGGCCGAGCGTCGCCAGCGCGCGGCGCATACACTGCTCTTCATCCTCAAAGGGCATACTTCCTACCAGGAGCGTGGAGCGGTTGGTCATGGGGTCCTCTTTTCAACGTTGTCAGTACGTCCCCATCCCGGAAACATGGATGCGATGATGGGTCGTAGTACCGTCATGTGCCGTGGCCGAAGTGGTCAGTATACCATGCGTGATAGCGCGATCCGGGGCAGCTGATGCTCGTGGGCGCCGGCCCATCATCGGAGCGCTTGCTCTCCGCGCTATCCTGCTTGACATCCTGATCAGCGTGTGCTGGCGCCGCATGCCGCAACCGGTGGGGACTGATGCGCGATCTGTCGCGCCAGCGCTTCTAGCTCAGCGATCCGCTCTAAGCTCGCCTCCTTCGCGGCCTGGGCTTGAATACGACCGCTGCTGATCGTCCCAGCTCAGTCAGATGTTTGTGCATCGCGTTCGGCGTTAATCCCGGCTCCCACGGTTACCCGGCTTTGGCTATGTTGCGCTGTATCAGCAGCGCCTCACGCTCGACCTCACTCCCGATCCGAGGCATCCCCTACCGACAACGCACCATCACGTAATCCCGAAATGTGCGGATTGCCTGCTCGGTGAGCTGCTATGCGCAGCTTGTATCGTCGTCGGGTCTTGGTGGTTGCCGCGTTGATCGCACTCGGCGTCTTCACTATCGGGAGCCAGTATCAGTCCGCAAATGCCTCCTCGCTCAATGTCACCTTCCTCTGTGAAGACGGCGGTAGTTTCTACGACCCCTTCGATTTTCGGCTGCGAGTTAGTGGTCACGGGCGGGACCGGCTTCTATAAGTATCACTGGACTGGCCCTGTCCTGTATGAGTCGACGTTCCTCCATCAAGCTAACGGTTCTGTGCCTGCCGGTGGTTACGGCGAGGGCATATGCAAACGCGAGTCGTCCTACACGATTACCGTGCGCGTCACGGACAGCAACGGAGCGAGCGCCAGCAGAAGTTCGGTAATATACTGTTACTAGTGTAAGCGTAGGGCGCGACACGTGGAAGGGCGGCGGATGGGATGCCTGCCACCCGTGCCAACGATGGCCAATGAACGAATAACGCTAGACGTTAGTGACCCTCACGCGCCGGTCTGGTCCCTCGCCTTCAGATTCCGGAGCAGCCGCGTGAACGCCTCCTGGTAGCGGTCGTGGTCCTTCCAGCCTCGGAAGTCGCCGATGTGCCGGGAGCCGAGCTGCGCGGCCCAACTGCTCGGCGTGTGGATCACGGCGTCGTCGAGGCGGATCGGGAAGAGCATGGTGCGGCCCTGCTCCAGCTCCCGGTGCAGCGCCTGGGTGACCTCGAACTCGACTCAATGGCTCTTCATAGACGCCTCGGACAGGATGAGCAGCAGTTTGTCAAATCTACGGATGGCCGCGTCGATGCCGCCCGCGAGGGTGTACCGGTCACCCAAGGGGTTTAAAGGTTACAGCCTCCAGACAGGACGATTGTCCAACGATCCTCCACGTCTCCAGTCCTCCCCACCATTCTGACCACCTGCCTCGGCGGCTAGCGCGTGATCGGTGGTATGGGGATGCACAGCCTGACGTCACGGCTTCTGCGTGTGGAGCCAGTCCTCAACCGTGAGCGCGCCTGGATGACTCGCGCGAGTCGTTGCTGGAT
>DASWTQ010000598.1:0-3993 GCA_036402055.1 Herpetosiphonaceae bacterium
GCCAAGAAGCCTCAACCCACTGTACAAGCGATCGTTATGGCCGTCGCACAGCAAAATAATCCAAACGAGCAGGGCTATGGCCAGCATGTTTGGGAAACCTATCAGCGCCTCTACCCGTAGGCCGATTGTATCGTCTCGGCACCGCTCCTGTAATGACGCCACAGTTTTATCAACCACAAACGCACAAGGACATCGGATGCTCATCTTCTGATGTCCTTGTGCAACCCGGCGCACGTGCTACCTCCTCATAACCCAAAACATTCATGGCATGATAGTCCAATACCGACCCCTTACTACCTCATTACGCAATACCGAAGTTTCGCTGCTACAGCAGGTAGTGCAGTAACAGAACTCTGGGCAAAGAGACCGCCGTTTGATCGGGCAATAGGCTTGGCGGCAGTAGGACTTGAGTACACTCGACCATAGACCAGGAGCGTGCTACGCTCCTCATATTCGCGGCGAGCCCTTTGTATGGCTTGTATCCGTCACAGTTTATCGTCCCAAAAAAATATGGCATTTATGCGGTCTGTGCTGCGCGTTTTGACATCCCGCATCAGCAACAAAATTGTGCTCCCCTACCTGGTAGTGGTGGTCTGCGTTGCTGTAGCAATGACCTTTGTGACAGTACGTCTCACTGTCGGCGCGCTTCAGGAGCGGATCGATAACCGGCTGATCGAGGCCGGACGCGTGACCAGCGATGCGCTGGTGGCGATCGAAGAGCAGCAGCTGACGCAGCTTCGCGCGATGGTTTTCACACAGGGTGTCGCAAAGGCACTCGTGGAGCAGGATCGTCAGGTGCTCACCACGCTGCTCCGCCCGCAGTGGACCAACGCCCAGCTTGCCACACTGATCGCCTTTGATCGGCGCGGGCAGCCACTCCTGGCCTGGGAGCAAGCCGCTAACGCCGCTGCCGCACAGCCGCCGCTCGATCGCCAGATCTCCAATCTCCCGGATTGGTGGCTCGTCCAGCAGATCATCGCAGGACGCAGCGACGCCTTTGGCGATAAGTTCTCGGCATTCCATGAGCAGCAGCTCTACACCGCCGCGCCCGTAGTTCAGGATGGGCAGGTCGTGGGCGGATTGATCGTCGGATTGCCGCTCGACCAGCTGCTGAATCGTCTACAGGCCAGCAGCCAGGCCAGCTTCACCACCTTCTACAACGCTCAGGGCGAGGCCATTGTCACCACGCACCTGGTGACCGCCGGCGAGAATACACCGCCGATTCCCGCGCCAATCCTGGCACAACTGCGCGCCGAGCAGCCCGGCCTGGAGCAGCACATCCAGAGCAATATCACGCTGAGCCGGCGCGAATACCAGATCGCCTACAGCCCGCTTCAGCTGCGCCGCACAACCACGGGCTTTTTCTCAGTCGGCCTGTCGCGCCAGTTCATCATCGATACCTGGGCCGACACCCGGCTGCCGCTGCTCGGCCTGTTTCTGATTCTGGTTGGCGCAGTGATCGCGGTCGGCGTGGCTGTGTCGCGGCGGATTACACAGCCGCTCCACAATCTGGTCAGCACGGCACTGGCCGTCTCGAACGGCAAGCTCCAGCGCCGCGCCAGCATCAATAGCCACGACGAGCTGGGCGTCGTCGCGCACTCGTTCAATCAGATGACCGAGCGGCTGCTGCATCTGTACGAGACCAGCCGCAGTCTCAGCACGGCGATCGACATCGGCGATATTTTGACACGAACCAACGCTGCGATCCAGCCGTTCGTGCCCGACGCGCTGACGCTGGCGCTGCTGCGGGATCAGCACGGCTGGCGCGTTCATGCCAGCCACGATTCCCAGGCGACGCTGATCGGTCTGGATCAGCTGCTGATCGAGGATCGCCCGGCAATCACAACGCTGATCGCCTCCGCCGCCGAGCCGCTCGTGGCCCCGGTGGACAGCCAGCCGATCCCCGGGATCGCTATTCCCCAACCTTTCGCCGAGATCTGCTACACCGCGCTCGCGTTTCAGGAGCACACGATCGGACTGCTGATCTGCGTGCATGATCGTCCGGGCGCATTCGACGAGTCGGCGCGCATGCCGCTCGCCGCGATCGCCAGCATGACCGCAGCTGCGCTCAATAATGCGCTGCTCTACACCGAGATTCGCGAAGAAGGCGAGCAGCGCCGCGTGATCCTGGAGAGCATCGCGGATGGCGTGATCGTGTGCGATGCTGAGCGCACGGTGACGCTGATGAATCCGGCAGCCGAGGCGCTGCTGAATCTTCACGATTGGCAAGAGCAGCGCTACAGCTTTGCCCAACTGCCGCTGACGCCGCTTCCGGCCTCCGGCGCCAGCCTGGCGGCGCGGCCACATCAGGAGCGCTACACGGCGCATGGACGGGTGCTGCGGATTACCAGCACTAGCCTGGCGACCACAGAGCAAGGTGGCTCCGGCGAGGTGATTGTCCTCCACGACATCAGCGATGAGGTCGCGCTGGATCAGGCCAAGACCAATCTGATCGCCATGATCTCACATGAGCTGCGCACGCCGCTGACGGCGATCCAGGGCTCGGTTGATCTGCTAAGAACCGGCATCGGCGGACAGCTTTCCGCGATTCAGGCGCAGCTGGTCGATACCGCAGCCCGGCAGACACGCGCGATGACCGGGCTGATCGATAAGGCGATCATCGTCACCAACGTCGAGACCAACACGCTGACACTGGATATTCAGCCGACCGAGCTGGCTAAAGCGCTCGACAGCACGATCCGTGCGCTGCAAGCCACCGCCCAGAGCGCCAGCGTCGAGCTACAGATTGAGCTTGCCTCCGATCTACCGCAAGTGCTGGTCGATGCGCGGATGCTTCAGATTGCGCTTGAGGAAGTGGTCGACAACGCAATCAAATACGGCGGCGGCGCGTCTGTGCAGATCAGCGCCTACACGCTGGACGACGATGTGGTCGTGGCTATTCGCGATCACGGGCCGGGCATCTCGCCTGAGGATCAGCAGCATCTTTTCAGCAGCCTGAGTCGCGGCGCGGATACGCTGAACGCCGAGCCGCGCGGGCTGGGCCTGGGATTGGTGATCACCCGTGAGCTGCTTGAGCGCCAGGGCTGCGCGATCAGCGTGCAGAGTGAGCTGGGTCAAGGCAGCGTGTTCAGTATTCTCCTGCCCGGTGCCGGCCGCGACGTTCCAGCACCGGCGGTCGTAGCGCCATGATACGGCTGCTTCAGCGCTACCCGCTGTGGCTGCTGAGCGCCGCCGCGCTGCTGCTGGTCGCCGGGCTGATGCTGTTGACGGCCAACCTGGGACTGGCGCTGGTCAAGCCGAGCGGCAATACACATCGCGTCAGCCTGCTATCGCTAGTCGCCGCCAACTACTCGCCCTGGCCCGAGACTGAGCAGCCGCCGCTTGCGCCCGAGATCGTCGCCGATGTGGAGCGCGATGAGCGAGCGCGCCGGGGTCAGGTTTCGCCCGAGCAAGTGATCCAGGTGCCGCTCGAAATGCCGCCGCTGGAGCCGGAGACTGTGGCTATCGCTCCCCGCCCGACGAACACAGCGCAGCCAACCGAGCGTCCAGCCGCGACGAGCACGCCGACTGCAACTCGCACCGCGATCACGCCGCCGGCATCGCCGACTGTGGAGCAGACGCCGCCACCGCAGCCGACTGCAACGCCTGGCGCGACCGACCGTCCAACTTCACGGCCGACCGTCCAGCCGACGAGCACACCCACTGCAACATCGCGACCAGCACCACGACCAACTGTCGTGCCTGCGCCGCCGACCGCCACGCCGCCGCCGCCGACCAGCGCGCCGCCACGGCCAACGCCGACGTTCACGCCAGTGCCGCCGACGAGGCTGCCTACGCCGACCGCCACACCGCTGCCGCCGACGGCTACGCCAACAGCTACCAGAATACCGCCGCTGCCCACCGCGCTGCCCACCGCGCTGCCGCCGCTCCCAACCTTGCTACCGCCGCTGCCGACCCTGCTGCCCACCGCGCTGCCGACGGCGCTGCCGCCGCTGCCCACGCTGCTGCCCACCGCGCTGCCGACGGCGCTGC
>DASWTQ010000599.1:0-11428 GCA_036402055.1 Herpetosiphonaceae bacterium
CAGGCGACCGCTTCCAATGCCGCGACGGTCAACGGCTCGCCGGTGAATGTTACGGCGCGACAGGAGCCGCCCGACGGCAGGATCAGCCTCAGCGGCTACGTCGATCCCGACAACGAGATCGTCGCGGGCATCCCGATCACCTTTGTGATGACCGTGAGCGCAAACGATGTCGCGCTGGAGAATGTTACGCTGACCGATATTGTGCCGGCCGGAACCGAGTTCGTCTCGGCCAGCGGCAACTACTCGCGCGCGGGCGTCGACAACAACCTGATCACCTGGAACATCGGCTCGCTGGCTGCCGGGCAGTCGACGACGCGCACGCTGACGGTCTTTGTGCCGGTGGACACGCCCGACGAGACGTTCCTCAGCAACGATCGCTACGCGGTGAGCGCCGACAACGCGGCCACGGTCAGCGGCACGCCGATCAACGTGCGCGTGCGGGCGGCGTTCATCTTTGGGCCGCGCGTCTGGGTACCGTTCGCGTCCTGATCCCGTTTCAATCCCAGTCCTCCAGGAGCGCGGATTATCCCGCGCTCTTTGGTTTTAAGCCGGCTCCCGATATGCTACGATCGCGCGGCAAAGGATTCAGGCCGCTCGGGCGGCTGCTTAGCGAGAGGAAGAGCCATGTTTGCACCCAAACTACAGCCCGGCGATCAGATTCGGGTGGTCTCGCCGGCCATATCGCTGTCGATAATTCCGCAGGATCAGCGCGCTACCGCGAGCGAGCGCTACGCCAGCCTGGGATTGAGCGTCTCGTTTGCGGAGCACGCCGAGGAGCGCGATCAGTTCGAATCGTCGTCGATCGCGTCGCGGGTAGCGGATCTGCACGCCGCGTTTGCCGATCCGGCCGTCGCCGGCATCGTGACGACTCTAGGCGGCTACAACAGCAACCAGCTGCTGCGCTACCTCGACTTCGATCTGATCGCGGCCAATCCCAAGGTCTTCTGCGGCTACTCCGACATCACGGCGCTGGCCACGGCAATCTACAGCCGCACCGGTCTGGTCACCTACTCAGGGCCGCATTTCTCGACCTTCGGCATGGTGCGCGGCATCGAGTACACGCTTGAGTATTTCAAACAATGCGTCATGGATGCGCAGCCGTTCGACGTGCCGACCGCCGCGACCTGGAGCGACGACGCATGGTTTATGGATCAAGAAAACCGCGAGTTTCTGCCGCACGAGGGCTATCTGGTGATCAACGAGGGCCGCGCCGAGGGCACGCTGCTGGGCGGCAATCTGTGTACGCTGAATCTGCTGCAAGGCACCGAGTACATGCCGGCGCTCAACGGCGCGATCCTGCTGATCGAAGACGATCTGGAGTCCAAAGCGCCGAACTTCGATCGCGATCTTCAATCGCTGCTGCACCAGCCCGACTTTAGCAAGGTGCGCGGCCTGATCCTGGGACGCTTCCAGAAAGACTCGGCGATCGATCGCGACACGCTGATCAGCATCGTCAAGAGCAAGCGCGAGCTTGACGGAATTCCGGTGATCGCCAACGCCAGCTTCGGGCATACCACGCCGCAGTTCACCTTTCCGATCGGCGGGCAGGGACGGCTGATCGTGGAGCGCGGCGGCGCCAGCTTTACGATCGTCGAGCACTAGCGCGCAGGCAGCTTGCTGGATTCGCTCAGCACGGCTAACAGCTTCAACGCATAGCTACGCTGGCCTGGAACGAGGCGATCAAAGCGGCGATCGTGCAGGTCTTCGGCACCGACGATAGCCTGGCCGGGCTCTACACCTACGCGATTCTGGCCACGGTGCTGGCGATTGTGGTCCTGAGCTTGCTAGGCCGGGCGGCAGCGCGGATCGGCGGCGATGCAGCAGGCAGACTAGCGTTGATCGTCGTCGATGCGCTCCGTCCAATGGGGACACATCCGCTAGATCGCGGGTGTTTAGCGTTTCAGATGCGACGAGCCTATGTCTGAGATTGAGGAGATCGAAATTCGGAGCTTGACCGAATTGCTGGACGCGGTAACGCCGGAGACAGCCGATCCCGCCAGCGGCCGGCTGCGGGATTGGGCGGTGTATCGCGGCTCGGCCAACGCGGACTGGCCGCTGCTGACCAGCCTGGATCGGCTCGGCGGCGTCGATCCGCCGCATACCAAGGCGCAGCTTGAAGAGCATATTCTGCGCACGTTTATTCGCTACTCGCGGCCCTACGTCGAGCAGATTGTGCCCAACGAGTGGGAGCTGCTGGTGATCGCTCAGCATCACGGCGTGCCCACCCGGCTGCTCGACTGGTCGTACTCGCCGTTTGTGGCGGCGCACTTCGCCACGCTGGAGCCGTGTCCCGGCGTCGATCGCGTTGTCTGGCGGCTGGACTGGAAGCGCGTGCACGAGCACTTTGGCTTTGCGCCGCTGGCCTTTTTGATCGAGGATCTGGACGAGGTGCTGCGCGGCAAAGGCCACGAGTCGGCCTGGGATTTGTTCAGGGCGGAGCATCATGAGCGCGCGTTCGCCTGCCTCTTCGATCCGCCCGCCGTCGATACGCGGCTGGTCGCGCAGTCGGCGGCTTTCACGCTGTGCTCGGATAAAAACCAGTCGTTCGATCAATTTCTGGACGGCTGCGGCCTGTCGTCGGCTCTGACACGCTATGTGATTCCGGCCACGCAGGTCGACTTTGTGCGCGATCAGCTGGATCTATGCGGCATCGACGAGCGCAAGATCTTTCCTGATCTCGGCGGCATCGCGGCGCAGGTCCGGCGCTACTACTCGGCCTCAGGTTCGGATCAGGAGGCCAAAGAGGTCAGCAGCTAAGCGGGCGGCCAGGAAGAACAGACAAACAAAGAACCAGGGAACAAAAACCCCTCTCCTGTCGCAACGGGAGAGGGGGTGATGCGTAGCATCGGGGGTGAGGGCCTGGCTTACACTCCCAGCAACACCCCGACGAGTCCCAGCACAAACGGCAGCGCCAGCAACAGCAGAGTGACCAGCAGGCTCAGCCGCTGCTGGAAGCGCAGCACCGCGAAGGAGATCGCCACCATGACGGCGTAGAGCAGCCAGGCGAACCACTCGCTGTACTGATCCAGCAGCTGAAGCGACGTGTTGAAGACGACGAAGAGCATCAGCATCAGGATCACGCTCAACGTCCGCGATCGGGTTTGTTTCTGCATAGATCGTTCGCTCATCATTTATCGCCTATCCTTATGACTGCTGGTGCGTCGAGTAGAGCCGCTCTTCGCCGCGCTCGATCGCTTCCAGGGGCAGCGAGCGCTGATCGCCTTCGCGATAGGTCTGCTCGGCCGCCGTGATAAAGCCACAGAACAGCGGATGCGGGTTGTTCGGCCGCGACTTGAACTCAGGGTGGAACTGCGAGGCCACAAACCACGGGTGATCACGCAGCTCGACGATCTCGACCAGCCGCCCGTCGGGCGAGTGACCCGAGACGACAAAGCCCATCGCCTCAAGCTGCTTGCGATACTTGTTGTTGAACTCGAAGCGATGGCGGTGGCGCTCCAGCACCAGCTCACGACCGTAGGCTTCGGCCGCTTTGGTGCCCGGCTCCAGCACGCAGGGATAGATGCCGAGCCGCATTGTGCCGCCCTTGTCGGTGATGTCGAGCTGATCCGGCATGAAGTCGATCACCGGCAGCGTGGTATGCGGATCGAACTCGGTCGAGTTGGCGTTCTCGCCGCCGGGCAGACAGCGCGCCAGGTAGATGCACGCGCACTGCATGCCGAGGCACAGGCCGAGATATGGAATGTCGTTCTCGCGGGCGAAGCGTGCCGCTACGACTTTGCCCTCGACGCCGCGATAGCCGAAGCCGCCCGGCACGACGATGCCTTGCACATCGCCCAGCAGCTTGCGCGCATCGCCGTGCTCCAGCTCTTCCGATGAAACATACTTGATGTCTACGTCCATGCCCTGCGCGATCGCCGCGTGGCGCAGCGCCTCCGCCACCGAGATATAGGCGTCTTTGAGCTGCACGTACTTGCCCACCAGCGCGATCGGCAGCGAGCGCTTGGGCCGCTTGATCGTCGCGACCAGATTCGTCCAGCTGGCCAGATCCGGCTCCTGGGTTTCCAGGCCCAGCTCACGTGCCACGTAGCTGTCGAAGCCGGCGGCGTGCAGCACCAGCGGCACCTCGTAGATCGTTTCCACGGTCGGCAGCGCGATCACGGCCTCCAGATCCACGTCGCCAAAGAGCGCGATCTTCTCACGCACCTCGTCGGGCATCGCGTGATCCGAGCGGCAGATCAGCGCGTCGGGCGTAATGCCGACGCGGCGTAGCTCCATCACCGAGTGCTGCGTCGGCTTGGTCTTAAGCTCGCCGGTCGCGCCGACGTGCGGCAGCAGCGTGACGTGAATATAGAACACGTTGTCGCGCCCGGCGTCCTTGCGCATCTGGCGAATCGCTTCCAGAAACGGCAGGCTTTCGATGTCGCCCACGGTACCGCCGATCTCGACGATCACCACATCCGCGCCCGTAGCTTTGGCGACGGCGGCGATACGCGCCTTGATCTCGTTGGTGATATGCGGCACCACCTGGATCGTCCCGCCCAGGTAATCGCCGCGCCGCTCCTTCTGGATTACCGAGCTGTAGATCTGGCCTGTCGTCACGTTGTTCAGCTTCGAAAGATTCTCGTCGATGAAGCGCTCGTAGTGGCCCAGATCCAGATCGGTCTCGGCTCCGTCCTCGGTCACAAAAACCTCACCGTGCTGGTATGGCGACATCGTGCCCGGATCGACGTTGATGTATGGATCAAGCTTCTGGATCGAGACCGAAAGCCCACGTGCCTTGAGCAGCCGTCCCAGCGACGCAACCGAAATACCTTTGCCAACGCTCGAAACCACGCCGCCGGTAACAAAAATGTACTTTGTCATATTTCCCTTACCCACCTTCAACCTCAGAGTGCGTCCGATCCCAGCGACCGGCCGGGTGTGCGCGGGTGCTTTTTACAAACCGAAAGGGGAAGGTCGCGCAACCTTCCCCTCTATTGGGTACCTTGAACGGCGTGTCGCCGAACATGTTTATCGCATTGACCCGCCGAGTTGGCATATGCCTTCCCTCCACGGGCCCGTATTATAACAGATCCGGCGTTTCTCTGCTAATCGGCACGAGTCGCTACAGGCCCATCGCGGGCTTCATGATGATCACGCGCATCTCCTCGCCCTCGGCCGGCAGCGACGACGGCGTGACCACGACTTTCTCCTGCGCCTCCCACTCTTTCAGTCCCAGCTCATGCGCCAGCTTGTCGAGCTGCTCCGGATTTTCATAGAGTGGAATCACGGCGCGCGGCTCGATGCCCGCGACGATCTCGGCGAGCTTCGCCGTGCTCAAGGAGGTGTGCGCCGGCACGAAGAGCACATCGATCACGCCGATCTCTTCCAGCTGATGGTGCGTCAGATCATGACCAAGCTCGCCCAGATGGCAGAAGGTCATATCGTCAAGCTGAAAAACATAGATCGTGTTGTAGCCGCCGACCGCGCCCTTCTGATCGTCGCGGTAGGTGCGCACGCCGCTGACCATCACACCGCCGACCTCGTACTCGCCCGGCCCGTCGATCACAAACACGCGCTCTTTCATCGGCTTGACGCCTGCCGCCGAGAAGCGATTCCCGTCGGTGCCGCTCAACGTCACGATCTGAGCGCTGAGCTTGGCCGGATCGAAGCCATTCGTCTTAGGAAACGGATCGCAGATCACGACGCCTTCTTTGCCACGGACGCGCATACATCCACGGCTGAGGTATTGTATATCAGGCATAGCTGCTCCTTATAGCTTGCTCAAAGAATATTCAGTATAAACGATTCTCGATCCATCACCGGCGGAATGTCGGTATTGTGCTACGCTCCGCATTCGACGATCAAGCGCCGTCAGTCGAGCCGGAGGGCCGCTCAGCGCTGTAGCCCACCAGAATATGCTCAGCTCCAAAGCTCAGCGTGCGATCGTCGAGTAGCTCGATCGGAATCTGGTGCTGGGCCAGCGCCTCCAGCAGCGCGTTCGCGTCGAAGCTCTCGCCGTCCTCAGGCGAGTGCTCCTGGTGCAGCACGCCGTTCTCGAAGTAGCGATACGCATACACGCTGGTGTCGTCGTTGCAGAGCGCGTAGACTGTTGGCTGCTCCAGGCCGATCGCCAGCGCCTCGGTGAGCTGCCACTCGTCGTCGGGCGCGAGTGACGAGAAGCAGGCAGTCCAATCGTTTTGCGGCTGCGAGAGCACAAATGCGATCGGCCCGCCCGCCTCGTTCAGCAGGGGCGTCCAATCTTCTTCGATCTCGCGCAGCCCGACGCGTATCAAGCCCTGGGCTTCCATCACGCCGTCAAGCGCATCGATGATCGCCGCCGGAAGCTCACGAATCAGAATCACTTTCTCGTTGCGTTGCACAGCATCCTCCTTGGTGGGGAGTATGGTTTATTCGTCGTCGAGCGCATCGCCGTGGGTTTCCTGCCACAGCTCAGCCAGAATCGGCTTGATCGTCGCGAAGCTAAAGCCGCGCCGCTGCAAAAAGCCGCCGAATTTGCGCTGAAACGTCGCGCGATCGGTCTCTCTGGCGTATTTGTGCAGCGCCTTGCGCGCAACCTCGGCGCAGGCCTCGTGCTCGGAGTCCTCGTCGACGTTGGCATCAAGCACCTGGTC
The DNA here is from genome assembly GCA_036402055.1 of Herpetosiphonaceae bacterium. Taxonomy (GTDB): domain Bacteria; phylum Chloroflexota; class Chloroflexia; order Chloroflexales; family Kallotenuaceae; genus LB3-1. Next base: position 6,576 of record DASWTQ010000599.1, read on the forward strand.
GACCACCTGCCGGTCGATGCCTTTCGCGCGCAGCTCTTGGCGCAGCGCCTGAGCGCCACGCGGATTGAGATTCTGGCGATTAGCAACCCACAGCTGCGCAAACTGCGCATCGTCGATCAGCTCAAGATCGCGCAGCCGTTTGATCGCCGTGTCGATCTGCTCGGGCAAGAACTGTTTACGCTGTAGCCTGATCCGCAATTCTTGTTCCGAGCGTGGCCGCACTTCCAGCAGTCTGAGCGCCGCGTTCCAGGCCTGCGATCCGCGCTCGGCCCGCTCCAGCCGATCCCAGTCTGCCTGCGACAGCACCTGGCCTTTGCGCAGCCGCTCGTCCTGCATCACATAAATGCTGATGCCTATCGCGAACTGCCCGTCGATAAAAACGTTCACGCGCTCTTGATCGCCTGCCTGTATGGCAAGCGCAGTTATTGTTCCTGGTGGCATAATCTACACATATCTACGGCACGAATGCCAATGGGGGCGTTCAAGCGAACGCCCCTCAGGTATAGATTGCGGTGTTGGGCTAGGCTTCCTCGAAAACGCCGCCGTCGTCGTCTTCTTCGACTTCTTGCTTGTCCGCTGCGGCAGGCGCTGCGGCAATCATCTGGGCTCGGATCAGACCAGCGATCTCTTCGGCAAGCGCGGGATTGGCTTTCAAGAAATTCTTGGAGTTTTCGCGGCCCTGGCCGATGCGGTCATCGCCGAGGTAGAAGAAGGCACCGCTCTTGCGCACGATCTCCATGTTCACGGCGACATCCAGGATGTTGCCTTCGCGCGAGATGCCCTCGTTGTACATGATGTCGAACTCGGCCTGCCGGAACGGCGGAGCGACCTTGTTCTTGACGACTTTCACGCGGGCGCGTGAGCCGATGACATCGGTGCCGCTCTTGATCGACTCGATACGACGAATGTCGAGGCGAACGGAGGAGTAGAATTTGAGCGCCTGGCCGCCGGTCGTGGTCTCGGGATTGCCGAACATCACGCCGATCTTCATACGCAGCTGGTTCAGGAAGACCAGCGCCGTGCGCGACTTGGAGACCGCGCCGCCGAGCTTGCGCAGCGCCTGCGACATCAGGCGAGCCTGCAAGCCGGGCAGTGAGTCGCCCATGTCGCCTTCGATCTCAGCACGGGGCACCAGCGCCGCCACCGAGTCCACGACGACAATATCGATCGCGCCGGAGCGCACCAGCGTTTCGCAGATCTCAAGCGCCTGCTCGCCGGTATCGGGCTGCGAGACCAGCAGATCGTCGATGTTGACGCCGCAGCCGGCCGCATAGATCGGATCGAAGGCGTGCTCGGCGTCGATAAAGGCAGCCGTGCCGCCCATCTTCTGGGCTTCTGCAATGATATGCTGCGCCAGCGTGGTTTTGCCGGAGCTTTCCGGGCCGTAGATTTCGGTGATTCGTCCGCGGGGGATGCCGCCAACGCCGAGCGCCAGATCAAGCGCAATTGCACCGGTGGGGATGGTTTCGATCGCGAGCCGTGAGTTGGCCTCGCCCATTTTCATGATCGAACCTTTGCCGAACCGCCGGTCGATCTGGCTCATCGCCGCCGCTAGTGCCTTTTCCTTCTCAGGACTGATGGGCATCTTGCACTCCTTGTGTACGTACTCGTACTCGTGTCAAAGCTCGTATTCATGACCACAAGAGGCATGTGATCAACGCCCTGCGGTGGCGCATCGGTAGTATAGCACGCTTGTTCTTCGATTGCAAGCGCGAATCGGCCATCCAGGCCGTCATTTTGCCGTTCGATTTCAGGTTTTTCAGTGTGACAATGCCGGTTAAATGATGCGTGATCCGGTTTTTTTGGTTGCCAACGCCGGCTTTGTGTCGCTATCTACCGGATCGATCGAGCGATTGGTGGATGACATAACGTCGCTCGATGCTGGTGGCTCCCGGTTTTGCCCGATATTCCAGTGTTGTACAGGACAATTGCGTCATGGACGGCGCAGCTTGGCGAGTTGCGTCCTGTGCTAGAATACGTCGCACTGATGCGGACGTGCAGAGACTCAGCGACACGATTAAGGAGCCGGATATGGCCGATACCCAAAGTATTTTGCAGCTTGGCATCGAGGCGGCTCGTGCTGGCAACAAAGCCGAAGCACGCGAATTGTTCCGATTAGTTACCCGCGAAGATCCGAACAACGCTCAGGGTTGGTTGTGGCTCGCCGGTGTAGCAGAAGATCGCGACGAGAAGCGCGTGGCGCTTGAGCGAGTGACGCAGCTGGAGCCATCCAATCAGCTGGCGCAAAAAGGTCTGGCCGCGCTGGGCGGACCTAGCACCGCCGCATCGGCTCCGCCCGTAAGCCAGAGCCGAGACACCGGCGTGACCGCGCCGATGCCGTTCGAGTCGCGGCCCGATGTAACGCGCGCTCAGCCGATCCCGCCCAGCGGCCCGGCCTCCGACCAGGATATTGCCGACGCCTTCGACTCGATCGACGATTATGCGTCTGCGCCGGAGAGCAACCGCGCCCGCACCTATGACGCGCCGGATCAGGTCGGCGGCTATGTTCCACCCGACTTCGGCGACGAGGACTACGATCTGAGCGAGTACCAGAACCGCCCGCGTGTTTCTGCCGAGGATATTGCGGCGCGTGAGCGCGACACGGTCGTGGTTGTCGACGACGAGGAGCCGCGCCGCCGTGGCCTGATGGCCTGGCTGCCGCTGCTGGTCGTGTTGCTGCTGGTGTGTATCGGTGGCGTTGTCGGCTTGCAGATGATCATGAATCGTGATGGCGCTCCCAATGCTGGAACCGGCGATAACACGCCAGGAGCAGGCAGCACGGCGGATACCGGCCTGGTTTTCACGACGCCGGTGGCAGAAACTGATGTTGCCGTCCAGCCCGGCGGTGAAGCCTCACCCGCGCCTGGTGGTGAAGCGTCGCCTGCGCCTGGTGGTGAAGCCTCACCGGCACCCGGCGGCGAAGCCTCACCGGCACCCGGCGGCGAAGCCTCGCCCGCGCCTGGTGGTGAAGCGTCGCCCGCGCCTGGTGGTGAAGCCTCACCGGCACCCGGCGGCGAAGCCTCGCCCGCGCCTGGTGACCAACAGCCGGCCGCATCACCAGCCGCGCCGCCCAGCGATGTTGCCAGCGCCAACCCGGCGATCGTTGCCAACACGCAGCCGTTGAGCGCGGGAGGGTTTGAATACTCCTTCGGTAGTGGCTTGACCAATTTTGGGACCGGCACCTATGGCGGCGCTGCGCCTGCCCGTGGTCAATACCTGATTGTGCTGGCGTGGGTGCGCAACACCGGATCGACCCCTGCGCAGATCCCGGATGGCTTCTTTGTGGTCAAAGACGCGCAGGGCCGGGTTTCGGACTTCAACCGGGCCGCGTCGGTCGATTACTTCAATCGTCTGGGTGGTGCCGGTAGCGCAGGCGATTATGGTGCCGACGCGCAGCTGCCGCCAGGCGCGCCGCTCGGCAGTGTGCCGCTGCTCTTCGACATCTCGCCGGATGCGACGGATGTGGTGATGTTCAGCCGCGATAATCTCAACCAGGGCTTCCGCGTGCGCTAAAATCACTGGTAGCTGAGACCCAAAGCGGGCAGGAGTCGATCTCCTGTCCGCTTCGTTTTGCCGACGATGGAACGAGCGTACAACCGTCACCTGTGCCAGCCAACGGCACAATTGCTGCAAAGGGCGGCCTGCTCTAGTCGTATCCAGGTGGTGAAGAAGGGGATTGTATGTCAGCAGCGTTTCATCGGAATGAGCCCAATCAGCCGGCATGGAGCAGGTGATTACCCGCAATATCAACGCACTTGTGCAACGGCGGCGCAAGGAAGAGCAGTCCATGCCGCTGCAAGATCGCCTGGCCGATGCGATCACCTGTTTTACGGGCAGTATGCGCTTCGTCTATCTGCATCTGCTGGTCTTTGGGCTGTGGATTACGATCAACCTGGGCTGGCTGCCGCTCCCACGCTTCGATCCGTCGTTTGTGATCCTGGCGATGGTCGCTTCCGTGGAGGCGATCTTTCTGTCGACCTTTGTGCTGATCAGCCAGAATCGCATGGCCGCTCTGTCCGATAAGCGCGCCGAGCTTGATCTCCAGATCAGCTTGCTGTCGGAGTATGAGGTAACGCGGCTGCTGACGCTGGTCACGGCAATTGCCGATCATCTCGGCATTGACGCCGCCCACGATCCTGAGCTGGCCGAGCTAGCCCGCAATATTGCGCCGGAAGCAGTACTGGACAAAATCGAGGCCAACGAGCAGCCGCTGGCTCAAGAGCGCGAGGCAGGCTGAGGCGGCTACTCCTCCTCGTCCGGCTCGGCGGCGAGCGCTGCGTCCGTATCAAAGGCCGGGCCGCGTCCGATGTTGATCCGCGTGAACAGTTGCTCCTGCTCAAACACGATCGCGCCGCGCTTGAAGGCTTCGAGCACCGTCCAGAGCGTGACGATCACCTCGTTGCGGCTCAGCGCCAGGCTCAGCAGATCTTCGAAGCTGATCCAGGATTGCTGGCGCAGTATGCCATGCAGCCGCGCGCGCACATCGGCGATGGTGATGATCTTGGGCGCTGGCATCGATACGGGATCGTCTTCGATCGGCAACATCAGCTGGAGCCGGCGCTCGATCGCCGCCAGCAGATCGGCCATACTCACGTCGAGCTTGGCGGGTGGCTTGCGCGGCGGCAGCGGCGGCGCGGCGCGGCGAGCATAGGCGCGGTGATTCTCCTGCTCCCAGGTGCGCAGCCGGCTGGCAGCCTGTTTGAAGCGCCGGTACTCGATCAGCTGGCGGGCGAGCTGATCGCCGACATCTTCCTCGTCGCGCGGCGCGACCTCGGCGGGCGGACGCGGCAGCAGGGCGCGGGTTTTGATCACCAGCAGCTTCGCGCCGATCACCAGGAACTCGGCGATCACAT
>DASWTQ010000600.1:0-8998 GCA_036402055.1 Herpetosiphonaceae bacterium
CGCGCACAGATCCAGAAACGCCTGAAGCGTCGCGGGCGGCACCGCCAGCACCATGCGCTCCTGCGCCTCGCTGACCCAGACTTCCCACGGCTGCAAGCCGGCGTACTTGAGCGGCACATTCGCCAGCTCGACGCTGACGCCGGTTTTTTCGCCCATCTCGCCCACCGCCGACGACAGACCGCCGGCGCCGCAGTCGGTGATCGCGCGGTAGAGCCGGGCATCACGCGCCTGTAGCACCACGTCGATCACGCGCTTCTCGGTGATCGGATCGCCGATCTGCACCGCCGCGCCGACCAGCTCGGCCGTCTCGTGCGTCAGCTCCTCGCTGGAAAACGTCGCGCCGTGGATGCCGTCACGTCCGGTCCGCCCGCCGATCACCACGACCGCATCGCCGGGCTGCGTGCCAGTAAGATGCTGATCGCGGCCCGACAGGCCGACCGTGCCGCAGAAGACCAGCGGATTGCGCGTGTAGCCCTCGTCGTGGAGCACCGCGCCGGCCACGGTGGGAATCCCCAGCTTGTTGCCGTAGTCGCGCACGCCGGCCACCACGCCCTCGGCAATGCGCTGCGGATGCAGCACGCCCTCGGGCAGCGCGTCATGCGGCATATCCTGCGGCCCGAAGCAGAGCACGTCCAGGTTGGCGATCGGCTGGCCCGACACGCCCAGAATATCGCGCACCACGCCGCCGACGCCGGTATTCGCGCCGCCGAAGGGCTCCAGCGCCGATGGATGGTTATGCGTCTCGACCTTGAACGAGACAGCGTCGTCGCCGATCAGCACAATGCCGGCGTTGTCGACAAAGGCCGACAGCAGCCAGGGCGGATCGATGCGGCGCGTCTCGGCCATGAAAAAGGTTTTGAGCAGACCGTCGATCGTCTGGGGAATACTGGGACCGTCCGGCTCGCTCTCGGTCTCGGAGTAGGCGATGCGCGCCTTGAACGTTTTGTGCGAGCAGTGCTCCGACCACGTCTGCGCTAGCGTTTCAAGCTCGCCGTCGGTCGGATCGCGATCGGCCTCGCGAAAATAGCGCTGGATCGCCTGCATCTCCTTGAGATCAAGCGCCAGCACGCCGTCGCGACTGATGCGCATCAGCTCGGCATCGTCGGCGGCGCGCAACGGCACCGTGGCGATGCGCGGCTCCTGCGGCGGTGGCGGCTCGATCAGCTTGTTGTAGAAGGCCGCGCTGGCGGAGGTGTCGTCGGGCAGCGAGATCAGCGCCGCCTCGACCAGATCGTTGGCCAGCAGCTCAAAAGCCAGCTCTTCGACCGCCTCGTAGAGGAGATCGCCGCGCAGATACACGCGCCGCAGTGTGCGCACGCTGTCCAGCCCGGCGATTCCCGCCCGCTGCGCGCCGATATGTACGCTCTCGCCCTCGTTGTCGGTCACGCCGGGACGATAGGCCACATCGATCGCCCAGGTGGCATCTGGATCGGTCGGCTCAAGGGTGTGCAGCGCAAACGAGTGCGCCGCCGAAAGGATCGGATCGGTCAATAGCTCGGTCGCGATCTGCGCAACCGCTGCATCGTCCAGGTCGCCGGCCAGCAGATAACGTCGCTCTTCATACGCACTGTGCAGATCGAGGCCCAGCGCGGCGTGAGCGGCGGCGATCAATTGGCGATCGTCGCTCGGCTGTTGCGGACGAACCACGACGAGGAAGGAACCCATGAATATCTCTCCACTGATCTTATGCGCCGCGATTGTACGCGAGCGCGGTAGCGCTGTCAAAGCTGATCCCGTGTTCAGATTATCGCCGGAACTAGGCGATCGACTGGCCGATCAGCAGCCAGATCAACCCGGCCACACCGCCGCCTACCAGCGATGACAGCAGATTTACCCAATCGTTATCGAGCCAGGCCCAGCCGCGCAGATGCTCGGTCGCAGTGCCGCAGCGATGGACCGCGCGCTCGGTCTCGACCTGGCAGCGCGGGCAGAAGCGCATCGCCTGCGCCGTCGCGCCCAGCAAGCTGTCGGCCAGCGATCCCGCCGTGCCGCCCAACAGCGCCGCCAGGATCGTCGCGCCCGACTGCTGGCCTTCCAGCAGCCACAGCGCCAGGTAGGCCGCCACGCCGATCGTCAGCGATCCGGCGACCGTCGCCAACAGTCCCAGCGCCGTGATCCCGCCCGACGTGCCGACGCCGACCTCACGTCCGCTGGTGATCAGCCGGGGCGCGCTGCTGCTCAACGTGCCGACCTCGGTGGCCCAGGTGTCGGCGGTGACGGTGGCCAGCACGCCCAGGGCTGCGGCAAAGATCCACGGCTGCGGCGCAACAGCGTACAGCAGCGCCAGCACCGCGACCGCGCCGCCATTGGCCATCGTCTGCGCCCAGTCGCGCTGCTCGGTCTTGGCGAACTTGTCGGCGGCAACCTGCTCTTTCGCGGCACGACGCCAGTGCGAAAGCGCCGAAGAAGTCACGAAAAAGACGACCACCAGAATGCCCCAGCTCCAGCCGCCCAGACCAGCCGCCGCCGTGCCCACCACGATTGCGCCCAGCCAGCCGCTGAGCGTGAGCGAGCGCCGCCAGTAGCCCAGACCGCCGATCAGGGCGCTGAGGCCAAAGCTGAGCACGAGACGCAGCGGATCAACCATGATTATAGAAAGCTGAATAAATGATTATCGGTGGCATATCAGGCATCGATTCATGGCGGCAAAGCTGGCATACATGTTGCTTATAGCTCACTCCCGTCAGGATAGCACAAGCGCTATTCTTCATCAAAGGAAGGAGCGGGAGCATGGGCTCACGATATTTCGCACTCGTAGTCGGTATCGTTTATCTATTGGTCGGTCTGCTCGGCTTTATTGGGCCGTCGACTGCATACACCGGGCCTGATCTGGCTGTCGATGCCTTTGCCAGTAACCTGATGGGATTATTCCCGATCAATCTTGTGCATAACATCGTGCATCTCGCGATCGGCGCGTGGGGCATCGCCTCGTACCGCAGCATCAGCGGCTCGGTGGCCTTCGCGCGCGGCCTGGCGATCCTCTACGGACTGCTGGCGATCCTCGGCATTATCCCCGTTGCTGCCCTGCAAACCACTTTCGGCCTGGTCCCGATCTTCGGCGCTGATGTCGCACTCCATGCCCTGACCGCGCTGGTTGCGGCCTACTTTGGCTTCATGGCCAATCGCAACCCCGAGTTCGTGGACGCGTCACGCCGCCGCTAAATCGGAGGTCAGTGCTCCCCGCCGCTGACTCAATTATTCTAGACAAGAAGGGCGTAGGATGCTACGCCCTTTCGATTTGTTTTCGCTACTTGGCCTGCTCCCTGGCCTCGGTCTCTCGGCTGGCCGTCTCCAGCGCCTGAAGCGCCGCCTCCAGCTCCGTGCCGATGCGCTCCTCGATCATCCGCTGCGGGATCAGCTTGGCGAAGCGGCCCAGCATCCGAGGAACCTGGGTCATCACGCGCACAACCGCCTCGCTGCCCTCGTTGGCGGCGGCGATCGTCCAGCGCGCGTCGATCTCCATCGGCTGGACCGCCACAAAGCGCACGCCATCCTCCAGCATCCGCGCCTCGCCCTCGACGCGCTGCGTGCCGAATTTGCCAAGCCGCAGCAGCACGGCGATCCGGGCGCGATTTTCATTGCGCGACAAGACATCGACGCGATCGGCGCGCGGCATCAGCCGCTGGAGCTGCTCAATATCCGACAGTACAGCGCGAACACGCTCGGCGGGCAGGTCAATGTTTCGCTTACGTTCAACGGTGATCATCCTGCTCCCCCATGATTACTAGCACTTGTAGCATACCCCGATGCATTGCCCACAGCAATTCCGGGCGCTCCATTTCGTTGTATTCGATCTCGCATCCGTCGCCGCTACTTTTCGGCCACATGCACCGCGACCGCGCCCAGGCCCAGCAATTTGAAGCGAACGCGCCGCCAGCCTGCCGCCTTGAGCAGATCGCACAGGTGCTCCGGTGGCGGGAAGCGCTCCGCCGACTGCGGCAGATAAGTGTATGCCTCGCCGTTGCCGCCCAGCAGCGCGCCGATCAGCGGCACGATCCGGTTGAAATACAGCTGATGGCCCCAGCGCACCAGCGCATTGCGCGGCCGGGCCACTTCCAGGCAGACCATCCGCCCGCCCGGCTTGGTCACACGATGCATCTCGCGCAGCGCGCCCATCAGATCCGCCACGTTGCGCATGCCGAATCCGGTCGTGATCGCGTCGAACGAGTTGTCGGGAAAAGGCAAGCACATGGCATCGCCGCCGACATACGCGCCGCGCCCGCCCGAGGCGTCGACTTTGCTCTCGCCGGCCTGCATCATCGGCAGACAAAAATCCGTGCCGATCACCAGCGCGTCGGGCATGGCTCCATGCAGAATCGGTAGAAAATCTCCGGTGCCGGTCGCCACATCCAGCGCACGCCGCTCGCCTAGCCAGTGCTGCGATGTTACCTGCGCGACGGCGAAGCGCCGCCAGCCTTGATCCAGGCCAAACGTCATCAGCCGATTCATGAAGTCGTAGCGCGCCGCGATCGCCGAGAACATACGGTTCACATAGATCGGTTTTTGATCAGTAGATGGTAAAACAGACAAATCTATCCTCGCAGAAGAAGAACGGAGAACCAAGAACCGAGAACGGAGAACCAAGAACAGGGATAACCTTGTTACGCTGCATTCATGTAGCTTTGTTCCCCTGTTCTTTTGTTCCTTTGTTCCTCAATTCTGATTATGCCATGATCCGGGTCACCGTGGGAATCATTACAACAAAAAGTGCAGGCGGTTTCCACATCGCGCTGCGTGGTCCAGCCTGCACGGTTTATTCAGACGCCATCCGCGCTCAGTCCAGCTCAATTCCGCTCCACTGCTGCGATTCGTCAAGCTCGCTGGCCACGCCCAACGCCACCAGTGCCCGCGCCGCCACAAAATCGACAACCTCGTCGACAGTGGTCGGGCGTTGATAAAAGTTGGGCATCGGCGGCACGATGCGAATGCCGCGCTGTGAGAGCGTCAGCAGATTCTGCAAGTGCACCGTGGAGAGCGGCGTTTCGCGCGGCACGATCACCAGACGGCGGCTTTCTTTCTGGGTCACATCGGCGGCGCGCAGCAGGAGATTGGTAGCAAAGCCGGCCGCCAGCGCCGCTACCGTGCCCATCGAGCAGGGAATGATCAGCATGCCCTGGACCGGATACGAGCCGCTGGCGATCGTAGCAGCCTGGTTGTTCGGGTTATGCTCGGTGATCAGCCCGCTCTCCTGCCAGCGCCGCACAGCGTCGGCCCAGGAGGTGCCGGTCTCCTGCTTCCACACAATCCGCGCCGAGGGCGTACTCACCAGCTCGATCGGCTGCTGGCGCTCAAGCAACCGCTCGATCGCACGACCGGCCAGCAGTGCGCCGCTTGCGCCGCTCACGCCGACAATCACTGGATAGCGCTTTCCACTCGGCATAGATCGTCCGGCGCTAGCGCGTGGCGTCGTCTTGCTCAAAGTCGGCGATCTGCCCGCCGTTGGGCGGCGCGCCGGTCCAATCCTCAAGTCCCTGATCCGCAGCTGAGCGCTCCGGTGCTCGCTCAGGCTCAACCACGACCGGACTGGGAGCGGGATCGAATGACGGCTCGGCGGAACTTGCGGCTTGAGCGGCACGGCTCCAGGATGGCGGCGGGAAGATGCGCGCTTTGCCCGTGTACGGAGGACGCACGCTCACCGGACTCGCCGGCCGGCTCACGGGCTGTCGCTGGATTGGCTCGCGCTCGATGGCAGCAGGAATGCTCACCGGCTCGCCGGTCTCGTCGGGCCACTGCGCCAGCAGCTGTGCCCACTCGTCGCGCAGCTCTTCACGCCGCGCGGCGTAGTAAATATGATCGATGCCTTCCTCGTCGCGATAAACCAGATCCACCTGCGAGCGCATCGGGCGCATGTAGCCGAGATTGCCCCACCAGCGCACGCTGCTTTCGTCAAGCTGCTTATCGATCTGATGCATCCGCGCCGCGTACTCGCGTACCGAGCCTTCCTTCAGCTCTTCGGCTCGCCAGGGAGCGCTGATCTCGCCGTTGCGCAGATCGCGGAACGAGATCCGGCGAATCCCGTCGACGTCGATCGAATCGTTGACGACCTCGATCCCGGTTCGCGGACGCAGCACATGAATAAAGCGTATCCAGGCATCCGACAGCTTCTCGCGCGGCACCTGGCGATATTCTTCATAGCCCTCGCTGTTGGCGTGCTTCATCGCGATGTCAAAGAAGGGCTCAAACGAGCCGGAGCGGGTGATCGCCCAGATGCCGCCGCGCCCACGCCAGCGCCACTTGCGATCGCCAAAGGATCGATCGGAAGCGATCGGCGCCATGACTGGCCGCTCCAGAGGCTCGGAGCGCACAGGCGGCTGGATGCGCTCGCGCTCTTCGATGGCGGGTCGCGCGTCTCGGCCATTCAGCGGGCGCGGCTTCTCGCTCAGCGTGGGCAGCTCTGGCTCGGGAGTGTCGGCGCCGTCAGGTGAGCGCAGATCGCCCAGCAGGACATTCCAGGAATCGCTCAGGCCCCAGTCGCTGACGCCATAAAAGATATGATCGATCACGCCGTTGGCATCGCGATGCACCAGATCGAACTTGGTACGACCGCCCTGCTGGTAGGCGCGCAGCAGGCCCAGACGCCCGGCCCAGCGCACCTGGGAATAAATGTCCATGCGGCCTTCGCGCAGATCTTCATGCCGGGCGATCGCGTACTGCCACAGGCCCTGCGCCCGATCACGCGAAACACCAGGCGTGGTGCGCAGATCGCGGATCTCGTACAGCCACTCGCCGTTGCGACGCTGCGCATCCACAATCTCGACGCCCGAGCGCGGCAGCTCAAGGTCTTGTCCGTTATCCAGCGGCGATGTCGCGCCACCAGCCAGCGCCCGCCGCGCCAGCTGCACGATCTCACCGCGTGTCGCCGGGACGGTCTCCGTGCCGCGCCGAACGTAGATCGAACCTTCGCGGGTCACATACGGCGGCAGCTGCGAGGCGCTGACCTCAACCCGAATCACGTCGTGGCCTTCGTAGCGCAGCAGCTCAAGCGACAGCATCGGCACCGGCTCGATGTTCTGCTCGACAGCCGTGCGCAGATTCGCGGCTACCTGCTCCGGGCGAGCCACGCCCTGCACCGCGCCGGGCGCCTGTTCCATCGCGCCGATCACCAGCGTACCGCCGCCGGTGTTGCTCAGCGCGGCAATATCGCGCACCAGCAGATCCAGGCTATCGGTCACGCTACGCAGAATCTGGCGCTCAGTCGATTGGCCGAAGCGCAACTGATCGATCTCCCACTGTTTCTGGTCACGCTTGGGCACGCGGATATGATCGAAGTTTTGCGATTGCAGCAGCTCGCGCAGCGCCGCGAAAGTCGGCTCCTCCAGCAGCGCCTCGAAGTAGCGATCGCCGATGCCGTGCTTATGCGTGGCGTCGGTGCCGGTGGGAGCACGCCGCACACGGTGCGCATCCGAGCCCTGAACGCAGAACATCGGACGCTCGTAGTGCTCGGTCTTGCCGTTATAAAACGCGGGATTAGTAAACGTTCCGTGGTCGGTGTAGAAGTTGATGAACTCGATCGCGTGCAGAAACGGGCTTTGCGTCGCGGCGATGCGTGCCTGGCCGCTGGTGCCCATGCGCAGTGTCTCGGTGATCACGCCGGCCGGGCCGTTCGCGTGGGCCGCGATCACGATGCCGCCGGCCCGAGCGATAATCTCGTAGGCATCGGTGACATGCTCCGTGTCGGGAACGCTGGTCGTGCCAGCCTTGAGCTTGTCGGGCGCAACGCCGAGCTGGAGCAGCGTAGCCTCGATCACGCCGATCGGCGTAGCCGGAGCAAACACACCGAGAACATGCGCACCATAATGGGTAGTAAACTCAAAACCGGGAAGAACAGTAATCTTTCGTAACAGCCGGTAATACTCGTCAAGCTGCTGATGATCGGCGGGTGTTGCGCGGCGAGTGCGCTCAAGCTGTTCTAAAAACTCAACCTCTCGTTGCATCCGCTCATAACCGGCGACAGTATTATGGTCGGTAAACCCAATAATCTCTAAGCCTCGCCGATCCGCCTCGCGTAAAATGTCCAGAAAGGTAACGTCTGCTTCTGCGTAATCTTCCGATGCGGGAGTGTGAATATGGAGATCAACACGGACCCAATGCTTTTGCTCATTCTTCGATGGCAATGCCATTTGCAAACCTCATAATAAAGAGAGAAAGAGAGAATCGTCTTTTTCCTGCAATTCTACTTTTTGTGAAGAGTCTTGATTCTCGACGTTTCGTATTGCGTTATCTAATTGTCGCTGGCGCGTCGGCCGGTCACACCTCCCGCATGTATGCCCAACATAGGAATGGCGGGGACATACATAACATTTGTATAATACCTCAGTGCCTATCATACCCTAAAGCCCGACTTCGGGCAATGATTTAGGAGGCCTAAACTTTTTCCATTTAAGCGCGGAAAATATCCTCTTGGAAGTGGTGAAAACGAGTTTACAACCGGCGTTTGACAACCTCACAAGAGCGTGGTATATTTGCCCTCGCTGTCGACGAGCAGTGTACTTAGAGCGCCGACGTAGCTCAATTGGCAGAGCAACGGTTTTGTAAACCGTAGGTTGTCGGTTCGATTCCGACCGTCGGCTCCAGGATAAATCAGGGGTCGGTTCCAGAGTGGCCAAATGGGGCGGACTGTAACTCCGCTGGCGTACGCCTTCGCTGGTTCGAATCCAGCCCGGCCCACCATGACTTATCCTTCGCACGCGTGGGTGCCTTTGTAGCTCAGTAGGTAGAGCACGTCTTTGGTAAAGACGAGGTCACGGGTTCGAGTCCCGTCAAAGGCTCCAACCAACATTTGACTACCTTTCCACACCGATCCCTGGGGGATCTTTTTAGTTTGGAGTGTTTTTCACTCCAGGAGGATGACTAAAGCATGGCACGCGCAAAGTTTGAGCGAACCAAGCCGCATTTGAACGTGGGCACCATCGGACACGTGGACCATGGCAAGACCACGCTGACGGCGGCGATCACCAAGACGCTGTCTTTGAAGGGCGGCGCGCAGTTCCTGGATTAT
>DASWTQ010000601.1:0-12049 GCA_036402055.1 Herpetosiphonaceae bacterium
ATCCTGCCCGGCTGGCAGAGTCAGCCGACGTCTGCCGGACCTGTCGCCGGCTGCACCTACTTTGCCGAGACCCGCCACAATGTGTGTAATCAGCAGACCCAGGCCGGCTTCTTGAGCTACTGGACAACACACGGCCTGGAGTTCGACGGTCGCGCCGGGAAAAGCTACGCCGAAAGCCTGGCGCTCTTCGGCCTGCCGATCACCGAGCCCTACCAGTACACCAACAGCAGCGGCGTGACCGTGCAAACCCAATGGTTTGAGCGCGCGCGCTTCGAGTGGTATCCGAACAACCCGAATCCGTTTAAAGTCCAGCTTGGCCGGCTCGGCGCGGAGCTGGGAGCGCCCGGCACGTCACAGCCAATTCCGGCGGGCGCGGTCCAGACGGTGATCACCTACTACGACGCGATCAACCGGCGCAGCTTTGCCGAGGCGTACAACCAGTGGGCCAACGGCGGCGCCGCCAGCAATCAAACGCTGGAGCAGTTTACTGAGGGCTTTGACAACACCGTGCAGGTCAGCCTGCTGCTCGGCAATCCCAAAGTTCTCAGCGCCGATCTCGTCGAGGTGCCGGTGACGATCCTTGGCGTGATCAATGTGCCGCGCGGCAATCCCGATCAGCAGGTTCAGCAATTCCAGGGCTCGTATCGCGTCGAGCGCATCGGCGGCAACACCTGGAAGCTAGCCAGCGCCGCGCTCGGCCCGATCAACGATCCGCTGCCGCCGTCGCAGTTCGCCAGCCCGATCAACCTGCTGCAATCTTACTACGCGGCCATCAACGAGCGACACTTTGCGCGCGCCTACACCTACTGGAACAATCTGGGCCAGGCCAGCGGGCAAAGCTTCGCGGACTTCCAGCAGGGCTTTGCGGGCACCAGCCAGGTCGCGATCACGCTGGGCACGCCGCAGGGCGAGGGCGCGGCCGGCTCGGTCTACATCACCGTGCCGATCGTCGTCGTGGCCACGCAGAACGACCGCAGCGTGCGCACCTACTGCGGAACCTACACGCTGCGCGGCCTGAATGTGCAGCCTTTCAACCAGTTCGGCCTGCGCATCGAAAACGCGCAGATCGCGCAGACCGGCAGCGGCACACAACCTGATAAGAACGAGATCCAGCGGCTGCTCGACGGCGGCTGCCGGCATCCGTAAGCTTACCCTTTCCCGAGTGCGCCACGGTTTGCGCTGTGGCGCGCTCACTTCTTGTCATCAAGACCTCGTAAATACCTGCCCCAAAAGGGGTGTTGGTGGATAGGGCTCCCCTTTTCAACTTAAGTTCTAGCTTCTCAATCAAAGATCTGTTCATATACTGCTGATTGCACGATGCCGATACTGCACACAGGCAGAGCGTACGTGTGAGCGTCCAGTATTTGGCAGTCCTTCCCCTGATGTGTACAGTCTTTCCTCTCGCATACTGTCTTTCAGGTATACACATATCCCATTGATGTTCTGCGACTAACAAGTCTACGCACAGCTCAGCACTGTATGCCTCACATCTGATATAAGCCGTACGAGGTGCATTAAGCAAGGTACGCTCCCCCCTTATCGCCAGAAATATCGTTTGCCACGCAGCCCCAGTAGTATCCCATGCTGGACAATGAGCGGTGGACTACGACTTTAAAACGGCATCCTATCCACAGGTCCGCTCCCGATCGGCCTACGTAGCAGGTCCGCGTCAGGTCGTACGTTCACATGTATGTCACACCACTGGTGGAGATCAGAGCATCTCTCTGATCGTCATCTCTGCTACGACTGTGCGCCTGACAGCGTATAACAGCTTGTAAGTGAAGGAGATTTTATGAACAACGACACGATGCCTACGCTCACGCCGCGTCAATATCAGGTACTGACGCTAGTCGCGCAAGGAAAACAGAACCGGCACATCGCTCGTGCGCTATGTATTACCGAGCACACCGTTGAAGCACATCTTCGCGTGATTTATCAGAAGCTCGCCGTCACGACACGGACTGCCGCCAGTCACTACTACTGGCGCTTGCAGCATGAGCGCCAAAGTTAACGGATTTCCGTACTAGTTCCTGCTCCCTGGCTCTGTTATAACTATCAGGTATCACCGGGCACTGAGCGTATGCAGGCCCGCACACCTCAATAGGAGATCTGTTGAGGCCTACTGCTCACAGCGAGAGCGCGACCCGCTGTGGAGCAATTCAGCCACGGTTCAACGGAGCGAATCAGAAGCACTGCTCACGACACCGATGCACCGTTAACTATCCGTCACACATCCCCCCACGAGCCCCCCAATGTATCACTGCTATGGAGGCTAACTATGTACCTGCGAAAAACCCTGAATCGGCTCATGGGTATCCTTGGCGCGAGCGCACTGCTACTGAGCGCGACCATTATTCCTGCGGAAGCCAGCACACCCAGCGCGGCCTCTGATTGTCCCGCCGGCTGGTTTTGCATCTTCGACAACACCGATTTCACAGGTCGGATGCTGCAATTCCAGAACGGCGGCGACCTGGCCAGTTGGGACTTCCGTGATCGCGCCGAGTCATGGGTCAATAAAACGAATTACTCGGTACGACTCACCAACGAGCACTGGTATGGCGACGAACACATTACTGCTCCGGCTGGATCGCGTAATAGCAACATGGGCAGCTGGCGGAATGTCGTCGATCGGGTGCATGTGAACAACTAACCCATAGGGATCAGGTTCAGCGGCTGCTCGACGGCGGCTACCGGCATCCGTAAGCTTACGCATTCCCGAGCGTGCCACGGTTTGCGCTGTGGCGCGCTCATTCCTTTCCACGAGACGCACAACCATTGCCCCATGCGTCGATATTCAGTACAATCCCGGCTGGCGATTTCGCCATGTGACCGGGGCTACACTATGCAACTTCTTTCGGCTGAAAATCTCAGCAAACAATATGACGATCGGCAGCTCTTCACAGGGCTCTCGTTCGGCGTGCAACAGGGCGAGCGGATCGGCCTGATCGGCGTGAACGGCAGCGGCAAAAGCACGCTGCTCAAGATCGTCGCGGGCGTAGAGCAGCCAGATCAGGGACAGATCACCTTTCGCAGCGGTACACGGGTGGCCTACCTGGCGCAGCAGCCGGAAATGGACGAGCAGATCACGGTTCGCGACTACATGTTTTCGGGAGCCGGCGAGCGCCGCCATCTGCTGCGCGACTACGACGAGATCGTGTCGCGGCTGCGTGAGTCGCCCGACGATCCAGGTCTGCTCCAGCGGCTCAGCGACATCAGCGCCCAGCTTGACGCGGCCGGCGCGTGGGATGCTCAGACCGAGGTCGAGGCGATCCTGTCGCGGCTTGGCATCACCGATCTCAACCAGCAGCTCGGCACGCTCTCCGGCGGCCAGCGACGGCGAGTCGCGCTGGCTCATGCGCTGATCGAGCCCGCCGACCTACTGATCCTCGACGAGCCAACCAACCACCTGGACGCCGACACCGTGGACTGGCTGGAAACGCTGCTCGGCCGTCTGCCCTCGGCGCTGCTGCTGATCACCCACGATCGCTACGTGCTCGACCGGCTGGTGAAGCACACCTGGGAGCTGGATCGCGGTGCGCTCTACCAGTACGAGGGCGGCTACAGCGTTTTTTTGCAGCAAAAGCTTGAGCGTGCCGCCCAGCGCGCCGCCGATCAGCTGCGCCAGGCCAGCATTATGCGCCGCGAGCTAGCCTGGCTGCGGCAAGGTCCGCAGGGACGCGGCACCAAGCAGAAGGCGCGCATCGAGCGCATCACGGCGATGCAGGAAACGCCCGAGGCTGAGACGGATCAAAGTCTGGAGATCACGCTCGGCACGCAGCGGCTCGGCACACGCGTGCTTGATCTGAAGGACGTGACCAAAGGCTACGACGGCAGGACGCTGTTTGATCATCTGACTTTGCAGATCGGTCGCGGCGAGCGGCTGGGCATCGTCGGGCCGAACGGCAGCGGCAAGTCCACACTGCTCAACCTGCTGGCTCAGCGCGAGCAGCCGGATGCGGGCACCGTGGTGCGCGGCGAGACCGTGCAGCTGGCCTACTACGATCAAGAAAGCGAGGCGCTCGACGAGTCGTTGCGGGTGATGGACTATGTGACCGAGGCGGCGGCGCTCGTCCGCACCAGCGACGGGCAGATCGTCTCGGCGGCGGATATGCTGGATCGCTTTTTGTTCCCGCCCCGAATGCACTACGCGCTGATCGGCACGCTCTCGGGCGGCGAGCGGCGCAGGCTCTACCTGCTACGCACGCTGATGTTCGCGCCCAACGTGCTCATGCTCGACGAGCCCAGCAACGATCTGGATGTGCAAACGCTGGCCGCGCTGGAAACCTATCTCGACAACTTTGGCGGCACGCTGATCATCGCCTCCCACGATCGCTACCTGCTCGATCGCACCGTGGATCATCTGCTCGTCTTTGAGGGCAACGGCAGCGTGCGCACGTTTCCCGGCAGCTACTCGGCCTATGCCGCCGATCGGCGCGAACGGCCGGCACAGCAATCCAGGCCGGTGGAGCGCAACCAGCCCGCCAAACCTGCGCGTGAGCCGCGTCCACGCACGCTCTCGTTCAAGGAAAAGCGCGAGCTGGCAGCGCTTGAGGAGCGGATCGCCAGCCTGGAAGCCCAGCAGGCCGAGCTTAACGAGCGGCTCAGCAGCGGCAGCACTGAGTATGACGAGATGCAGCGCCTGGCCGAGACACTCTCCGCGACCGGCGCAGAGCTTGAGCAGGCGTTCGAGCGCTGGGCCGAGCTGGCCGCGATCGCCGAAAACACCGCCTGAGTCGTTTCAACCCCATAACCTGACCACATTAAACAAGCAGCGCGCTTCGCTCATGATTGGCGAAGCGCGCTGTTTCAGGCTACGAGCCGCAGCCGATCATTCCTGTGACTGGCGCACCAGCCGCGAGAAGCCCGCCGAGCCGCTGGCCTTATTGAGCAGCAGCGCGTCCAGCGAGAAGCGGCCAGGACCGAGCAGCGCGATCGTCAGCGCGACGATCAGATACAGCGCCGGCAGCTCAAACGAGCCGCCCTGACCAACCCACGGATCGCCGCGCATCACATGAGTAAACACCGCCACGACCATCGTGCAGATCAGACCCAGCATCGCGACCGGCGTCAGCAGGCCCAGGATCAGCGCCAGGCCGCCGCCAAACTCCGCGATCGCCGCCAGCGCCTGCAAAAACCCCGGAAACGCATCGCCCATCCAGTTGAACGGCTTCTGGATCTTAGGCAGACCATGCAGCACAAACGCGCTGCCTACCACGAGACGCAGCACCAACAAACCGACCGAGCCCAACGTATCGTTGTACGAATATAGACGCTTCAACATAGTAATCTCCTAAGTGTTGTGGTTATCGACGACGAGAGTGTGAACAGCAACTTAGTTTCGAGCCGTGCCAGCCTCCTTTTACCCGGTCTATAGTCATGCGTGATTGCGGCTCAGGCAGCAGCGACCAGCCTCATACACACCGATCGCCTCCGATCGATGGTATCGCGGCATCGCGAGTTACTAGCTTTGGGGGGAATTGAGGATCGCTTATTCCTGACTTACTTAATCAGGATACTATAGTACCATAAATTTTACTCTTCATATACTTATACGAAGTTTTTACCTGGGATGAATCTCACAAGATCGCAAAATATGGTAGGAATTCAGGTAAATCTGTAGAAGGAGGAGCACGACGCGCTCCGCAGCATGGCGCAAGATGCCAGAAGGCTATACAATGCGACAGTCTGAGGAACATAGTTTGACCAAAGGAGTGTTGCTATGCTGATTAGTCCAGAGCTAAACGCTGCCATCAACGAGCAGATTGGGAATGAATTTGGGGCCTCGCTGCAATATGTCGCGATCGCGGCCTACTTCGACGGCGATAACCTGCCGATCTTCGCCAAGCATTTCTATACACAGGCGACGGAAGAGCGCGACCACGCGATGCGCTTCGTGAAGTTCGTCGCTGATTCGGGCGGCCAGCTCGAAATCCCGCCGATCCCGGCGCCGCAGTGCCACTTCACCTCGGCCGAGGAAGCGGTGCGCTTATCGCTCAACTGGGAGCTGAAAGTGACCGAGCAGATCAACGGGCTGATGGATCTGGCGATCACGCAGAAGAATCACATCACCAAGCATTTTCTGGAGTGGTTCGTCAACGAGCAGCTCGAAGAAGTGTCGAGCATGGAAACGCTGCTGGGGATGGTCCGGCGCGGCGGTGAGTCGGGCCTGCTGCTGGTGGAGAACTTCCTGGCCAACGGCGGCCTGAGCCAGGCGCAAGCAGCGGAGGCGCAGGCGGAGTAACGGAGAACAGACATGTGAGCGACAACAGTCCATCTTGTTGCCGCTCACGAGGTCAAAGCTTCTACATGCAGATCAGCGTCAATTAAACCAGATGGGCAGCGCACTGGTGCTGCCCATGCTCAACATTCACCAACAGTTCGAGTCGCTGATCGTGTAGTACTGTGTAAACGTCCCCCCGATTGAGAGATCGCCGCTACAGCTCCAATATCGGTACCCAACCAGCTGCGTGTGTGTCGCATCGCTGTAATAGGCTTCCCAGCGCTCAGTCCCAAGTGGCGGCGCAGATGCCTGGGCAACCTGGACGAATGTCCACAGCATGAGCAGCAGGATCAAACTCGTCAGCACGAGCACACGGCGGGAGGAGGAGCACAGATGACGGATCGACATAGTGGACTCCTTTGCGTAGACAGGCAGCGGGGGGTAGCAGCAGTATAGCAAAGTACATCGTTCCTGCCCAGCCTGATCCTCCCAACGTTCTGCTTGCGCTAAAGCGCGCCCTAGTTCAGCGGCTTTACCCCGCGAATCGCGGTGAGCAGCGCATCCATGGTGCCCTGCTTCTGAATAAACGCCAGCGCTCCCGCCTCCTGACCACGCGCGCGCGTCACGGCGTCGTCGTAGAGGCTGAGCAGCACCACGCCGGCTCCGGGCGCAAGCGTACGCAGCGCGGCAGTGGCCGAGATACCGTCCATGCGCGGCATCTGAACATCCATCACGATCACATCGGGATGCAGCGTCTGGGCCAACGACAGCGCGGCCTCACCATCGCCCGCCTCGCCCACGATCGTCACATCCGCCTCCAACGACAGGCGCATCCGCAAGCCCATCCGCACCGAGGGCTGATCGTCCACAAGCAGCAGCTTAATCATGCTGGTCTCGTTCCAGTTCCACGGCAAGGACAGATGCGACAGCCAAGGCCGTATGACCGTAAAAATCGATAGAATGTGCTACAATACGAGCATTGTCCGAGTGTAGCTTCTAAATCAATTGTCTGCACCCAGCGGATGATGCACCTATTTCTCAGACCTTCGATAGAATAGCCTCCAACTAAAGGCGGAATCCATGCCAATTCGTATTTTGATCGCTGACGACCATAGCGTGGTCCGTCAGGGACTGCGCATGTTTTTAGGACTCGACCAGGAGCTGGATGTGGTCGGCGAGGCCACCAATGGCGCGGAGGCGATCGACCTCGCGCGGCAGCTACAGCCAGACGTGGTGCTGATGGATCTGCTGATGCCGGTAGTCGACGGCATCGCCGCGACGAGCACGATCCGCCGCGAAATGCCGGATACCGAGGTGCTGGCGCTCACCAGCGTGCTGGAAGATGAGAAAGTGATCGGCGCGATTCGGGCGGGCGCGATCGGCTATCTGCTCAAAGATACCGAGGCCGACGAGCTGCGCAACGCGATCAAGGCTGCTGCCGCAGGCCAGGTGCAGCTTTCGCCCAAGGCGGCCGCGCGCCTGATGCGTGAGGTCAACGCGCCCAACAGCCCCGAGGTGCTCACCGAGCGCGAGACCGAGGTGCTGCGGCTGCTGGCGCTCGGCCAGGCCAACAAAGAGATCGCGCGGACGCTCAACATCGGCGAGAAAACCGTCAAAACGCATGTGAGCAATATTCTGGGCAAGCTTGGCGTGCAAAGCCGAACCCAGGCCGCGCTGCACGCGGTACGGATCGGGCTGGTCTCCGCCGATCAAGCCGGCTAGTGCAGCCTGCCCACTTCGACTGCCGCCCCAGCCTGTAACTTCCGGCACCACATTTGCGCCGCCGCGTGCCTGGGGCGGCACCAGGAAGATCCCATGAAACTAGAAACCTACTCATCCAGCCTGTCCAGTCGCTCGACGCGCTTCGACAGCATGGAGGCACGGCTGCTCGCGGCGCTGGCGCTGCTGGGCTGCGGCTATCTGCTGCTGATCGGCTACATCGTCGGCGCGGCTAGCCTTCCCGCTCGCGGCGCGCTGCTGATCGGAGCAAGTCTGATCGCCGCGCTGATCGCCGCGCTGCTGCTCTCGCTCTGGGCCGCCGCCCGCAGCACCAGCCAGCTCATCGCTCGCCTTGAGCGCGGCGGCGACGATCCCGATCTGCTGGTGCGCATGATGCACGACACGCCGGCGTCGACCGCCGAGTGCCGCCGGCTGATGGCAAGCTTCGCCGACGTGATCACCCAGCTGCAAACCAGCAGGCGCGAGCTGCGGCTCAGCGAGGAGCGCTTTGCCCTGGCGATGCAGGCCACCAACGATGGCATCTGGGATTGGCATTTCGACAACAACGCGATCTATTTCTCGCCGCGCTGGAAGCAGATGCTCGGCTATGAAGATCACGAGCTGCCGAACCTGTTTCCTGAGTGGGAAACGCGCGTGCACCCCGACGACCTCGTCCGCGCCCGAACGGCGATCGACGAGCATCTGACGGGCCGCACATGCTGCTTCGAGCTTGAGCATCGCCTGCTGCACAAGAGCGGCAGCTACCGCTGGGTGCTGTCACGCGGCATCGCCGTGCGCGACGAGAGCGGCAAGCCCTACCGCCTGGTCGGATCGCACGCCGACATCACCGAGCGCAAACAAACCGAGGCCAGGCTGCGCGAAAACGAGGCCCGTTTCCGCACCATGTTCGAGCAGTCGCCCTTCGGCATTCAGATCTTCAACCCGCAGGGCAAGACGACCCACGCGAATCATGCCTATCTCACGCTCTGGAGCCTCACCGGCCTGGAGCAGCTCGACGGCTTCAATGTGCTGACCGACTCGCAGCTCGACGCCGCCGGACTGCTGCCGTACATTCATCAGGGCTTTGCAGGACAGGCTACGGCCATCCCGGCTATGCGCTACGATCCGAGCCTGACGCCCAGCATCAGCAGCGGCCGTTCGCGCTGGGTCGAGAGCGTGATCTATCCGATCAAAGACGCGGCCGGCGCGATCCGCGAGGTGGTGCTTATCTTCGTGGACATCACCGAGCGCAAAGAGGCCGAGGAAGCCATGCGTGCCAGCGAGGCGCGCTTTCGATCGATGTTCGAGGGCGCGGCGATCGGCATGGCGCTGATCAACAGGCAGGGCCTGGGCGTCGAGAACAACGCGGCCTTCCGGCAGATGCTGGGCTATAGTGCCGAAGAGCTACAGGCCGGTAGTTCGGTCTTGATCACGCATCCCGACGACCTGCATATCGACGGCGATCTGTACGGCGAGCTACAGCGCGGCGAGCGCACATCCTACCAGATCGAGAAGCGCTACATCCGCAAAGACGGCTCGATCTTCTGGGGACGGCGCAGCATCTCGCTGATTCGCAACGGCGTCGACGACAACGAGTATGCGCTGGTGATGGTCGAAAATATTGACGAGCAGAAGCGCGTCGCGGAGCAACTGCGCGAGCGTGAGGAGCAGTACCGCAGCATCTTCGAGGCGACCAGCGACGGCCTGATCATCAATGATCTCGACACGGGCCTGATCGTCGAGGTCAATCCGGCGGTGTGCGCTATGCACGGCTACACCTACGACGAGCTGATCGGCCAGCATCCCAGCCTGATCATCGATCCGAGCCAGCATCATATTTTCCACGAGTACCTGGCGACGATCCAGCAGGGCGGGGCCTATCAAACCCAATCGATCGATGTGCGCCGCGATGGCACGCCGCTGCATGTCGAGGTTCACGGCAGCTCCTTTACCTACAAGGGCCGGCCGCATATTCTGGGCGTGATCCGCGACATTACCGAGCGCGTGCAGGCGTATGAGCTGCTGGAGCAGCGGGTTGCCGAGCGCACCCGTGAGCTATCGACGCTGCTGGATGTATCGCACAATGTCGCGTCGACGCTGGAGCTTAAGCCGCTGCTGGCGCTGATTCTGGATCAGCTGCAAGCGGTCGTCGATTATAGCGGCGCGACGATCTATCTTGCCGAAGGCGATCAGCTGATGCTGCTCGGCTATCGCGATCCGCTTCCTGAGGATGCGGAGGTCGAAGATCGGATCGCGATGAGCCGGATGGGAATTATCTGGGACCAGCTGCGCGCGGGCGAATGTGTGATCATCGACGACACCACCAGCGATACGCCGCTGGGTCACGCCTACCAGGCGATCGTCGGCGAAGATCTGCATACCCTGCTCAGCTATATTCGCTCATGGATCGGCGTGCCTTTGATCCTCAAGGAGCGCGTGATCGGCATGCTGTCTCTCAAGCACGATGTCCCGCATCATTTTACGGAGCAGCATGTGCGGCTGGCGCTGGCCGTCGCCAACCAGGCGGCCGTCGCGATCGAGAACGCCCGGCTCTTCGAGCAGGCCCAGGGCCTGGCCGCGCTGATGGAGCGTCAGCGGCTGGCCCGCGAGCTGCACGACTCGGTCTCGCAGGCGCTGTACGGCATTGCGCTGGGCGCGCGTACCGCCCGCACGCTGCTGGATCGCGATCCCAGCCGTCTGGCCGAGCCGCTCGACTATGTGCTGGCGCTGGCGGAGGCCGGGCTGACCGAGATGCGCGCGCTGATCTTCGCGCTGCGGCCCGAGTCGCTTGAGCTGGAAGGGCTGGCTGCCGCGCTGTCGAAGCAGGCCGCATCGGTTCGCGCCCGTCACGGCATCGACGTCGACGTGCAGCTATGCGACGAGCCCGAGCTGACGATTGAGCGCAAAGAAGCGCTGTACCGCATCGCGCAGGAGGCGCTGCATAACATTGTCAAGCACGCGCAGGCCAGCCGTGTGGAGCTTACGCTTGCCCTGAGCGATGGAGCGCTCGTGCTGAGCGTGCGCGACAACGGCCAGGGTTTCGATACGACACAGCGCTTTCCTGGCCATCTGGGCCTGCGCTCGATGCGTGAGCGCGTGACCAAGCTCGGCGGCACGCTTACCATCGAGAGCGCTCCCGGCCAGGGGACGCTGGTTCGAGCAAAGATGCCGTGCTAAAAACCTGTCCGCTGTGCTTCCCAAATCCAAAGCCCTCACTCGCGGGAGTGAGGGCTTTTGGTTGCGCGTCGATCGTGAATGCTACCAGCGGAACGAAGACGCCTGGTTATTAAATTCCGTGATTTCGATGCTGACCCACTGCGGCCCATAGCCGGGACTCATGTAGCAGCAGTAGTTCGTGCCGGTGTAAAGGGTCAGAACGCCGCAGTGATTGGCAAACGAGGATATGCGGTTGTCCCAGCCCAGCGTTCCAAGATTTGGCACACCGCCGCCGCACGATCCCACGGAGTCGTTGTTGTAGATCGAGAGCGACGCGCCGTCGAAGCTACCGCCGTCCCAGAACCGCCCCACCAAAATATGGTTCTCCGCAAACACAATATCGTCCAGGCTGCGGAAGCATTGGTAGCTGTCCTCTTCGCCGAGCACATACACGCACTGATCGTTCTTCTTCGGCGCGGCAAACGATGCAGTGCTGGACACCAGCATCAGCGCGAACACCAGCGCAAGGGCTTTTAACTTCATTTAAACCTCCTTGCGCCTACTGTAGCGGAGATCAGCTAACCACGGCATAGGAATAAAGTACTATGCCAAACATCAAAAATTGGTTAACGATACTCAGGAGCGATCGGCTGAGTAACACAGCGACAAACCAGATTAAGCAGCCAGGCCAATTTACACGGCGACAAAGTTATCGACGATGCCGATCAGCGCGATCGCCATAAAGATCACCAGCACGCCGACCCACTGCCGCTGCGACAAGCGCTCACGCAGGATCACAAAGCCGAGCAGCACCGTGATCGGGCTGAAGAGCGAGCCGAGCACCGCCACCACGCCGGGCGCGTCGCTGCGAATGCCGAGGTTATACGCCGTGTTGGCGATCGTGTCGATCAGGCCGATCAGCAGCAGCCAGGGCCAGACCGAGCGCTCGGGCAG
>DASWTQ010000602.1:0-2518 GCA_036402055.1 Herpetosiphonaceae bacterium
ACGACGGCGGCCACGAGCCTGAGCAAAGCGAAGGCGTAGTCGCCCAAAGTCCCGCACCCGCGTGGGAGAGGGGGAGGCCCGGCGCAGCCGGTGCCACGCGCCCGCCGTCGGGCGCATCCCGCCGCGATGGGTCCGAGACCACACAAGCGAGCGAGCCGGAGGCTCCTGCCCTGTTGGGCAGTCGCTTGTTTGTGACGAGCGACCCTCGGCGGTGGGATTGGTCACAACACGATCTCTGGCCTCCCCCGTTGAATGGAGTATGGAACACGGGGGTAGAAGTTTTTTCAACCGTCCATTCAACCGTCCATTCAACCCCTACCCGGTCACTTGAGCAGCACATGGGGTACGGCTTCAACCTGCATCCGGGTAAAGGGCTTCCCGGCCACCGTGCCGGTCGTCGGGGTAGCAGCGTTGATGCGCTGCCAGGCGTGGCCGATCGTGAGCGGGTGCAGGTCACTGATGCGTGTAAAGAGATACCGCCCTCCGGGCTTGGCGTTGATCTGCGCGGTCGCCTGCATCAGCTGCTGCCGCTGCGTCTCGGTCGTCGTCGCCGTGAGCAGCGTAAACGACTCGACGCCGTAGCGGGCCTTCAGCTCCTTACTCCGCACATATGCCTCGTACGCCATGATCTTCTCGCGCCAGGTGGAGACATGCCGCCCGCGATCGATCTCCACAAAAAACAAATAGCGCGTGTCCTGGTGCACGATCCAAAACGCGCCGTCGGGCAGCACGGGCATCCGCTGCTGTTTCACCGCCCCGTTGGCCTGCGTCACGCGCACGGTCAGCCGGTCATAGCTCTTGGACAGAGCATAATCCGATTGCCACTCCGCAAACTGCACGCGCATCGACTCGACCTTGGTCCGCATGGCCGCATAGAACGTGCCGATCCCGACGCCATGCGCGAGGGTGTTAAACGAGCGTTCGCGCAGCCGATCCGCCCGCATCGCACTCGCGGCGATCCCGGTCGCATCGGCCAGCCAGGTCGCACCATCCGGGGCCAGCGCATACACATCGGGCTCCCGGCGAAACCGGCTGCTGGCCAGGGCCACAGGCCGCTGGATACGCAAGACTAACTTGGCCTCATGCATGCGCTTCATGCGGTTGTAGAGTAAGCTCGTCGGTTTATAGAGCTGCTGCGCCTGATAGGCCGCTTCCCACGCGCCGCGCCGGTGCGGAAAATGCAGCCATTCCAGCGCCTCAATTGTGAGATAGCGGGCATCGGCCAGGCTCTGCAAGATGGCGAGATCCCGGTCGGTGATACGTAACGCTCGGATCACATGGTCCTCCTCAAGAGCTGGGTGCGTGTGAAGGAGTGGCACCAGACATCGTTTTAGCCTCCAATCACGATCGTCACGCCCACGGACTGACCAAGGCTCCTGCGCAGCGCCTCGATGAGCTGCGTCTGGTAGCAATCGGTCAGTTTCTCACGGGCAAAGATATGTGGTGTACTGATCACAGCCTGGCCGTCCTCCACTTGAAGCAGGCGAGCATCGGCAAACCAGGTGTGAAACTCGCCCTCGGTGAGAGTCGGGCGCATCAGATCCAGCACCTGCTGCCAGGTCTGCTTGGTCGAACTGGGTGGCGCGGCCTGCACGGCCTGCGGGCCGGGATCGACGGGTACAGCAGCGGCTTCAAGCTGTGTGCTGCCGCCCTGAATGTAGGGCGCCAACGCCCCAGAGACATATTTCAGGTGATCGTCGACGCGCGCTCCCTGCGCCTGCGGTGCTCGTCCGCTGCCGTGCTTCCCGTGCGCTGGCCGCTGGGGTGCCCGGCCGGCCAGGAGGAGCGCCCCAAAGCCACCGACAGCGAGCGCCGCAAAGAGTCGGGCGCGATCCCGGACGTTATGTTGCTGATCCAGATAGCGACTGACCGCGCGCAGTTCCTCGATAGGCTGCTGCTGGAGCTGGGGGGCAAGGTAAAACCTGCTCACGCCTTCTCGTTCCAGCAGCTGTCGGATCTCCGGCGCAAGACCCTGATTCTGAGAGAATGTTCTCTTCCCACCACCACCAAGGTTTAAGTGAGAATCCTTAAGATCACGGCGCAGATCTGCGCCGAACGTGGGGGCATCATTGCGCCGAAAAGAAACGGCGTCGGCGTGGCTGCCCTGATCCTGCGGCACTGGTTCGGGCTCAGCCTTGACGGGCGTGACGTTGATCACCGGGTCAGCGGCGTCCACCTCGACCGTGTCCTCGATCGCGCTGTCGAGGTGGACGGTTGCAGGATCGTAGGCCGCGATGTACGTCCGTGACGTGGTTCCAAACTGACGCTGCCGGCGAATGAGGCCGGCGTGGACGAGTTTGGCGATCCAGCGTTTGATCGTGCTGGCGTCCACGCTGAAGACCTCAGCCAATGTGTCCTCGCCGATCCAGGTGTATTTGTTTGCGCCCACACGCTCGATGAGATACTCGTAGAAGAGATAGAGGTCACCAGAGATGCGTCGCTCGCGGACGGCCTGGCGTCCTTGATCGAGCGCGTGCTGCCGGCGCGCACCCAGCTGCTCAAACGTTTCGTTGGGATC
>DASWTQ010000603.1:0-3921 GCA_036402055.1 Herpetosiphonaceae bacterium
GGGCGAGTACTTGATCGCGTTGTCGAGCATATTCTGCACAACCAGCGTGATCCGCAGCCGGTCGGCCATAATCTCCAGCGTCTCGGGCGCAGCCAGCAACAGCTCATGCCGCGACGACATCGCCTGGGTCTGCTCCACACAGCTGCGCGCCAGCAGCGCCACGTCGATCAGCTCCGGCTGAAGATCCAGCAGCCCGACCTGCATTCTGGTCACGTCCAGCAGCTTCTGCACGGTATGCACCACGCGATCGGCCTGAATGTCGATCGATTGGAGCGCGCGCTGAAGCCGTGGCCGATCGAGGTTGGTGCGCAGACGCATAAGCGCAAGCTGGGCATAGCCTTTGAGCGTCGTGATCGGCGTTTTCAGCTCGTGCGCCGCCGCCGAGATAAAATCGAGCCGCAGCTGCTCCAGCGCCTTCTGCTGCGTCACATCGCGCACCACGGCGACCGCGCCCACAACATGGCCGCCGGCATCGCGCATGGGCGTGGCGATCACGGCGACGGACTGCGTGCTGTGCGGGCGGCGCTCAAGCTCAAGCGTCAGCTCTTCGCGCACGGTCCGGCCTTGCAGCGCGGCGCGTAACCCGAAGCACTGCTTCCCATCGGCGCAGTCGGCCGCGAACAAACGCGGAATATCCTCGATCGTTCGCAGCTCGGTTTGTCCTTCGGCCAGGCCAAACATCGTCAGCGCGGCGCGATTCACCGTCAGCAGCTCGCCCTTGCGCCCGCAGGTCCAGACGCCATCGCCCATGGCTGCCAGCGTTGCGCTGAGCTGCGTGGCCTGCCCGGTTGCCATGCGCGCATGAGCCTGCGCCTCGCGCCGGGCCGCCACCTGCGCCACATATAGCTGCGCCCGCTCCAGCGCCAGCGAAACCTGATGCACAAACGGCTCCATCATGCTGATCAGCTCGTCGTCCAGCGGCTGGCGGCTGAAAAATCCGACCACGCCCAGCAGATGATCACGCGCGATCAGCGGATAGCCCGCAAAGCTGCGAATGCCGGTCTGCTCGGCCCAGTCGCGACCGCCCAGGCCCGGCTCGTTGGCGACATCGTGCGTGACAAACGCCTGGCGCAGCGCGGCGATCGTGCCGACGCGATACTGCCCGAGCTTGATCCGGCTGAACGTGCCGGTTGTTTCGGTGTACAGGCCGGAGCTGGAGCGCAGCACCAGCTCGTCGGTGAGGTTGTCGTAGAGCCAGATGCGCGCAAATGTGATGCCGAGCCGATCGACCAGCACATTGGTTACATACTGCACAATCGCCTGGGTGCGCAGCTCGCTGGCCAGATGTTCGCCAACCTGATTCAGCAGCCGCATCAGCTCGTTGCGGCGGCGCTCCCGCTCAAAGCTGCGCGTCGTGCGAATCGCCAGCGCCACCTGATCCGCCAGCGTCGACAGCAGGCCGCTCTGCTCATCCTCAAAGATGTGCGGCTGCTCGGCGTAGACCTCAAGCACGCCTTGGACGCCGTCAGCCAGAATCGGCAGCGCGGTGATCGAGCGCGCCGGCCCGGCATTGAGCACAGGCAAGACGAATCGATCGTCGTTCGTCGCGTCTTCGATCAGCTGTGGACGCTGATCACGCAGCGCCCGTCCGGCCAGCGAAGAGTCGCAGGCAAAGGCGCGCGGATCGGTGGCGCCCAGATTCAGGCCGTACGATCCGATCGGCTCGCAGCGCTGGCTGATCTCATCCAGCAGATAGATCGCCGCCGCCTGAAAAATCCCCTCCGTCACCGCAGCCTCGGCGATCGCCTGGAGCAGCGCCGGCAGCGACTGCATCGAGTTCAGCGCCTCGGCGATCCGCTGGAGAATGTTGGCCCGCGCCTCGCGCTGCCGCAGCGTAGCCAGCGCCTTCTCTAGCTGCTGCTGCTGCTTGCCGACCTCAAGCTCTAGCTGCTTGAGCGCGGTAATATCGCGGCTACAAAAGACTGCGCCGATGATCTCGCCGTGGCTCGATTTGAGCGGCGTGATCTCCATGCGGTAGAAGAGCGGCGAGTCGGTGGAGCAATCGACATCAAGCGTATGCTGAGGCAGCACGCCGTCGAAGATCGCTGTGCAGGCACGCTGAATCTCCTGGCGCGGCTCGCCGGTCATGCTTTCCAGCACATTTTTGCCGATGGCCGCAGCACCGGTGATCGTCAGCCCACCTCGCTCGGCGGCAAAGCGATCCCACTCCCGATTGACCATCGTGATGCGAAAGCCGCGATCGATGGCGTACATCACCGCTCCCACCGAGTCGAACGCACCGCGCAGATAGTCGTTGACGTTCGCCGCATGGCTGGGAAATGGTGACGCGCCGATATATGTATCGCTGACGGCATAAACTCTTGCCAATTTAAGCCTGGTTCGTTCCATCAATCATCATCTCTACGTCGTGCTGCCAGGTCATCGGGCAACTCTGACATAGTGGCAAGAACTGCGCCAGAGGTTGACACAGCGCAACCATCCGCCATATTTGTAGTACTTAATTCAGATGATTGTGACGAGCTGAATCTGCGTCGGGGAATAGCTGGAAGGCCGTGAATGACCGCAGAATGTAAGCGAACTGTAAGGCAAAAAACAAGCGCCGCGTCGTCTGCGGCGCTCGTTCAAATTGCTTGAGCTACGGGCTTATGACTGAGGCGTGGAAGTTGTCGGAGCCGCCGGCGGTGTGGGCGCCGGCGCGGGACGTGATCGCCGCCACAGCACGACGCCGACGATCAGCAGCGGCAGCCAGATCGGGAACCAGACCGCAAAAACGATCAGAATATCGGCGACGACCTGAGCAAACGCGAGCACGCTGTTAGCGGCATTGCGCGCCGTTGTGCCCGGCGACCAGGTTTTATCGGGCGCGACGACGACAACCGTCTGGCCACGCAGCGACACATTGATCGTGGAGTAGGCGGCGCTATCCTTGAGATAGGCGATGCGCCCCTCGGCCTGCTCGATCTGGCCCTGGATCTCGCTCAGCTGCTGATTCACCTGGAGCGCCTCCTCGACCTTCTGCGCCTGCTGCAAAAAGTCGATCAGCCGCGCCTCGACCGCCTGCAAGTTGCGCAGCCGCGAGTTCAGATCTACATATTCGTCGGTGACATCCTGGCCCTGCACATCCTGGCTCTCGACCTCAAGCGCCAGCTTGGAAACTTCGGACAGCGCCTCGTCGAAGCGGGTGGCCGGCACCTTGAACGAGATCTCGGCCCGGCGCTGCTCTTCGTCGCCGCTGACCTGTGAGCCCAGCACATAGCCGCCGCGACTTTCGGCGATCTGGCGCAGGCGGGCCTCCATGCTGTCGACATTGTCGACCACCATCGAGATATTGGCGGTCCGAATCACCAGCCGGTTGAACTGGCCCTGCGCGCTGCGCTCCGCCACCTGCTGATCGTCGCTGCCTGAGCCTGGGTTGCCGCCTGCGGGAGCGCCCGCCGATTCCTGCGGCGCTTCCGGCGCGAACGAGGCCGCCGGTGATGCAGCCGGTGGTAAAGCCGCGTCGCCGCTGGCCGGCCGTTCTTGCTCGGCATTGGTCGGAGCGCCTCCGGTGCTGGCCGCGCCGCCGCATGCCGCTAACAGGAGCAGCACCAGCAGCCCTACGATGATTCTGTGTCCCATGATGGACCTCCGCGTGAGAATCTGTGATAGCAACATAACGCTGGCTTTTTGCCGAAAGTTCCCTCGATTATGAGCGCTGTGTCAGGCTATCTTCAGCCGCAGAGGTTCAAGCAGACAGTGCTGAGATCGAAAAGACGATCAGCATTATTTAATAACAAGATCCGCTCGCATGAAGAAAACCGCTGCAACAGAATCAGGAGCCTAATGACAATACCACCAGAATATCGATCTTCGATTCCCGACAGCGCCGAGGAGCGCATCGTAGAAGCCCACGAGGACGGCAGCAAAGCGCGCGCTGAGTACTGGCTCGACGGGCAACTTGTAGGAATGCGCCGATTCTTC
>DASWTQ010000604.1:0-27905 GCA_036402055.1 Herpetosiphonaceae bacterium
AGATACGGAGCGTATCAACAAGATCGTGCTTGAGGAGGGTTTGGAGAAGATCGCCGCTGCCGTGGACCTGGATCTCGCCGCCTTGCTGGGCTTTGAGCTTTGCAACCGCTTCGGCGACATCGCCGGTGAGCAGATGCGAGTTATTCCAGTCGAGCTGGTCGAGCGTCCGTGATGCGACGAACTTGGGCCGGGTGTTCAGCGCCGTGGCGACTTCGTCGGCCGGATCGGTTGAGTTGGGCCAGGAGCCAGCGAAGATTTCGTAGGTCTTGCGACCGAGCAGGAACGCGCCGGCGCGCATAGTCCACTCGGTCATGATGGCGACGAACTGCGCATCGAAATAGGGAACCAGCCAGCCGCCGTGCTGGAAGCCGCCATCGCGGTCCTCGTCGGGACCACCCGGTGCCTGCATGACGCCATCCAATGTCACGAAAGTGCCCACAACCAGTTTTCTCATGCATCTGCTCCTTTTCCAGCGCCGAACGACGGGATAGACGAATCCGATTCGTTTATCCCCCTATCGCAGCAACCGATGATTCGTATCATCGCCCAAAACAGCAGTTATTGCGAATCAGACTCACCCTCCAGCGCCGCCCGCAGATCGTCCTCGGTCGGTTTTCCGTACCTCATGGTCGGCAGCGGAGCAGACGAGGGCCTGGAAGTCCGCCCAGGTGAGTGCGTCGCAGGTAAACTATGCGTAACGATGCCGATAGTTGTCAGCGATTCCTTGATACAGTTCAACGCTGACCAGGGTGAACACGCCAGGCTGAGGAGGAGCGTTCGCCGATGTTTCGACATGCTGCATCCTTTCGCTGAGAGTCCTCATGTACTGGAGGGTGGGCGCCGATCGGCCGGAGCGCACCGGTGGGCCAATCGTCGTGCGGAGGCAGCGCTACGAGAAGCCATCGATCTGGAGCTTGCTCCACCGTGTCCCAGGCGATGATCCTCACGCGGTATAATCAGGCGATGACGTATCATGCTGTGATCCACGCGCTGGACCTGGCTCTGCCCGATGAGCAGATCCGGCGCGATATGACCACCCTCCTCGCCGAGGACGCCGACAACGGCACCGTGACCATCAGCTTTGACGACGACGACAAAGAGCTGGTTTGTATCCCGCTGGACGCGCCAATTGAGATGGTGACCAAAGCCTTTTTCAAGGAATATGTGGCTGGAGTGGGCTTTGGAGTCTATCGGGTGCTGGTGGCCGTGGGAGGATTCCACCGCGATGAGCAGGGCTTTCATTGCGCGACCCACTGCTTTGCCACGCTGTATTACAACATAGATGGCGAGCTAATTACGCACGATCTCCACCGCGAATTTCGATAACTCGTTTGCGTGCTGCGTCTTTGTCCTGATGTCGAACACTACGGCTCGGCTACCTCGGCGGCCTGCGCCGCAGGCTCGGGCGTTTTTTCGGCGCCTGTGCGGAGCAGCCAAAGATTCGGGACCAGCAGCAGACTGCTGACCAGAAATGCAGCGCGGAGAGAATGGTTCGCCACCGCGCCAAGCGGCGGTCCACCCGCCAGCTGGCCTAATGCGTCGCTCTGGCCGCCCAGCGACAACACCGTTGCGCGCACGCGGCCGTCCAGAATTTGCGCGTTGCTCCAGGTTTGCAGCAGTGGCCTGATCAACCCGCGCGCCACGCCGAAGATCACAACCAGCAGCATAGCGACGCTGATGTGCGGTGCCAGCCCATAGCCACATAGCGATACCACCATCACGGCGGTGAACCAGAAGATCAACCTTCGCGTCTGGCTCGGATCGTCGCCGCGCAAACGCCGCCGCACCAGTTCGGCGGCCAGCAACGACATAAGCATTTCCACGGCGCTCAGCCCGGCAATCAGCGTTAGTGGTGGGCCGAACGCAGCCAGATCGAAGGTACGCACAAGCTGCACCTGCCACAGCCGATCCCACGCCTCGGAGAATAACCCGAAAAAGAACAACACCCCCAGCAGCCGTAGCAGCGCCGGCCGGCCTCGTACCACCCGCATACCCGCCCGCAGCGTGTGCAGCATCCGTCGCCACGTCGTCCGCTCGTCGGGCGCGGCGGGCGCAAAGGTGGTTTCAGGCATAAACAGCGCGAGATAGAGCGCCAAAGCGGCAAACAAGGCGCCGCCCACCAGCACGGGAAGCTGGAGCGCCAGCGCGCCGAGCAACGCGCTGCCCGCCAGGCCACACAGCGCCGCGACACGTCCCACCTGTTCGCCGCGCAGCAGCGCTGCGCCAAGCCGCTCAGTGCCGAGTTCGTCGGCTAGCCATGCATCATATGCACCGCTGATGCAGGTTATGCCCACGCCCCAAATAATCGCCCCCAGCACCGCCACCGCGAACACGGGATAGACAGCTTGCAGGATGTACGACAGCGCGGTGAGCGCGAAGCCGATGATCACCGATAAGCGACGGCTGAACAGATCCGCGATGATGCCGGTGGGCACCTCGCACAGCAAAATCGTGATCTCAAAGATGCTGCCAACCAGCACGAGTTGCAAAGGCGACATGCCGACGACGGTGAGCTGAAACACCGTAAAACCAGTCCAGATCAGCACATTCGCCAGATGGGCGACGAAACTCAGAATCAGATGGGTGCGGTAGGCTGCATGCACGGCGGTATCCTATGGTTTTCTTTGTCGACAGCGTACAATGATCAATCTAATGTGTCAAATGTTTCTAGAACGACAATCATTATCATATTCTTGTATGATGCGCTTTGATAATGATTCTCTTTGGAAGAATCATTGACAATTAGTACGGAAGTTTGTACTCTCTGTAAAGACCTTGATGCATGTTGCGCCATCCAAAATGTAGCGCTGGTGGCTCACGCTTAGAAAATGCCTTTTATAGCGCGCTCAGCCATGAACGCTTGGACCTGCTTGACGCCGACGGGCTGGTGTGGGTTGTCAGCACCGACGCCGGCGCCAGGCGATTAAAAACGATGCCCTGTATCAGCAGTTGAACGTGGCGCGTCAGCAGCGTGCAGTGTTTCTTGACCAGGAGTTTTCGGGGGCGGCATCGTTCAGCAGTGTGCTGAGCTTGCCGTTTCTGTTGGGGCCGCTTTGTCCCGCAGCTGGCCGCTGCCGCCGATGGCGATCCCGCGACCGCGACCACAGTGACGCCATAGTCTGCTCCAGCTCTACCAGCTGTATGGATGGGATGCGCCCTGAAGTGGGCTGAGACCATGGGCGACGAGGATCATGCAGACGAAGTATAGCATCTGCTCCATAGGCTGGAACAATCAATATCAAGAAAGCTATCTACTCTGTCTATACCTGGCATACCAAGCGGAGCAAAGATCCTAGCGACTCAGGCGATCGAAGGCCGCAGCCAGGACGCCGGGATCGATGCCGAAGTGCGCGCTGAGGGCGGCGGGAACATCGCCGCTGATGGGATCGTCGATGCGCTCGCCGTCGACGAAGGTTTGCAGGTGGTAGGGCTGCTCGTCACTATTGAAGCGCCAGATCTGCCCGTCGATCAGCTTGCGAATGACCAGTCGATCCAGGAACAATCCCGTCTCGGTGTAATCGTTGATCGTGGCGGCGCAGTAGGCTGTCTCGTCAACCGGCACGTCGATCAGATCGAAGAGGTAGGGTTTGGGCAGCGGCGTTTGCTGGACGACATAGTGGCCGGGTGCCTGCGCGCTCAGTATGTAGGTTCCGAGGGGCGTATCCTGCTGCGATACCGGCGTGGCGTTGAGCGGCAGCGCCGCGTGGATCGGGTAGCCCGCGTCGACCAGCCAGCGCTGATCCTGGCTCTGGATCACAAGCGCGGTATGGCAGCCGATCGTCTCGTGCATATTGTTGATCGTGAGATAGCCGTGATAGCCCAGGCTGCGCAGCAGCGCAAAAAAGGCCAGATTGCTCTCGAAGCAGGTACCGCCGGTTCCGAGCCGGATCGCATCCTGCCAGAACTCGTTCGGCCAGCGCGCCGCCTCAGCCGCACTCGCCGTCCTGGCGCGCTTCGCGATCCGCGAGGCGCTTTCCCAGGGCACGCGCCGCACGTAGGCCGCGATCAGCGCATTGAGCAAGGCGAGATCCGGCGTGTCACGGGCAACGCCGAGATAGCCGAGCACGGCCTCGGCAAGCTGCGGAGACAGCGCGGGCGGCGCTACGCCCGGCTGTTTGGGGTCGTGTCCAGTTTGAGAATACACTCTTCCACTCCGTCCTCGCCGGTTTCCTCTCTGCACACGGTGAAGCCCGATTTTTCCAGCACGCGCAGTGAGGCCCGGTTGTGCTTTGCGACGTGCGCATACAGCGGGCGTGTTTTGACGTGATGGAGAAACGCCGCGAGCGCCGCGCTGGCTACGCCCTGGCCCCAGTACGGCCTGCCGATCCAGTAGCCGATGTCGGTCTCGCCGTCCTGCTCAAAGGCGCCAATGTTCCCGGCCACAGCTCCGGCGAAGAGAATCGTCTGCTTGATAAGCGTGTCGTCACTTAAGATCTTGTGCCAGTGCGCCATAAACGAGTCCCGATCCCGCGACGGAAAGGCGGCCATCGCGCACGCCTCAGGATCGAGCTGCTGCTCAAAGAAGATCGGCAAATCGTCTTCGATCACGTCGCGCAGGAGGACGCCCCCGGTTGCAG
The DNA here is from genome assembly GCA_036402055.1 of Herpetosiphonaceae bacterium. GTDB lineage: Bacteria > Chloroflexota > Chloroflexia > Chloroflexales > Kallotenuaceae > LB3-1. Next base: position 4,578 of record DASWTQ010000604.1, read on the forward strand.
AGTCTGGCGCGTGGTTGGACATAGTGTGCTCCTGTGATTGCTTTGTCGCGGGCGTTTTAGCGATCGCTACACTGGCCTGACTTATCACGTGCTGCGCTGCTCACTCGATCCGGTCCTCGATCTCCCAGATATGATCCAGCATATGCCAGGCGGCACGTCGCACGAAGGTGCGTGGCTTCCAGAGCTTGCCGCCGCGCGGCCCGTGCTCCGGTACGCCGTCGTGAACCGCCGCCGCCAGGGCATCGTGGATCGCCTGACGATTGGCGTCGATCGCCTGTTGCAGGCTGGCATCCTCGGCGCGCTTGGCTTTCCAGGCGATCTGCCGCAGGTAGCCATAGTTGGCGTCGATTACATGATGAATGATCGTGTCAAGCTCGCGGCCACCGCCACGCGGGCCTTTGCGCAGCTCCTTGCCGATCGCCGCCTTGATCGCCGCCTCGACGCCCTGCCAGTACGCTGTCAGCAGATTCTGAAAGCGTTCGAGTGTGGCCTCGTCGATCGGCTCTGCGTCGCTTGCGAGCGCAACGTTGGGCGCGCCGAATTCGGTAGTGGAGTTGCCCTCGACGCGCTCGACCACGTTAAAGGCCGACGCATCTTTGGGCGGCTTGAAGTCGATCTTTGCGGCCTTGAGCAGCCGGGCATAGCGCGGCGCGCTCTCGGCCAGCGCCTGGAGCGCCGACTCTTCGTCTTTGCCGCCGCGAGTCCAGCCCGGCCAGTCGATCGCGCCGGCGAAAACGCGTTTTGTGCCGACCTCCAGATACACATCCATAGCGCTCGACGATCGTGTCACTGATAGCTCCTCGGTATGCTAGCTCAGGCTACGATAGCACAGGCGTCAAACGAGATCGGCTGCGATCCACGGCACCGGCCGGCCAGCTCGGGCATCACGCAAATCTCAACCAGTGTAGGCGATCCGTGGCGTACATACTGCTGACGACGGCCCAATCACGAAGGAACCGCGATGCATAAACAGCACAACGAGATCTTTGGCGCGATCGATCACATGGTATTACGCATAGCGCTGTATCGGCAGCATGTGCAGGAGCAGTGCGATCACAGCTCCATGCTCACCCAGCAGACCGATCAGCATCTCCTCGCAACACGCGACAAACTTAACGCAACCAGCGCCGTCCTCGCCGATCTCACCCAGCACATCCACCACCTGCAAGGGCTCCTGCACGTTTAGAATCAATAGTCCACGGCGCTGCCCCGGATGTAAGGTATTTTATTCGTCGCTGCTTGTAATCTGTCCCTGCATTACGATCGAAATTGCGCGTTATATTGCGAGCGGGTGGTAACGCTGACGCCCTGCCCGGCTAGCGCTGACTACCGCCTGCGGGGACGGCACGAGACCGTCCCTGATTACCCGCCCACACATACGCTAAACATCAGTCCGCGCCGACGACATAGGTTTGGAGGAACGCGTTACGGAACTTGCCCTGCGGATCGTAGGCGCGCAGCAGACGTTGAAAGTCGGGCAGCTTCGGGTAGAGCGCTTGCAGCCGCGCCGGAGACATCGTAAACAGCTTGCCCCAGTGCGGCCGGGCATCGAACGGCGCGAGTCGCTCTTCGATCAGCGGCAGCACCTGCTGCACCGCAGGCCAGTTTTGTGCCCACGTGAAATGGATCGCGACGCATGGCTGCTCGTAGCACGGGCTCAGCCACAGATCGTCGGCGGCGATGGTGCGGATCTCGGAGATCAGCAGCAGCGGAGCCACATGCTCGCGCAGGCTATCGATCGCGTGGAGCGCGGCGAACGCATGCTGGCGCGGCACGAAATACTCGCTTTGCAGCTCCTCGCCGCTGCTGGGCGTGAACTCCATGCGAAAATGCGGCAGGCGCTCATGCCAGGGGCCGACCACGCCCAGCTGCTGGGTGCAATTTTCCACCGGCATGCCATCGATCGGGTGCAGCTGGCGCGTCGCGCGCGTGGCCTCGAAGAGCAGCGGCGCGGCCTCAGCAGCTTTGTCGTCCGTCACAAGCCGCTTCAGCCAGACCTGGTTGAAGTTGGCGCTGCGCCAGTCGCTGAAGAGACTCACGCTGTAGCCGCTGGATACAATCTCGTCGAAGTGCGACTCCAGCTGGGCCAGCGGCAGGTTTTGGTACAGATCCTGGCGCATCTCAAACGCCGGAACCAGATCGAGCGTCAGCCTGGTGACGATGCCCAGGCCGCCCAGGTTGATCACCATGCCCGCAAAATCGGCATCGTGCTCGCGAGACAGCACGACGATCTCGCCGTCGGCCGTGACCAGCTCCAGAGCTGCGACGGCGCTGGCCAGGTTGCGATTGTCGACGCCCGAGCCGTGCGTGCCCGTGGCGCAGGCGCCGCCGACCGAAATATGCGGCAGCGAACCCATATTGTGCAGCGCAAAGCCCTCGCGATGCAGATGCTGACAGAGCTGGCCATAGCGCGTCCCGGCCTCGACGGTCACCGTGCGGCGGTCGCGATCCAGCGCCACGATCCGATCGAAGTGCTCAAGCGAGATCAGATCCTCGGACGTGTCGGCGATGCTGTTGAACGAGTGGCGAGTGCCCAGCGCCTTGACTCGGCTGTGGCCGCGTACCAGCGCTTGAAGCGCTTCGATCGTTGTGGGAGCGTGCAGCCTGGCGGCGTTGTAGGTGTAGTTGCCGGCCCAATTCTTAAGATTCGTCATGATCTCCTCCTGATCCACAGCCTGAAACTGCTGCTGGCATTGTAACCAATTCTCGCAGCTGCTCGCGATTCAGGGCAACGCCGACTCAAGCCGGATCGTGGCTCCGATGGGCGGCGGCACGAACGGCACAAAGGCGTCGTCGCGCCAGACAAACCAGCGCCAGGTTGCGCTTTCCAGCGGCGCGGTGAAGCGAAAGGCAACTTCGGCCGGCCGTCCATCGGCGGTCAGACGCACAACGCTGACGACGACATCCGAGAGCACGATCTGCTGGGCGGCGACCAGGCCCACGTTGCGATCGCGAAAAACCGTGTCGAAGCCGGTCAGATAGCCGCCGGTCGGACGAACCCGCAGCGTGTAGGCGTCGGGCCGCGACAGCTCGACCTCGGCCAGCGCCGGGGCCAGAAAGCGCATTCGGGCCGGCACCGGCAGGCTCTCGCCGGAGCGGATCAGCGGCAGGTAGCTGACCGAGAAGAAGCTGGGCGCGGTCACAAAGATTGCGGTCTGCTGCATCAGGCCGGGATCATGCGGCAGGCTGCGGATCGCGGGCTCGATCGCGCCGAAGATCGCCGGGCTGTAGGCGGTGAGCGGCAGCAGCAGTGGCGCGCAGACCAGATGCAGCACAGCCAGAGTCAGGCCAGCCGGGCGGCGCCAGGAGCTGTGTAGCTGCCACAGATTCACCAGCAGCCGTGCCAGCAAGCCCATCGCGCCCAGGCCGATCACGCTCAGCAGACGATTAGCGGGCAGCGCGCTACAGGCCGGAATCGTCGCCAGCAGCATGCCCAGCGCCCAGAAGCGCGCCAGCCGATCCCGTTGCATGAGCGGCCAGACGAGCACGAGGAGCAGCGCGAGCACCAGCAGCGCGATCAGCCAGAGCAGCCACGATGCGGGCGGCGTGAGAAACGGGTACAGCTCGGCGGGCGGCAGCGCCCACTGGCCCAGCAGCAGCACCGGCCCACGCTCGACGAGCGCCGCGACGAAGCGCAGCGGCTCCACGCCCGGGTCGATGTAAGAAGTGCCGAACGCGCCGTAGCCCAGCGCGCGATAGCTCAGTCGCCACAGCAGCGTCGTCAGCAGCGCGGGCAGCAGCGAGAGCAATCGTCGCCGCCGTCCGCCGTGATCGAGCACCAGCGCGTAGGCCAGCAGATAGCCGAGTGCCGCCACGGCCGCCTCCGCCGAGAGCAGGCCGAGCAGCAGCAGCGCGGGAGCGGCCAACCCGCCCCAGCGCCGGCCGTCGCGCCGCCAGCGGTCATGCGCGATCACGGCCAGACAACAGCAGATCGTCGCGAGCAGCGCGTTGCGATTGGCGATCCAGCTCGCCGCGTAGCCGCGCGCATCGTCGAGGGCGTAGAGCAGCGCCGCCAGCCCCGCCAGCCAGCCCGCGCCGATCAGCCGCCGGTAGAACAGCGCGACCACGAGCACCAGCGCGCCGAACCAGAGCAGGCTGTGCGCGTGCATAAGCAGCGGACTGCGCGGCCACAGCTGGTAGTCCAGCCAGTGCGTCAGCCCGGCGATCGGTCGCCAGAAAGCGTTTTTGCCCTCGGGCAGCGCCCACCACGGAAACTGGCCGCTTTCGATCAGCCGCTGCGTGCGCGCCGGATCGCCGTCCATGAAGACGAACAGATCGTTCAGCGCGACGTCGAGGCTTTGCGCTCCCGAGCCCGTCAGCGCCGCGCGATGCAGGTAATCGTCGAAGTGCCAGCCCGTAGCCAGCGCCGGCAGCGTCAGCGCCATGGCAGCGACCGCCAGCGCCGTCGGAAACGCGCGCGATCCCAGCCAGCGCCGCGCCAGATCCGAGAGCCTGGGCCGCAGCGAGCGCTCAAAGATTGTGCGGATCTGCTCGTCGGCGTGGGGCTCAACGATCTGCACCGCGATCTCTTCGATCGCCGCCAGCAGGCCAATGCTCAGCGCCAGGTAGAGCAGCGCCGGGCTGTACCGGCCGCTCAAAAACGTGTGCAGCGCGAACAAGCCCTGGCAACCGCCGCCGATGCGCGCCGAAACCAGGTGCAGCCGTGGCATCCGGCCGGATCTGAAGGAGCCCGTGAGCCACGAGCCCGCGAGCGCGGCGCTCACCAGCCCGATCAGCAGCGGATGATCGGTGAAGATCGCGGGAAAAAGCAGCGCCAGCCAGGCCAGCACCGAGAGCGTGAGCAGCTTGTCGGCCAGCGAGTCCAGCCATGCGCCGAGCGCGGTCTCGTGCCTGAGCCAGCGCGCCGCAGCGCCGTCGAGCACATCCGTCAGCAGCGCCAGCAGCAGCCCCACGCCGATCCAGGTCGATCGGCCTTCGAGCGCGCAGAGCCACAGCGCCGGGATCAGTAGCAAACGCAGCGAGGTCAGCAGATTCGGCAGCAGCTTGAGGCGCGCGGTCACATCAGCATCTCGACGCGGCGCTCGGGCAGCGGCTGATCGCTGAGGCGCGGCTGAGGATTTTTGAGCAGGCGCAGAATGTGCGGCCCAACCACGTCCAGCTCGGTCGAGGTGTAGCGCGGCCCGCCGAAGCGGCGCAGATTTTCGGCCTGGAGCTTGAGCATCGCCCGATCCTGATCGACCACCGTTCGCAGCAGCAGCCCGCCGATCGTGGGCGCGACCAGCCGCAGGAGGCGCGGCACCTGGGCTGTGACCAGCACAAAGACGCGCAGGCGTGTCGCGGTCTCGGGCGTGAAAAACAGATTCACCAGCAGCCGGGGATCGGCGCCGGCGCGGTACTCAAGCTGCGCGATCGCGGGCATGATGAAGCGGCCGAATGCCACATCCACGCCCGCGCCGAAGAGCTGCGAGATCAGCCCGGACTGCTGGCCCTCGTCCTGGTACTCGACCTCGACGCGATCGGACTCGCGGCGGATGATCGCCGTCGTGCGCTTGCGACGGCCTTCGGTGCGGATAATGCCGCTGTGGACGTAGTGCGTGTGCGTGCCGTCGAGAAAGTTTTCCAGCGCATCCGGCAGCGCGGCGTCAAAGCGGTACTCGCGCATCAACGATTGGTAGCCCGGCGTGTCGAGCAGCGGAAAGCGGTAGGGCGCGCTGCTCGGCGAGGCGTTGTGCGGCCAGACCCAGACAAAGCCGTCGCGCTCCACGACGGGAAACGCCGCCACCCGGCGCGTCGGATGCTGCGGCGTGCCGCACAATCCAGGGACAGCCTGACACGTGCCCGCGCCGTCGAACTGCCAGCCGTGGTACGGGCAGACCACGTGTCCATCCGCGAGCCAGCCGTGCGACAGCGGCGCGTTGCGGTGCGGGCAGCGATCCAGCAGCGCCGTCGCGTGGCCGGTCGCGGAGCGAAACAGCACCAGATGCGTGTCCAGCACCGTGCGCGCGATCGGCTTGTGACGCAGATCGCTCGATCGGCAGGCGATCAGCCAGTGCCGCGCCAGCGCCGGGTAGAGCTGGCCGACGCTCTCGGTCATAGGGTTCCTCTCGATCTGTTGTTTTAGAGCTTAAAGCGCTGCATGATCGGCACGATCGCGCGGCGCGTCAGCATGTCCAGCAGCCGCCACGGGATTCGCTGGCTCCACGCGCAGTGACCATCGTAGACCAGATTATATTCGATCGCCGGTGTGCTGCCGCGATGCCGCTTGAAGGCCGCCGCGCCCGAGCTGAGATGCAGCACCAGGCCGTGCTGCTCGGCCTCTTCGACCAGCTTGAGCGACAGCAGCCGGTAGAGGCCCACGGTCGGCGGCAGCGAGCGATCGTAGCCGAGCAGCGGCGGCGTCATCACGCCGTGCCGCTCGACGTAGCCCAGCACGCCGTCGATCCGGCCGTTGTGGCTGAGCGCCCAGATCCTGAGCCAGCCGTCGCGCAGGGCGGCCGTGACGAACCGGGCGTTGAACTGTGGATTGTCAAACGAATATTTATGGAGATACAGATCGGCGTAAAGCTCGGCGAGACGCTCGCTGTCGCCTGGATCGAGCTGTTCGGCGCTCAGCCACTGGTACTCGCTGCGCTTCGCCAGCAGCACATCGCTGCGAAACGCTTTACGCTTGCGGTAGCGCCGTCCCTCAGCCTCGGGATCGAGAATATACACCTGGCGGCTGAAGACCGGCCGGAAGCGCAGCCGGATCAGATCGTGCAGCAGTGGCGCGTTCAGGCGCTGGTTGACCGAGCGAAAGATGATCGCGTGCTGCGGAAAGCGCCGAATCAGCGCGTCGCGAATCTCCTCGATCATGGGCGGATCGAGCGGCGGGTAGAGATTGGTCGAGAGCAGCCAGTTGTTGACGTAGACCACGCGCTCGAATCTGCTCCAGCGCAGCAGCGGCTTGAACGCATCCAACAGCGGCGGCACAATCGTTCGCAGCAACCGCTGATCGTGCAGCTCCAGCTCGACCTCGCGCTTGGCATAGTCGATGTAGTGCGTCGTCGGCGAACATACGTATGAGTTGCGGATCGCCGGGCGGGGCACCACCACCGGCAGCACGATCGCGCCGGCCGTCAGCACCAGCACCTCGGCGTCGACGTTGTCGATATAGCGCTGCGGGCCGTGACGCACCAGCGGATCGAGCACGCGGCGGGCATAATCGCCGTCGGGCGTTGCCGGCCACGGCACCTGGTCGATGGTCTCGCGATCGTACAGCCGGATCATGGCGCTCCGTTCCACTCGATGTCAAAGGTCGTCGCGGCGGTCAAGCTCCTGCGCTCGCGGCGGGCGATCCGCACGAAGTGCAGCGTCATCGGCAGCTGAGTCAGCAGCGGCAGCGGGTCGCGGGCATCGGCGATCACGTCGTCGTGGGTCAGTGCCTCACGCAGCACGTCGGGCCAGCGGCGAAAATGGCGGCCGGCGCTGGCCAGCAGCGGGATCGTCAACTGGCGGCAGCGTCCCGGCGGCGCGACCGAGGTCGGCTGCGACGGATCGATCAGCCCGCCGATCAGCGCCAGCGGATCGAGCAGATGCGCGCCGCTGGTCGCGCGTGGATTGCATTCGAGCAGGTACAGGCCGTCGTGGCCGCGAATAAAATCGAGCGAAAGCTGGCCGGTGTAGTCCAGCGCCGCGCCCAGCCGCTCGACGATCGCCAGCGTTTCCATACCATCGATCGACCGAAACTGCACGCCTGAGCCGCCGCCAAAGGTGTGCGGGATCGCGTAGGCGCAGTGGGCCGTCACGTGACCACGATGCAGCGTGCTGTAGCTGCATACGCTCGGCCCAGCGACGAAGTCTTGCAGCAGCCAGGGTTGATCGGGTGTCGGATCGCAGGCGCTGAGCGGAGTCTGATCGGCGCGTGGCCCGCGATTGGTGATCAGCTGTGTGGCGAAGCGCGAGTAGGCCGGTTTGAGCACATAAGCCGGAAACTTCGGCAGCAGCGCCAGAAGCTCGTCGCGACCGGTGATCAAGGCGGTGCGCGGTGTGCGCAGGCCAAGTGTGGCAGCGCGCTGCTGGAAGCGGAACTTGTGGTGCAGCTCGGCTAGCAGCGCCAGCGGCGACGTAAAAACGTTGGTCCGGTCGCTCAGCCGATCGTAGCCGCGCGCGATATAAAACACCTCTTCGCAGGTCGGGATCAGCCAGTCGATCCGCCGCTCACACACGATCCGCTCCAGCGCATCGAGAAACGCATCCGGCGCCTGAAGCGGCGGCGGCGTCACGATATGCGACGCGACATAACGTGAGTGGCTGCCCAGCGTCCAGCGCTGCGTGTCGGTCGCGATGACGGTGTGTCCGCTGCGGCCAAACGCGCGGATCAGCTCAAGCGTCACTGGTGCGCGGGTGCTGGTGATCAGAATATTCATGGAGACGAAGAACCTAGAACCGAGAGAACAAAGAACAACAGAACAAAGGAACAAAAGATCAAAGGAACAAAGAACAACAAAACAAAGAACAAAGAACACCAGAACAGAGAACAGAGCACCTGCCCCTTTGTTCGCTTGTTCCCTTGTTCTTTTGTTTGCCCGCAGGGCCGGGGATGAGGGCCTGTATTTTCCCTGTCCTCAAAACGTCAGCGCCAGCGCGCCCAGCGTCAGCCCCGCGCCCGTGCCCACCAGCAGCACGCGATCGCCGCGCCGGATGCGACCCTCCGCTACCGCCTCCGCCAGCGCCAGCGGGATCGACGCGCCCACGCAGTTGCCGCGCGTGGCGATGTTGCTAAACACCTGCTCACGGCGAAAGCCCAGCCGCTCCGAAAGCTGATCGATCGCGTGACGGCTGGCCTGATGCGGCACCACCACATCGATCGTGCTGCGCTCCCAGCCCAGCGCGCGAAAGAATCGATCCAGAAACGGCTGGCTCTGCCGCGTGGCGAACTTAAAGATCGCCAGGCCCTCCATGCGAAAGCTGTTGTGCTCGCGGGTCGTGGCCGGATCGGCCGGGTGATGCAGCGTGCCGCCGCCCAGCGCCTCGGTCAGATGCGCGCCGCTGCTGAAGGTCGCGAACTGTGCGTGCCAGATCGTGCTGGGATCGTCGGGCTCGGAGCGCGTGATCACCGCTGCTGCCGCCGCATCGCCGAAGAGCGCGCGGGTCTCGCGATCCCTGGGATGGAGCGAGGGCGATGTGATCTCGCTGCTACAGATCAGGATCGTGCGGTAGACGCCCGCCGCGATCAGATGTGCCGCCGATTGAAGCGCAAACAAAAAGCTGAGACAGGTCGCGTTGACGTCCCAGCAGACGCTGCCGCCATCTTTGGCCCCCAGCTCATGCTGAATCAGCGCGGCGGTACACGGCACGGCCTGCTGTGGCGCTGCCGACGCGCCGACGATCGCGTCGAGATCGTCGCCGGTGAGCCCGGCATTCGCCAGCGCTATGCGCGCCGCCGCCGCCGCCATGCCCGCCGAGGTTTCGCCCGCCGCGTAGCGCCGTTCGCGCACACCGGTCGCCCGCTCGATCCAGCTCGCCGAAACGCCGAGCTGCGCCGCGAACCATTCGTTGGTCATGATCTGCTCGGGGAGATACCAGCCCAAGCCCGCAATTTTTACTGGAAGCATCGTCTTACCTTGATCCGATCATCTGCCGATACATTATGCCAAGCTTACCCGCGCCGGGCTGGCTCTTCCACCACCGCGCCTGCCAATCGCTGTAACGAGCGCTACCACCAAAGCATTATGCCGCGATCCGGCGTACTCTGCGCCGCTTGATACCAGTCGCAACCGACGGCACGCCAGGCGCGATCGTCACGTCGGCCGGCAGACAATCGTACTGTGCGATCGTCGTGGCGACACTCTGCCGCACCGAGTCGGCCACCGTCGCGAAGGGCGTATCCGCCGGCAGATCGAGAAAGATCAGCAGCTGGCCGGGCCGCTCCTGCACCGCCTGATATTCCGTGATCGCCGGGCTGCTGAGCAGAATCATGCGCCGGATCGTATCGGGGAAAAAAGCGCGCAGCCCGCCCGCCGCCGACTCGAAGTAGCACACGTCGTCGCTGCGCCCCTCGATCGCCTGGATCACCTGCCACGACGAGCCGCATGAGCACGGCTGCGGATCGAGCCGCAGCACATCGTTGAGCCGGTAGCGAATGATCGGCTGCGTCGTGCGCCACAGGTCGGTCACGATCGGCGTGACGCGCTCGCCTTCCAGCGGCTCGTATTGCAAAGCTACAACATCTTCCTGCACATGCAGCGAGCCGGCGACGCAGCTGATCGCGATCAGTCCTTCCGTACATTGATACACCTGGTGCAGCGGCGCGCCAAAGCTGGCCGTGATGCGATCGCGCACCTGGGGCTCAAGCACCTCGGCCACCGAGATCAGCCGCTCGGGTGCGATGCGCAGGCTGCCGCGCTCGTGCTCGCCGGCCAGCATCGCCAGCAGCGACGGCGGCCCGATCACGATCTGCGGGCGGTAGGCGTTCAATCCGGCGACGGCCTCGTCGAGCGGCAGCATCAGATCGAAGTAGCGAAACTGGATGAAAGCGCCGCCCGCGCGCTCGTAGAGATTGCTGTTCGAGCGCAGAAAAAACGCCACCCGGTAGCGCCGCGCCAGGTTGTGCAGCGTCCTCGCCAGGATCGTTCCGGCCCAGGCTGCCTGCTCGGCCGGCCCGGCCACGAACAGCCCGCGATGCCCCGACGTTCCCGACGACAGCCCGATCGTGAAGCCGTGTAGCGTCGGCGTGAAATCGCGGCGTTGCTCGGCCTCCAGCGCGATCTGCATCGCCTGTTCGCCGCTGAGCCCACGCGTGTTAAACGTGTCGAAGTTGTCCATCATCAGCCGCTTGTCAACCGTGGGCAGCGCGCGCCAGCCGGCGAGATCATGGCCGCGCCAGTGGTTACGGTAGAACGGCGAGTTCCGGCTGGTGTACTGCACGATCTGCCGGGCGCGTCGCTCTTGAAAGCGCCGCAGCCGCTCGCCGCGCAGCCAGCGCCAGCGCCACCTGGCCCGCACAAAATGTTCGACGATCAGCGGCAGCCCGGTGATCACGGCCCGACCTCACGCGCGAACGCCTCGGGGCAGTGGCTGGGGATGATCCGCACATCCGGCCGGGCGGCGGCAAACTCGTGCAGCGTCTCGATCGTCGCACGAACAGCGCGCGAGTCGTCCACGAAAAGATAGGTCAGCGGATGCGGCGGGCGGCGCTCACGGATCGAGCGCGAGTGCCAGCAGCTATCGGCGGCAAACAGCACCGGCCCGCTGTCGGTCTGCGCCAGGAGCCCGATCTGTCCGCAGGCATGGCCGGGCAGCGCCACCAGCAGCAGCGATCCGTCGCCAAGCAGATCGTGGGTCGCGCCGAGACCTGGCAGCGCCGGGCCGCTAAACGCCGGCAGCAATTCTGTCCGCTCGGCGAAATCGGCGGGCAGCAGCGCGGGAATGAAGGCCCGGCGCAGCGCTGCAAAGCCCTGACGCCGGCGTACATCAGCGTACGCGGCCTGCGTGGCGACAAAGCGCGATCCAGGAAAATCGAGCAGCCCGGCGATGTGGTCGGCGTGAAAGTGCGAGACGATGATCGTGCGCACGTCGGCGGGCGTGAGGCCAAAGCGATCGAGCTGCGCGATCACGGCCAACTCGGGCTGGATGTGCAGCGGCGTGGCGCGGCGGTAGAGCCAAAACGGCCAGCGCGCGGTCACGTCCCACATGCGCGGCGCGTAGCCGGTGTCCCAGAGCAGCCAGCCCTGCTGAGGATGGCGCAGCAGCGCGACGATCGAGTGGCACTGGATCGATCTGCGCTCGCCGCCGCGCAGCACAAGGTTTTCGTGCGCCAGACAGTAGCCGGTGTCCAGCACATGGCAGGCGATGGTTGGTGATTGATCAGGCATGAGTAGCTGTCGTTTCGGGTGAGCCCAGCGCGGCCAGCGTGCGGGCGATGCCCTCTGCGACCGAGACCTGCGGCGCGTAGTCGAGATCGCGCTGAGCGGCGCTGATAGTATAGGTTTGTGTGCGCGCCAGAATCGCCGCCGAGTAGCGCGTCAGCAGCGGCTCGTGGCCCGTGATCGCCGCGCGGGTCTCCATGATCGCCGCCGCCAGCAGCGCGACATTGAGCGGCACCCGCCGCAGCTGCGTGGACAATCCTTGATGCTGCAAGACCTGGCGGATCACGTCCCAGAGCGGCGGGTGCTCGCTGTTGGTGATCGTGTAGGTCCTGCCAATCGCGGCGGGAGAATCGAGCGCCAGCAGCAGCGCGTGAACAACGTTGTCGACATACGTCAGATCGACAAGATTGCGCCCGTCGCCGATCTGCGGTAGCCGGCCACGCCGCGCAGCTTCGATCAGCCGTGGTAGCAGCGAGGTATCGCCCGGTCCAAAGATCGCCTTGGGCCGCAGAATCACCGACGGCAGTGCGGCGGCTGCCTGGTTGACCAGATCCTCGCCCAGCTTTTTGGTCAGCGAGTAGATCGATGCGAAGCGGCGCGGGTAGGGCGCGGACTCGCTGAGATTCCAGTGATCGCGGCCGTCAAAGACCACGCTCGGCGACGAAACATAGATCAGGCGCCCGACTCCGTGCTGCCGGCAACCGGCGATCACATGGGCCGTGCCGTCGACATTGATCGCGAAGAAGTCGGCGCGACGGCCCCAGGGAGCGGACAGCGCGCCCACATGAAAAACCGCATCCATCCCGGCACACGCCGCGATCGTCGCCTGCCGATTGCGGAGGTCGACCGAAACCGGCTGCGCGCCCAGGCTCAGCAGATCGGCCGAGTGCGTGAAATTCCGGCCCAGCAGATGCACACGCTGACCACGCAGCAGCAGCGATCGGGCGAGATGCCGGCCAAGAAAGCCGGTGCCGCCGGTGACAAGAATCTTCATAGCGCGGCTGCGATCGTAGTGCTGGTCATGCTGGCGCGTCCTTCCAAGAGCGATCGCGATGCACTATACCACGCTCCAGCGGCGCTGGCGCTGCCCAAAACGCAAAGAGGACGACTGTGTGTCGCCCTCTCGGTGCAATGGCCGGTCGCCGAATGTTAGTCGGTGTGCAGCCCGATACGGTTGCCCTCGGTGTCGACCACGACCGCGATCCAGCCCATCTCGCCGATCGACGTTTTGGGCTGCTCGATGCTGCCGCCCGCGCCCTCGACGCGCTCCAGCACCTGATCCAGGTTTTTGGTGTACAGATAGAGCAGCGTGCCGGTGTTGCCGGGAACTGCTGTCTCGTGCTTAATCACCGCGCCGAACTGCGAGCCGTCCGAGTTGCAGAAAAAGCCGTGTGGCGTGCCCATGAAGTCGCCAAGGGGTAGCTCCTTGCCGAGGATCGTGCTGTAAAAGCCGACTGCGCGGTCAAAGTCGGATGCGGGAATCTCGAACCAGCTAACAACGTCTGCCATCGATAACCCTCCTTCGATTATTCAAGCCGATCAAGGGGCAACCAGAGCATGTTGTTCAATCGTACATCTGTGCTGTGACAGCTACAGCCACATCGCCGGGCGCATCCGATGCTAAAATGGTTAAGCAGCGAACGACGCTGCGAGAAAGAGAGGATCGCGTGTCGGAACATCTAGCGCTGATGGTGAATGGCACCAGGCAGGAGATCGAGATCGAGCCGGAGCTGGCGCTGTTGCACGTGCTGCGTGACAGATTCGGCTTGACGGGCAGCAAGATCGGCTGTGCGGAAGGCCAGTGCGGCGTGTGTACTGTGCTCGTCGGCCGGCAGCCGGTGCGCTCCTGCATCACGCCGGTGAGCCAAGTTGGGGATCAGCCGGTCGCGACGATCGAGGGGCTAGCCCACGGCGATCAGCTTCATCCGCTCCAGCAGGCGTTTCTGGATCAGGATGCGCTTCAGTGCGGCTACTGTACGCCGGGCATGATCATGGCCGCCGTGGGCCTGCTGCGCCAGCATCCCGAGCCAACCACCGAGCAGATCGTCGAGTATATGCAGGGCAACCTGTGCCGCTGCGGCACCTATCCGCGCATCATCCGCGCCATTCAGCAGGCGGCTGCCGAGCTAGCGGCGCAAGGAGACCAGGCATGAGCGATGCTCCCAGCGATACCGAGCGCCTGGCGCGGACAGCCGCCGAGAGCGAGCGACGGCGCGTCGTGAGCGGGCCGGACGCGCCGCTGATCAGCGACTGGCTGCATATCGCCGCCGACAGCTCGATCGAGGTCTACACCGGCAAAGTCGAGGTCGGGCAGAATATTCGCACGTCGCTGGCGCAGGCCGTGGCGCAGGAATTATGCGTGCTGACCGGCAGCATCACGCTGATCATGGCCGACACCGATCGCACCCCGTTTGATCCGGGCACGTTCGGCAGCCAGACCACGCCGATCATGTCGCGCCGTCTGCGCGCGGTAGCCGCCTCGGCCCGTGAGCTGCTGATCGATCGTGCGGCTGCGCGCTGGCAGTGCGATCGCGGCGGGCTGAGCGTGGATAACGGCCAGCTGATCGATCGTCGAACCGGTCGTGCGCTCAGCTTTGGCGAGCTGACGCAGGGCCAGCCGCTCGATCAGCCCTACGATCCCGACGCGCCGCTGACACCTGCGCACGCCTGGACCATTGCGGGTACAGACGAGGCTAAGGTCGCCGGCCGCGCAATCGTCACGGGCGCGCACCGCTACACGCCGGATCTCCTGCGGCCCGGCATGTGGGCCGGAGCCGTGCTGCGTCCGGCCGCGTTCGGCGCGACGCTCAAGACGCTCGACACCAGCGCCGCCGAGTCGTTGCCCGATGTGTCGATCGTCCGCGATGGCGAGCTAGTCGGCGTGGTCGCGCCGGATCGCACACGGGCTATCGAGGCAGTACAGGCGCTGAGGGCTGAGTGGACGACGACCGAGCAGCCGTCATCCGGCGAACTGTTCGACTATCTGCGCACGCATCCCGCGCCGCCGCCCGAAGACCCGCGCATCGCCGCGATGCACCGCGAGGAGCGCGGCGCGATCGAGGCTGGATTTGCGGCCGGCGCTCACACCCTGGAGCAAAGCTACACCCACGCCTACATCGCTCACGCGCCGCTTGAGCCGCGAGCGGCGGTGGCCGAGTGGCATGAAGGACAGCTCACGGTCTGGACCGGCACGCAGCGACCGTTCGGCGTACGCGGCGAGCTGGCGACGGCCTTTGATCTGCCCGAGGAGCAGGTGCGCGTGATCGTGCCGGATACCGGCTCGGCCTACGGCGGCAAGCATACCGGCGAGGTCGCCGTGGAGGCGGCGCGGCTGGCGCGAGCGGCTGGCCGTCCGATCAAGCTGATCTGGACCCGCGAAGAAGAGTTTAGCTGGGCCTACCTGCGACCGGCGGGCGTGATCGAGATTCGCAGCGCTGTACGGCAGGACGCCACGATCAGCGCCTGGGAGTTTCACAACTATAACTCGGGCGCGGCCGGCATGCGCACGCCCTACGCTGTGCCGCACCAGCGGATCATCTACCATCCCAGCCAGTCGCCGCTGCGCCAGGGATCGTACCGGGCGCTGGCAGCCACCGCCAACACCTTCGCCCGCGAAAGCCACATGGACGATCTGGCGGCGCTGCTGGGCATCGATCCGCTGGAGTTTCGTCTCAAGAATCTGCGTGACGAGCGGCTGCGCGCGGTGCTCCAGGCTGCCGCTGACCACTTCGGCTGGGGCGAATCACATCGTGGAGCCGGGCATGGCGTGGGCATCGCGGGCGGAACCGAGAAGGGCAGCTATGTGGCGACCTGCGTCGAGGTGCGCGTCGATCCCGAGAGCGGGCAGGTACGTATCGTGCGGATTGTGCAGGCGTTCGAGTGCGGCGCAGTGATCAATCCCAACGGCCTGCGCAACCAGGTCGAAGGCGCGATCATCCAGGGGTTGGGCGGTGCGCTCTTCGAGGCGATCGATTTTGCCGACGGCCAGATCCGCAACAACCGCTTTTCGCGCTACCGGGTGCCGCGCTTTGCCGACGTGCCCGCGATCGAGACGGTGCTGCTGGATCGTCAGGATCTCCCGTCGGCCGGCGCTGGCGAAACCCCGATCATCGGCATCGCGCCCGCGATCGGCAACGCGATCTTCAACGCCACCGGTCGGCGGCTGCGATCGCTGCCGCTGCTGCCCGAGGATCGCCTGCCGTCGTAGTGGATCGGATCGCTGAGCGGTGGCGATGTGGCTCAGGCTCGGCGTTGATAGCTCCGTGGATGCAAATCGCTGGTGGCGAGCAGCACCGGCTACCTGGCGGCGATCGGCAGCGCGAAGGTGAAGACCGTTCCCAGGCCCCTGGTGCTCTCGGCCCAGATCCGGCCGCCGTGGGCTTTCACCAGCTGCTTAACGATCGTCAGGCCCAATCCGGCACCGCCTGTTGCGCGGTTGCGCGAGCGATCGGCGCGGAAGAAGCGCTCAAAGATGTAGGGCAGATGCTCGGGCGCAATGCCGGAGCCGGTATCGCGAACCTCTACCAGGATCTCGCTATCGGCGGCGACGGCGGTGATGCTGATCGTGCCGCCGGCCGGTGTGTGACGCATCGCGTTGTTGAGCAGGTTGCGAATCACCTGGCCGATCCGCTCGGGATCGACCTCGATCGGCGGCAGGTCCGCAGGAATATCGCAGCGCAGCGTCAGCCCCTTGTCGATCAGCTCAAGCTCCACGGCGCTCGTCGCTTTCTCCACGATCTCGCTCAGGGAAACGCGCTGCGCGACCAGGCTCAGCTGTCCGGCCTCGACCAGCGCCAGCTCTTGCAGATCGTCGATCAGGCGATTCAGTAGCAGCGCCTCCTCATGCAGCGATCCGATCAGCCGTGGCGTGGGATCGGCCACGCCGTCGCGCATGGCCTCCAGGTAGCCGCGAATATTCGTTAGCGGCGTGCGCAGCTCATGGGCCACATCGCTGACCATGTTGCGGCGCAGCTGCTCGACATGCTCCAGGCCGTCCACCATCGCGTTAAACGCATGGGTCAGCTGGCCGATCTCGTCTTTGGAGCGCACCTGCACCCGCTGGCTCAGATCGCCTTTTTCCATTTCGCGGGCGGCTGCCGTAAGCGTCTCGATCGGTTGCAGAATCCGCCGTGAAAACACCAGCGTCAGCACCAGCGACATCAGGCCGGCGACCGTCACCGCCAGAATCAGCGAGTGGTTGACCGCGCTGATGAAGCTAGCCTCGATCGGGTCCTGGCCGGGATTGAGCGGACGTTGCACCGCGATCGGCAGCGGCTCGGGGATCTGATTGAGCTGGTTGTTAAACGGCACCTGCTCCGGCTGACCATTCGCAATCAGGTTGTCCTGCTCGACTCGGCCCAGCGTCACGATCACCGCCTTGGTCTGCGAGTCTTGCTCGAAGCGCTGCCCGATCAGCTGAGCGTCGGAGTCGGCCAGCACTTTTTGCGCGCCGTCGGTCAGGATCACGCGCTCTTTCAGCATCTGCGCGAGCTGCTCGGCCGTCGCTTGCAGATCTTTGAGACCCTGTCCCTGGTTGTAGGAGATCAGCATCGCATTGGTGACAAACTGCGTGCGCACCATATCGCGCTCGACATACTCTTGAAACTCGCGCGTCGTCGCGCGGCTGGTAAACAAGGCAACTGTGCCCACGGCGATCACGACGACGCTCATCAGGGTCAGAAGCAGACGAATTCTCAAGCTGTAAAACATCATCAACCTCACGCGAAAGGGCGTCGCCGGGGCTATCCATCGAGCCGGGGAAAAACCGTGCTGCGCTGTGGATGTCGGAGATAAGACTACTTCCAGGCAACGAATCTCACCTGGAAGCAGTCTGCGTCGAGTCTATGCGTACGAAACAGCGCAGCTTACGGCGCGCCTGGAGGCGGCAGCACCTCCAGCTCGGCGATCTCAAAGCCGCTGGCCGTCTGCGAGCCGCTGGCGATCACAAACTTGCCGGTCTCCAGCGCCTCCGGGCCAACCTGCTTCTGCTTGCGGATCGCAATGTTCGGCGCCAGCTGCACGGTCACCGTTTTGCCGTCGCCGGTTTTCACCGTGAGCTTGCTTCCGTCCACCGCCTCGACGGTGCCGCTGAGATCGCTGGCCTGGGCGTTTTCGCCGGCGTTCTGCATTGTGTCCGGCGCGCCGCTGGGAGCGTTAGGCGCGCCCACCGACAGCGGGCCGCCGCCGAGCGCGCCGGCGGTTCCGACCTGCACAAAGTCGGCGTTGAACACATCGCCCTGCTGCTGCCCGGTCATCGAGACCTGATCGCCCTGTGCGATCTCGCTGGGCTCCGCATCGGCCTGCATCATAATCTTGGCGTTTTCTGCGAGCTGCACGGTGACTGTTTGCCCGAGCATCGGGCGCTTAAGCTGGACCGTCCGGCCATCGACCTTTTCGATGACACCCATCATGGTTTCGCCCATAGTATTTGCTGCTCCTTCTGGGGCTGGAGAGCCTCCTCGGTCCTGTAAGAACTGGCCCGAAGAGTCGTTTTGTCCGGTGTTTGCTCCGCTCTGGGGCTGACCACAGGCGCTCAGCCCGAGTGCTAAGAGCGCGCAAACCAACAAGAACCGCTTAGGTTTCATCGTTGCCTCCATACAATAATCGAAATGTGGTAAATAGCCAATGGATAGGAAGGGTGCGACGTCCGTGTACCTCCTGGGATGTGTTGGCAGTTGGCTGGCATGGTCCAGGACTGGCTTTTCTACCTGGTGCAAGCCGTATGGATGCTGCTAGTCCGCGCGCAGAGCCTCGATCGGATCGAGCTTCGCCGCTCGGCGGGCCGGCTCGATGCCGAAGAAAAGGCCGATCGCCATCGCGAAGCCCACGGCCAGCACGATCGAACTCATGCTCACCGAGGCGCGCGACTGTCCGGTCTCGTTGGCGATCACCGCGATCAGCACGCCGAGCGTCAGGCCGATCAGGCCGCCGCAGGTGCTCAGGGTCAGCGCCTCGATCAGGAACTGCGTCAGAATATCCCGCTCCCGCGCGCCGATCGCTTTGCGCAGGCCGATCTCGCGGGTTCGCTCACGCACCGACACCAGCATAATGTTCATAATGCCGATGCCGCCCACGATCAGCGAGATCGTCGCGATCGCGCCGAGGTAGATCGTCATCGTGCGCCGCGACTCAGTCAGCGTGTTGATCAGGTCTTGCTGGTTATCGACCGAGAAGTCGTCGGCGCCACCCTCAAGCGGCAGCCGGTGCTCCTCACGCAGTGTCAGCGCGATCTCCTGGGCCGCCTGGCGAATACTCTGCTCGTCGCGCGCCTGCACGGTGATCGAGCTGAGCGACGGCTTGCCTGTGTAGGCGTCGCGCGCGCCGAAGAGCTTGGTCTGCGCCGTCGTGAGCGGCACCAGCACGGCGTCGTCGATCGAGCCGAAGGTGCTGCCGCCTTTGAGCTTGAGCACGCCGATCACCTTGAAGCTCAGACCTTCGATGCGGATCGACTGGCCGATCGGATCGGTGGTGCCGAAGAGCGTCGTCGCGACACGTGCGCCGAGCACGACCACGCTGGTCGAGCTTTTGACGTGGGCATCGCTGATAAACTCGCCGCTGTTCATCTGGGCGTTGCGGACCTGCTGATAGATCGGCATCACGCCGTTAACCATCGACGAGGTATTCTGCGGGCCGGCCACAATCGAGCCGAAGCTGGAATACTCCGGCGAAACGTTGATCACCGCCGGGTTGCGCGCGGAATCTTTCAGTGCCTCGACATCTTTCATGATCAGCGAGCGCGACTTGCCGCCGTCGCTGCCGAAGCCGCCCGAGCTGAGCGATCCTGAGCGCACCGTGAGCAGATTCGCGCCGTTGATCGTGATCGACTCGGCGATCTCTTCTTGCGCGCCCCGGCCGATCGCCAGCAGCGCCACGACTGCGGCCACGCCGATGATCACGCCGAGCGCCGTCAACAGGCTGCGCATCTTGTTGGCCAGCAACGTCGCGAAGGCGATGCGGATGCTTTCGCCCAGGCTGATGCCTTTGGTCTGCGTCACGGCCTCGATGTCGTCGTGCGACGCGGCGCTGCTGAGGGATTGCTCAAACGTGCTCATAGCTGCGCTCCTTCGGCCGCGACACATCGCTGGCGAGCAGCCCGTCGCGAACGGTCAGCACACGTCTGGCATTGTCGGCAATATCCTGCTCGTGCGTCACCAGCACGATCGTGATGCCCTGCGCGTTCAGCTCGATGAAGAGCCGCATAATCTCCTCGCTGGCGTGCGAGTCGAGGTTGCCGGTCGGCTCGTCGGCCAGCAGCAAGGCCGGCTCGGTCGCCAGCGCGCGGGCGATTGCGACACGCTGCTGCTGACCGCCCGACAGCTCGCGCGGCCGGTGATCCATGCGCTCTTCCAGCCCGACGGCGGCCAGCGCTTTCGCGGCGCGATCCTGCCGCTCGTCGCGCCGCAGCTCGCCCTGGTAGATCAAGGGCAGCTCGACGTTTTCCAGCGCCGTGCTACGCGGCAGCAGGTTGAACTGCTGGAACACGAAGCCGATTTTGCGGTTGCGCACGGCGGCAAGCTGATCTTTATTGAGATTTTCGACCGGCACGCCGTCCAGCACGTACCGGCCGGCGGTCGGCGTATCCAGGCAGCCCAGCAGGTTCATTAGCGTGGATTTGCCCGAGCCGGACGGCCCCATGATCGCGACGAACTCGCCCTGCTGGATGTCGAAGCTGACGCCGCGCAGCGCATGCACCTCGATGTCGCCCATCTGGTACGTTCGCGCAAGGTTCTGCACCTGAATCATCGTCTTCATAAGCGTCCTATGGTAGCGGTCGCGATACTGGCGGGCCGGCCGGACGCGCGCCGGTGTTCGGCCCGATCTGGATCAGCGAGTTGCCCTGATCCGCGCCGCCGTTGATCTCATCCGCCAGCGTCGCCGTCGACACCTTATCGCCTTCTTTCAAGCACTGGTTGTTGGTGTCGACACACTTAACGATTTCCGTCATCGCGCCGTTGGTCGTGCCGGTCTGGACGCGCACGGTCGCCAGCTTGCCCTGATACAGCACCTTGATGACCTTGTCCTGACCGATGCTCTGGATCGCGCGGTTCGGCACCTGGATTACGCCCTGCTTCTGCTCGACGATGAAGCTGGCGCTGGCGGTCATGCCCACCTTGACATCCGCGTCTTTCGCGTCGAAGTCCACGCGCACCAGATAGGTCACAACGCTGTTCTGCTCCTGGGCCGTCGGCGAGATCGAGGTGACTTTGCCCTCGAAGGATTGCTCAGGCAGCGCGTCCAAGCTGATAATCACGGTCTGTCCGGTCTGCACGCGGGCCACATCGCTTTCGCTGAGGCTCACATCCAGATGCAGCGACGAAAGATCGACCAGCGTAAACGCCGAGCTGCCGGCGCCGCCGGTGCTGACGTAGCTGCCGGGAACGGCGGACATCGCGGTGATTGTGCCGTCGAAGGGCGCTTCCAGAATTGCCTGATCCAGCTTGAGCTTGGCGGCCTCGACTTTGGCGGCGGCCTGTGCGACAGCGGCATCGGCTCGCTCGATGTCGTTCTCGGGAACCGGCGCGCGCAGCCCTTCCAGCCCGGCTTGCAGCTGCTCGACCTGCGCTCGGGCGGCGGCGATGTCGGCGGCGGTGCCACCCTGGCGGAGCTTTTGCAGCTGAGCGCGCGCCTGATCGAGCTGCGCCTGGGCCGTCGCGACATCGGGTGCTTTCGGGCCTTTGTTCAGCTCGTTGAGCTTGACGCGCGCATCATCGATCTGCGCCTGGGCATTTGCGACATCGTTGATCTCTTGCTGCCGGGCGTTCTCGTAGGCGACTTTCGCTTGCTCAAGGCTGGTCTCGGCCTGGCTGAGCTGAAGCTGAGCGTTGCGCAGCGCTTCTTCATACTGCCGCTGCTGGGCATCTTTCTGCCCGTCGGTGGTGAATTTCTGGCCGGTGCGCGGATCGACGCCGTTCTGTGCTTGCTGGTTATCCCAGAAGGCGCTGCTGTAGGCTTCCTGGGCCAGTCGCACGCTGTCAGCCGCTTTTTCCATGGTTTGCTGCGCGGTTGTTTTGGCGGCGGACGCGTTGGCGGCGACTTTCTGGTAGTTCTGCTCGGCCGTGCGCAGGGCTGTCTCGGCGGCGCTGATCGCATCCGGTGTGGCGCCGGTTTGAGCCTTCTGGAGCTGGGCTTCGGCGGCGCGGACCGCAGCCTCGGCGTTGGCGATGTCGGCGGCCGTTACGTTGCCCGTCTGGGCCTTCTGAAGCTGGGCTTCGGCGGCGCGAACCACGGCCTCGGCGTTGGCGATGTCGGCGGCGGTAACATTGCCGGTGCGGGCTTTCTGGAGCTGCGCCTGAGCGCCTCGGATCGCGGCCTCGGCCTCAGCTACTTTCTGCGGTGTGGTATCGCCTTCAGCGGTAGTCTCCAGCTGCGACTCGGCAGTTTTGAGGTCGGCCTCGGCCTGCTGCACCTGGAGCCGAAGCTCCCGATCATCGAGCCGCGCCAGAACTTGCCCGGCCTTGACCTTCTGATTCTGCTCAACCTCAACATCTTTGACTTTGCCGTTGGACTGGAAGAAAAGATCCACGCTCTGGGCGGGCTTAACCGTGCCGCTGCTCTCGACAGTCACCTGGATGTCGCCGCGCACCACCGGAGCCGTGGGCGGCTCGGCGCTGGCGGTAGTGTTCCAGGGCCGCCAGTAGAGACCGGCGGCGATCAAGAGTGCCAGGCCGGCAAGCACGATCCCGATGATCGGCTTACGTAGTGAGCGACGGCGGGGAGGGCGCACGTCAGTAGGTGCTTTGTCTTGATTACGCTTGAAGGGCGTCCTCGTCTTCATGCTGCTCAGCTCCTAATGGATTCTGTATCTGGTATGTGTTTTACGTCTGGCTTTAGCCCGCAGCCTGCAAGCCTCAAGCGATCGGTGAGATCGTACCGAATGGAGCGGTAAGGCGCCAACACGTGGCAGGGCGTGCTACGGGTTTTCCTTCAATAGGGTAGCAGCAAACTTGTCAAGATCTAATAAAGATCCTGTTAGGTTTCTGTTAGATCCGAGTTGACAATGCTGATGGCAGGCCAGTTCGCTGTAGTTCCAAATCGGCTCCAAAATAGATGCTTGACACCTTTATTAATTTTGTTTATACTTTAGGCAACCTCAAAAGAATAACTCAGTGGTGTTGTGCGCTGATCTAGCACAGAATCAGTACCAATGTACCACTGATCTTTTTTTTGCAAAAATATTCCGGCCTGTGGATATATAAAAGAACGATATGTACAGATCGGCTTCTTGTTCACATAACGTAGATAGCGGTACACAAATAACAGCAATAAACATTTGTAGTTGTCTCCTCATAATTTATGACAACATACTAACGTCGTAGCCTGAATTGCTGTCAAATATTTGCACTAATCATAAACATTGGCGCTTACCACAAGGTTGATTTCGAAGCCGCAATACAACCACGTGTGGATAGTCAACTCATCGAAATAACAGAAAACTTGGTCACCGTGTGTATTCTGCGTACAGTGCTGTGCGAATATGCATTGATATTGACCGGTTTTCGAACCTGCCTTAACCTGAGCCAAA
>DASWTQ010000605.1:0-3146 GCA_036402055.1 Herpetosiphonaceae bacterium
AATCTCCAATAAACCGCTTGACTATAGGAAAGTATCATGATATACTTGACTACAGACAAGGAGTTATAAGCAACAAGACGGCGTAAGCGTTAGGGCGCTTACACCGTCTCTAGCCCAAGGAAATGGTGATTCCAATGGCTACCGCAAGTGTACCACGCCGCCGCGCATCCACTGACCAACGCCGCGCAAACGCCGCCGCCAAGGCTGAGACATTGACTGTCGATTACTACCTCGACGGCGACAAAATGATCATCGCCTCGGCTACCACACCTGGGAAGCTCTACGTTGTGACTTCTGGTGATTGCACCTGTCCGGCTGGCCTGCAAGAACTCCCCTGCAAGCACGCCGAGTTTCGCCTGAACATTCTCTCCCCGCGCCGCACCGCGCAGTCACAGACCGACGCCGAGTACATCGTGACACTGGATCTCGCTGACGAACTGTTTTAGTCATACAAAGCAATGGGGCGGTCTCGTACCGCCCTATGCGCCAGCGAGGAAGTGATGTATAAAGCGTTCAAATACAAATTGTATCCAACCCGTCAGCAGGAGACAGCCCTAATGACGCTGTTGGAAACCCACCGCCGTTTGTATAACCGCGCCCTTGAAGAGCGCAAAGACGCTTGGGAGCAGGAGCGGCGATCGGTAACCGTCTATGACCAATCCAAGCAGTTGAAGATCGAGCGTACGACCAACCCCTATCTTGCGGCGACCAATTTCTCAAGCTGCCAGATGACGCTGCGCCGCCTTGACAAGGCGTTTAGCGCGTTCTTCCGCCGTGTCAAGAATGGAGAGACGCCGGGCTATCCTCGATTCAAGAGTCGTAACCGATTTTCGACGGTGGAACATGTGTATGGCAACGGCTCTAAACTAGAAGGCAACCGAATCTATTTCCAACATATTGGGCGTGTGCGCGTCAAGCTCCACCGGCCGATCCAGGGAACAATCAAAACGGCCTCGTTCAAACAACAAGCTGATGGCTGGCATGTCATTTTCTTGTGCGACCTGGGCGACGTGCAGACTACCACGCATCCCGGCCCGCTGGTCGGCTTTGACCTTGGGCTGAAGGCGTTCCTGGTCACGTCAGATGGCGAGAGCATTGCGCCGCCGAAGTTCTACCGCCAGGCAGAGAAAGCCCTGAGACGCGCGCACCGACGTGTATCGCGACGGAAGAAAGGATCGAAGCGCCGGGCCAAAGCGGTGCAAATCCTTGCACGAGCGTACCTGCACATCGCTAATCAGCGCCGGGATTTCCACCAGAAGACCGCGCGGAAGTTGGTCACGCAGTACGGCACAATCGTGCATGAGGAGTTGAATATCCAAGGGATCGCACGCACACGGCTGGCAAAGTCAACCCATGATGTGGGCTGGGGCCAATTTCTGAGGATTCTGCACCGCAAAGCGGAAGAGGCTGGCTGTGTGGTGATCCCGGTCCCGGCTTACAATACGACGCAAATGTGCAGTGCATGCGGCAAGCTGCCGGAAACACCTAAGACGCTCAAGGATCGCGTGCATCATTGCACGAACTGTGGCTATGAGGCCGATCGTTATCTGAACGCGGCATTAAACATTACACGGCTCGGATCGAGCCGTCAGGCGCTAACCTCATCGGTAGATGGGGTTGCCTGAGAAGCTGACCGCTTCGGCAGACAGTAGGTCACAAGAAAACACTGTTGAGATTCACGTCGATCACCTTGCGCCAGCCCTCGACGCTGTAGCTGCCGGTCGGATTGGGCTCGCCGCCGATGCCCGCGTTGTTGACGGCGATGTCCAGCCGGCCGAACGTCTCGACCGTTGTCGCGACCATCTGCTCGACGGCCTGCGGATCGGCGACATCCACCCGCAGAAAGATCGCCTCGCCGCCCGCCTGCTTGACGGCCGCGACGGTTTGATCGCCCAGCTCCTGGTTCAGATCGACGATCGCCACCCGCGCACCGCCGCGCGCCAGCGTCAGCACGCACGCCTCGCCGATCCCGGACGCGCCGCCGGTAACCAGCGCAACTTTTCCAGCAAACGCTTGATCGTTCATGATGTCCTCCTTATGGAGAGTCGATCCAGCCACCGGCGCGGAGCCGCAGCTACAGATCGATCTCGGCCATCACCATATTCTCGCTGAACACCCGCCGCAGCCGGAAGCCCAGCTTCTCGGCCACGCGCAGCATGCCGCGATTTTCCGGCAGAATCTCGGCGATCACATGTGCCAGGCGCTCATCGCGGGCCACCTCAAGCAGGCGCCGCAGCAGTTCCGTGCCGATACCCGAGCGCTGATATTCGTCGCTGACCAGGATCGCCCACTCGGCGGTGCTGCGACCAGGCAGGCGGATCAGGCGGCCGACGCCGATGATCGCGTGGGCGCCGGTCGCAGGATCGCTGCGCTCGACAACCAGCGCCATCTCACGGGCATAGTCGATAAAACACATGCGCGTCAGCCGCTGGTGATCCGTGCGCCGGGCCAGCGTCAGCGGCGCGAAGTAGCGCAGATACACGCTGCGATCAGAAAGTGTGTGGTGGAACGCCACCATCAGCGGCTCGTCGTCGGGGCGAATCGGGCGGATCGTCACCGGCGTGCCGTCCTTGAGCGTCCACGGCGCGACATATTGCAGCGGATACGGGCGGATCGCCGAGGTCGGCAGCTGCGCGTCGTCGATCTCGGGCGCGTGCAGCACAATGCGCGCATCCAGCGCCAGCAGCTGCTCGGGCGCGACCAGCAGCGGATTAATATCGATCTCCTTGATGCGCGGCTGCTCGATCACCAGCTGGCTGAAGCGTACCAGCAGCTGCTCCAGCGCCTCGCGATCGATCGGCGGCCGGCCACGCACACCGTCGAGCGCCCTGGCAATCTGGGTGCGCTCGATCATGCGGCGCGCCAGCGTGGAGGTCAGCGGCGGCAGTCCGATCGTATGATCCTGCCAGATCTCGACCAGCTGACCGCCCGCACCGAAGAGCAGCACCGGCCCAAGCTGCGGATCGATGCTGCTGCCCAGGATCAGCTCGTAGCCCTCGGCCGCGATCATCGGCTGCACCGTCACGCCCGCAAATGCCTCAGCGCCGGCATGTTCCGTCACCGCCGCTTGAATCGCCGCGTCGGCATCACGGACGGCGACGGCAGGCGGCAGAGTAAGCTTCACGCCGCCCGCAGCGCTCGTGTGC
>DASWTQ010000606.1:0-13008 GCA_036402055.1 Herpetosiphonaceae bacterium
CTCGACCTGCTCCGCATCGGCAACATCCGTGGGCAAGACCAGCGCCTTACCGCCCAGCTGCTCAACCTCGCGTCGCGCGCCTTCCAGCCCATCGCGTCCACGTGCCAGCAGCCCGATATGGGCGCCGCGCCTGGCGAATGCCTGCGCCGTCGCTCGTCCCACGCCCGCCGACGCGCCGGTGATCACGACGACTTCGGGCTTCGCTGTTTGCTCCATCGCCTCTCCTTCTGCGCCTCGACGGTCGCGCGGCGCCTACTCGGCAAAAAAGTTGCTATGTATCACGAAATAGGCCATGAGCATGATTCAGGCAGGATCGATGCCGTAAAACATAAAGGCCAGGAGTATGCTCCTGGCCCAAGAGAATGTGACGGAATGTGCGATCGTGCTAGGCGATCTGCTCGCGGCTGCCGTACTGCTGCTCGTAGTAGTCGCGGTACGCGCCCGACTTGACGCGTCGCCACCAGGACTCGTTGTCCACGAACCACTGAACAGTCTCGTTCAGCCGGTGCTCGAAGTCGGTCTCGGGCTGCCAGCCAAGCTCGGCGTTGATCTTGGACCAGTCCACGACATACTTGAAATCGTGGCCGGGCCGATCTTTGACATACGTCAGCCACTGCTCGGGATCTTTGCCCAGCGCCTGGCAGATCTTCTCGGCAACTTCCTTGTTCGTGATCTCGTGGTGCATCCCGCCCACGCAGTAAGTCTCGCCGATCTTGCCTTTGCGCAGCACCACATCGATCGCCTTGCAGTGATCCAGCACATACAGCCAGTCGCGCGACTGGCGACCGGAGCCGTAGATCGGAATCGGCTTGCCTTCCAGCAGATTGGTGATCGCCAGCGAGATCAGCTTCTCGGGGAAAAGATACGGCCCGAAGTTGTTCGAGCAGTTGGTGATCGTGATCGGCAGGCCAAAGCTCAGATGATAGGCGCGCACCAGATGATCCGAGGCGGCTTTGCTGGCCGAGTAGGGATTGCGCGGCGAGTAAGGCGTGTGCTCGTCGAATTTGCGCTGCTCGTGCTCGCCGATCGCGCCAAAGACCTCGTCGGTGGAGACGTGGTGAAAATGCTTGACGTTGTGGCGCAGCGCCGCGTCCAGCAGCGACTGTGTGCCCATGACATTGGTGCGCAGAAACTCGGCCGAGCTGAGCAGCGAGCGATCGACGTGGGTCTCGGCCGCGAAGTGAACGATCGTCTCGACGCCTTCGGAGGAGATGATCTCGTCAAGCAGCCGGCCGTCGTTGATGTCGCCATGCACAAAGCGGTAGTTGGGCCGCTCCGCGACACCAGTCAGGTTTTCGAGATTGCCGGCGTAGGTGAGCTTATCGAAATTGATCAAGCGATCCTGGGGATACTGATCGCTCCAGTAGCGGACGAAGTTCGAGCCGATAAAACCCGCGCCGCCGGTGATCAAAATTGCCATACACAATGCTCCAATATATCCAACGATTCATCGACAAGGACGATTGCGCTGCAAGGCGCGACGGTAGTGTACCCAAAATGACGGGACGTGCTCTACGGCACAACAGTGTAGCATACTCTCGGCTAACAGCGAGGTGGCAGAATGCTGAGTCGCTGCGCTGCTGAGGCCGCGATTAAACAAACACAGCACCTTTAGATCAAGGTGCTGTGGCTGTCTGCTGTGCCTGCCGGTTTAGGCGCGGCGTGTGTAGCGCCAGCCGCCGATCGCCGCGACCGCCGCGACCGCGACCAGCCCACCGATGATCATCAGCGTCTGGTTGGACTGACCACCCGACGCGACCGTCGGCGACGCCTCAGGCGCGGCGACCGGAGCCGTGCTCTGGCCAAGCGCCGTGACATCTTCCTGCGCGTCGGCCAGCAGCGCCGTCCGGCTGCACAGACCAACCGACAGCTGGCCTTCGTTCGAGTACGCATAGACCAGATATTCTTTGCCGGACTCGAAGCTGTAGCCGCAGCTGGCGCTGCTGCTGCTGGTTTCTACCAGTAGCTCCTGCGGAATCTGCCCTTTCCAAACCTGCCCGACCTCAAACGAAACCTTGATCGCTTCGGTGCCGTCGAGCGCCTTCGTTGGTGTGAGCTGCGTGACCTTGCCGGAGAAGACAGCGTCGGATCGTGTGATCTCTTCCTGCGGAGTGCCCGGCATAATGCAGGAACACGCGAAGACGCATCGTGTGCTGGTAAACCAGAGCCCGGCTATAGCTATGACAATGATCAGGGGGGAAATCCATCGTCGAAACATTCTACGCTCCTTTAGCGGTGAGTAAGTGTTAGGTGACTGCACTAAAGGACGAGCGATGCTTGCGAATGGTTCCTTGACTGCGGCACGAATTTAAGATCAGGCGCTGATCAAAAAAGCGGCAGCGTCAATATAGTGCCCGCCGCTCGCTGCTATGTGCTAAGCTGGGCTACACGACAATCTCGACCGGCACATTGACGATCGCGTTCATCAAGTAGCCGTGATGGTTAAACGGCACGTGCTCGGGCTGAGTCTGGCCGCAGACGTCGGTGGCGCGGGCCGCGATAATGTGACTGCCCGGCGTGGCCTCCCAGATCCACTCGAACTGCCGCCAGGAGTGCGGCCCGAGATCGGCCAGGAGCCGGGCCGGCTGCCAGGTTGCGCCGCCGTCCGTGCTCACATCCACTCGCTCCATCCCGCCATTCGGCGACCACGCGAAGCCACGGATAACCTGCGGGCCTGGCTGAAGCCTCATGCCTGGCGTCATATTGCTGATCAGCGAGTTGACGACCAGCT
Organism: Herpetosiphonaceae bacterium; assembly: GCA_036402055.1. GTDB lineage: Bacteria > Chloroflexota > Chloroflexia > Chloroflexales > Kallotenuaceae > LB3-1. The sequence goes on from DASWTQ010000606.1 coordinate 2,732, forward strand.
CGCGGACTTTACCCTCCAGCTCGCCATCCTCGCTCAGCATGATATATTTTTGCTGGTTGTACACGCTCTCGGACTCGCAGTCCAGCACGCGCATGCCGACGATCCATTTGATCGCATTGATGCCGCCCCAGCCGGGCACGATCAGCCGGACTGGACCACCGTGTAACCGGGAGAGCGGCTCGCCATTCATGGCATAGGCCAGAATCGCATCCTCACACAGCTTGGTAACCTCGACGCCGCGTGTGGTCCGCTGCTCGTCGCCGCCGATACACTCCACCTGGAGCGCGCACTCCTTGACGCCGGCCCGATCCAGGAGCAGCCGCACGGGCACTCCTACCCACTCGGCATTACCGACCGCGCCGTCTTCCCATTGCAGCCCCTCGGCCTTGCGCTCACCGTCGGCGAAGCGTGCGCGGCTGTTGCCACAGCATTGCAGCACCGCCACATAGCTCGTCGACGGCAGCCTGCGCAGCTCGTCGTAGGTCAGCGTGTAGGGCCGCTCGACCAGCCCATCGATGCGCAGCTGCCAATCGTCGGGCGCGATCTCGGGAATCGTATCGTTGTTGCGGACAAAAAATAGCGGCAGCGGTGTAATCGTGCCTTCCAGAGCAGTTAGTGGTGTTTCGATGTTCAGCGACTCTGTCGAACGAACAATCAGGCGTGAGTCTTTGCCGGGGTCGTACGTGGATGCGGCGCTGCATCCTTCTGTCAGGGTCTGCCTTAGACCTTCTTGTGTTAGCATGAATCCTCCTGATGCTGCTGATTCATGGATAGCTTTGATGATACACCAATCTTCGATCGGTGTGGAAGGCTGAGTTGTCGGGCTACCATTCATGTTCTTCCATCCTCGATGCAATCCAGGAAGCAGCATCTGGCCCCTTCGCCATCTCCGTATTGCACTCTACGCTGCGCTGGTTTTGATACTGGTCTCGTCGTGGTGACAAACATATTCCAGGGCTGCATGGCGGAAGATCCAGCTACTGGCGGCTAAGGATTAAGCGTGGTTATATCACTGGTTGACGAGGCTTTACCGAATGGTTTATACTAGTTTTACCTATACAGCATTGCGCACGGTCGTATCGTTCTCGTCCAAACCTGCACCGGGCGCTGCTCTCTAAATCCGGCGCTGCTTGCTCGACGCCGAGGCGTGAAGGCACTGCTATGCTTCATCACGATCGATGGTTTGGAAGCGCCAATCCTCACGGTCCGACCTGTCAACGCCTTAGCCCGTAGCTGGACCAGTGCCGGACGCGTTTGATAGGCTCTACTGTATTGCATTCACCTGATCAATATATTGATCACTTCCACCCCGATTATTTGTGCTGCCCGCAGCAGCCGCTACCTGGCGAAAGGACCTCACTACTATGACAACCGTGGCGATCAGTGTCCCTATTATCGACTATCCGCAAGAAGATCACGATACCTGGCGCCGGCTGTGCGATCGGCAGCTTCAGCTGGTTCAGGATGTCGCGTGCCAGGATTTTCATAATGGCTTTCCGAAACTTGGTCTGGATTTTACCCACATTCCCGATCCGCGCGTCGTCAGTGGGCGTCTCGACGAGCTAACCGGCTGGACACTGGTCAGCGCGCAGAATAAATTCCTGGACGCCAAGGAATGGTTCGACCATCTGGTCAATAAGCGCTTTCCCGTCACAGACTATATTCGTCGTCCGCACGAGTTTGATTTTTGCGAGCTGCCGGATCTGTTTCACGAATATTTCGGCCACCTGTCGCTCTTCACGCATCAGCACTTTGCGGATATTTCCGAGCACTTTGGCCGGATCGCGGTTCAGGCGCAGACTGAAAAGCAGCTGCTGGATGTCGCGCGCATCTGGTGGTTTATCTTTGAGGTGGGATTTATCAAAGAGGGCGACGATCTCAAGGTGATCGGCGGGGCGCTGCTGTCGTCGCCGGGCGAGCTGGTGCACTCCTGCCGTCCCGAGGTGCCGAAGTATCCCTTCACGATCGACCATGTGACGGCGACGCCGGGCATGTACTACACCTACCACGATTTTTATTTCTACCTGGAGTCGATCGATCAGATCCACGAGATTCTTAACGAATACGCCCGCCGCGAGTCGATGCAAGCCTGATTGCCGAGCGTTGCTCTTCGCGCAGGCGGCGCAAGAGTTGCAGTGGCAGTTATTGGCTACCCGCGATCGAAGTGATCGACGGCTGTGACGATCGTTTGATGCACCGCCAGCCGCAGCCCGCCGATGCGCCGCTCGGCGCGTCCGTGGTAAACATCATTGGTCAGCAGCGCGACGACAAGCCGGCGCTGCGGATCGATCCAGAGCGATGTGCCGGTAAAGCCGGTGTGTCCAAAGGTTTGCCGGCTGAGTGGATGGCTGCTGGCCTCGGGGTCGGGTGACCACAGCGCAAAACCCAGGCCGCGCCGAGTTGTATCGCGCTCGACATGTGGTCGCGTCATCTCGGCGACCGTTGCGGCGCTGAGCAGCGGCGCTCCGCCGTCAAGAAAGATCTGTCCGAAGCGCGCAACCTCCGCCGCCGTGCTAAAGAGTCCAGCGTGTCCGGCAATGCCGCCCAGCGCCGCCGCGTTTTCATCGTGCGCTTCGCCGTGAACGCGACGGTTACGCCAGCCGCAGACCTCGGTCGGCGCGATCGTGGCTATGGATCGCTGCGGCTGGTTGAGCGGCACAAAGCAGGTTTGCTGAAGGCCAAGCGGCTGACTGATCCGCTGTGTAACCAGTCGATCAAGTGACTGGCCGGTCAAGCGCTCAACCGCCAGCCCGAGCAGAATCAGCCCGATGTCGCTGTAGAGCACCTGCGTGCCCGGCCGGTACGCGCACGCTGTCGTCAGCGCCAGATGCCAGGCGGCGACCTGGGACGGCTGGCGAAAGAGCGGACGCCAGGCCGGCAGTCCGCTGGTGTGCGTCAGCACCTGCCGCATCGTGATCTGCCTGACATCAACTGTGACCGCGCGCGACTCCAGGCTGATCAAGCGGCCCGACTGCTGCGGATCTTCATAGGGCTGAATCGATCGTGCGCCGCCGATCTCGGGTAGAAGACTGACCAGCGGCTGATCCAGCGTAACCTCTCCGGCCTCAACCAGCATCATAAACAGCGTAACTGTAAAAAGTTTGGTCACCGACGCCAGATCGAAGAGCGTGTCGGGCTGCGTGGGCCGGCTGCATGCCTCGGGATCGATCCAGCCTGCCGCGCGCTCATACACCGTCGCGCCCTGCCAGCGAACAACCAGCTGTACAGCAGGCGCAACCTCCCGCACGGCACGATCGATCAGAATTGTCAGGGCTGGAATCTCAAACTGCATAGGTTGTCCAGGTAGACGCGCCGCGCAGCCAAAACAGATCTCGGTGCGCGGCGCGTGCGGCTGATTGCTGATTATTGCGCGTCGCGCAGCTCGTAGCTCTCGGCGATCTCGGGCGCGTACTCCTGCTCCGCGAACATATACCAGAACAGCGGCGGATACAGCATATCTGATGCCGGGTAGCCCAGGCTCTGGGTCAGACTATTTGCTGAGAAAAAGTTGAGATCATAGTTCGGCGGCTGCGGGTAGGGAAAGCTGGTGCGGAAGCTGCCGTCGGCTCCGGCGGCGGGCTTGAGCGTGCCGTCCAGCAGCTGGATCGAGATGTAGTTGTCGGAGCCCTGGTTATTTTGATAGATCGGATGGTCCAGCGGCAGCCAGCCGGTGACGCGATGGATCGTGTTGATCGGATCGGTGGAGTAGCGCTCGAACAGCGGCAGGATCGGCAGCTCCGCGTTGACCAGCAGCGCCAGCTGCTCGACGTAGGGCTTTTGCGCCTCAAGATCCAGGCCGGTCGCCGCGCCGTCGATCAGCTCGACCACATTCACCGCCTTGCCATCCGGCGTGGTTTGATCCCAGTTCCAGTTCATGCCGGTGTCGACGCTTGTGGGCGCGTTGCGCGGCGCGTCGAGCATGTAGCGATACGAGGCGAAGGGATACGGCGGGATGTAGTAGGTGCTCAGATCCATCAGGATCTGGTAGCGGCCTTGCTTCTGGATGTCGGCGCGCTCGGCTGACTGGTAGCCGCGCACTGTCGTCGGGATGCCGAACGCGGTCAGCTGCTGGGCGGCGTTCTCGGCGGCAGCCAGCCAGTCGGTGAAATCGGCGGGAACCGAGATCTCGAAGGCCAGCGGATTGTTCTGCTCGTCGGTCCAGGTGCCGCTCGCGTCCCTGGTAAAGCCGATGCCGGCCAGCAGCGACTCGGCTCTGGTGTGATCTTTGGGATAGCCGTTGAGCCGCGCGGCAGCCTCGGGCGACAGCCACTGATCGACGGCCGCGTCGGGAAAGCCGGCCAGCTTCTGGATCGGCTGGGCCGCGTCGCCGAGCGCGACCTTCGCGTTCTCCTCGCGATCGATGATATACGCGAAAGCCTGCCGAACTTCCCTGCGGTTGAGCGGCGCGACCGATTGGTTGAACCACAGGCCAGGCCCGGTGCCGTTTGGCCCACGAATGATCTGCACGTTGGGCAGCTGCGCAAAGGCGGCCAGATCCGAGGGCGTGTAGGCATGTGTGCTGTAGTCCAGCTGGCCGGCGAGCATCAGCGGCACCGAGGCGGCGGTCTCGCCCTGATAGACGATCAGCCGTTCGAATCTGACCTTGTCGGCGTTGTAGCCGCCGGGATTTTTGACCAGCTGGAGCTGCGCCTCGGTGATCGACGCGGAATCGAGCTTGTAGGGTCCGTAGACGACCGCCTCGTCGGGCTTGAACGCGTAAAGATCGTCGACCAGCTGCTTGACCTCGTCGCGCTCGGGATCGCGGCTCTGCTGGCGCAGTGCGCGGGCCTGATCCATCCATCTCGCGTATTGCGCGCGTGGCGCGGGCTGGAACGTGCGCAGCAGCAGGCGCAGGCCGCTCAACGACGGCGTGGTCAGCTGAAACTCGACGGTGGTGTCGTCTTTGGCGCTGACGTCGTTGAGAAAATCCCAGCTGCCGTTCTGGGTGGCCCAGTACAGATCGTAGGTGCCTGCGAGATCCTGCGCCGTCAGCGGCGAGCCGTCGCTCCAGGTGAGGCCGGGACGCAGCTTCACGGTCAGGACGTTGGTGGTCGGCTTGGGTGTGGGCATTGGCCGCGCAGTGGTTGCCGTCGGAATCGGCGCTTCGCTGGTAGCAGCGGCGGCCGGCGATCCGGCAACGCTGGTGGCCGTTCTTCCGATCGGTGGTCCGGTATTCGCGTCGGCGGTGGTTGTCGGCTCCGGCGTCGACGTTGGCTCAGCGGGCGCGCCACCACAAGCGGCCAGAATGAGCAGCAGGCTCAGCGAAACGATTCTACGCATACTCATCTCCTTGATGCATTACTGGTATCGTGGTCAGCTAGACTGGCTCCGCTCACCCCGGAGCGACCAGCGGATTAGCGCGATCATGAGCAGCAGAAACACGGCGCCGATCGCAAGCGCCGTCGCCATCAGCACAAACTCGGCGCTGCCGGGCGTTTGCGCCGGCAGCAGCGCGCCCGAACCCAGCGTGACGAAGATCGCGATGCGAAAACCGAGGCGTCCTAGCGCGGGATGTAGCATGGTTTGCTCCTCATATCCTTGTGATCGCTTCGATCGCTGTGTGCTCGCGCTGCGCCGGGTGGCAGGCAACCGCCGAGCGATCGCGAAACGAGACCAGTTCCGGCACGACGCCGGCACACGTATCGCCCTCGAAGCGCGGGCAGCGTGGATGAAACGGGCAGCCCGGCGGCTTGTGCAGCAGGCTGGGTATGTCCATGCTGCGCAGCTCGATGCGGCGCCTGCGGCTGGCGGCGTCAGGATCGGCCTCGGGAATCGCCGCCATCAGCGCCTGCGTGTAGGGATGCTGCGGCCGCTCGATCAGCAGCGGCGTCGGCGACAGCTCGACCAGACGTCCGAGATACATCACGCCGACGCGGCCCTGCCAGGCGAAATATTTCGCCAGCGCCAGATCGTGGGTAATAAACAGCACCGCCAGGCCAATCTGCTCTTTGAGGCGGGTCAAGGTTTTGAGCAGGCTGGCGCGGATCGATACGTCGACCATCGAGACCGCCTCGTCGGCGACGATCAGCTCCGGATTCACCGTCAGCGCCCGCGCGATCGCGACCCGCTGGCGCTGCCCGCCGCTGAGCTGGTGCGGATATTTGTCGAGAACGTCGTCGGCCGGCGTGAGATCGACCGACTGGAGCAGCTCACGGGCGCGCTGCCGGGTCTGGAGGCTGCCCCGCGTCAGTCGATGGTGCCGCAGCGGCGCCGCCAGTATCTCGTAGATCGTGTGGGCTGGATTGAGCGACACATACGGATCTTGATGAATTAGCTGCACGCCGAGCCGGTACTCGCGGTAGCCGGCGCGATCCAGCCGGGTGATGTCGCGGCCACGAAAGCTGATCGTTCCGGCTGAGGGCGCGAGCAGCCCGGCGACTAGCCTGCCGGTGGTGGTTTTGCCGCAGCCGGACTCGCCCACCAGGCACACGATCTCGCCCGGCTCCAGCGCCAGCGACAGATCGTCGACGGCGGTGATGTGCTGCCGCTTGACGCCGAACGAGCGGCTAACATGCTCAAGCGCGATCAGAGACATGCTGCGCTTCCTTTGCGAATAGGGCGCTGCCGCGCGCCTGTTGCCAGTGCCAGCAGGCAACCTGATGCTCCGGCCCAACGGCGAGCAGCGACGGCTCCTCGGCGCGGCTGCGATCGTCGGCGAGCGGGCAGCGCGGGTGAAAGGGACAGCCGCCCGGCAGCGCGATCAGATCCGGCGGCGAGCCGGGAATCGTCGCGAGATCCGCGATTGGCCCCGCGATCGTCGGCAGCGCGTTGATCAGACCGATCGTGTAGGGATGCGCCGGAGCCTTGAAGAGCGTGCGTGTATCGGCAACCTCGACGATGCGGCCCGCGTACATCGTGGCCACGCGATCGGCTAGCTCGGCTGCCAGCGCCAGATCGTGGGAGATAAAGATCAGTGCAAAGTTGAGCTGACGGCGTAGCGTTTTCAACAGGTCGACGATGCTGCGCTGGGTCAAAATATCCAGCGCGGTGGTCGGCTCGTCCAGGATCAGCAGCTGCGGCGAGAGCAGCAGGCTCAGCGCGATCAGCACCCGCTGGCGCATGCCGCCCGACAGCTCGTGCGGGTAGGCTTGCCACACGCGCTCGGGGTCCAGCCGCACCAGTTCAAGCAGATCTTGGGCGCGCGCTTTCAACGCCCGGCCGCGCAGATAGCCGTGTGCCCGCGCGGTATCGCGAAAGTGATCGGCGATGGGCAGCACCGGATTGAAGGCGTTTTGTGCGCCCTGAAAAACCATCGCGCACTCTGCCCAGCGGAAGCGCCGCAGCCGGCGCGGGCTCAGCCTGAGCACGTCGATCGGGCCGGTAGCCGGATCGTGCTGGTAGGAGATGCGCCCCTGGGTGATCTGCGCGCCCGCCGGCAGCAGTCCGACCAGCGCCAGGCCAAGCGTGGTCTTGCCGGAGCCGCTCTCGCCGATCAGCGCCAGCGCCTCGCCGCGCCGTACCTCGAACGAGACCTGGCGCAGCGCCTGCGCGCCGCCGCGCCGCCCGCGATACACTACCGAAAGATCTTGCACGTCCAGCACGCGCTCGTCCGAGGCCATGTTAAGCTCCTGCCTGTAGTCGCGGGTTGAACACTTCTTCCAGCGCCCGTGAGATTAGCACCAGGCCCAGCTGAAACAGAATGATCGCGCCCATGGGAGCCAGCAGGCTCCAGGCGGCGCTGGGCAGATAGATCGCGTTTTTGGCGTAGGCCAGGCTGAAGAGCACGCCCCAGCTGTTGCCGAATGGCACGACGCCGAGAAAGACCAGGCCGGTCTGCGCGTAGATCGCCTGGATCATCGCGGCGATCAGCGAGATCGTGATGAAGCCGAGCATGTTGGGCAGCAGCTCGCGAAAGATAATGTGCGCCGCGCCGAGATCGAGCTGTCGCGCCGCCTCGACGTACTCGCGCCGTTTGAGCGACAGCACCTGCGCCCGGATCTGCCGTGCGAGGCCGGGCCAGCCGAAACCCGCCAGCAGCAGCGCCAGCGACCAGATGCCGTCGAGCCGCACCAGGCTGGCCAGCACAACCAGGATCAGAAAGCGGGGCAGCGTGAGCCAGATGTCGGCGATCGTCATCAGCAGCCGATCGACCGCGCCGCCGAACCACGCACTGCTCGCACCGATCACGCAGGCGAGCAGCGTCGTCAAGAGCCCGGCTGCAAACGCCAGGAGGATTACATCGCGGCCGCCGTGGATCAGCAGCACGAGATTGTCGCGGCCTTGAAAATCGGTGCCGAGCGGATGCTCCGGCGACGGTGATTGGTAGATGCGCTCGACGTGGGCCTGGCTCTCGGCCGGCACCAGCAGCGGCCCCACGAACGCCATCAGGAGCAGCGCCGCCAGCAGCAGCCCGCCGATCACGCCCGATGGATTGCGCAAAATCAGGCTCAGGCGGCTCATGCGTCCTCCTCGGCGCCGCGCACGCGCGGATCGAGCCAGCTGTAGAGCAGATCTGCCAGCGTGGTCGAGAGCAGCACGGTGATCGTCGTGACCAGCAGAATGCCCTGGATCACGGGATAATCGCGGCGGGCGATCGCCTGGTTGAGCAGCAGGCCGATGCCCTGGTAGACGAAAACCTGCTCGATCAGGATCGAGCCACTGACGGCAAAGCCCAGCGAGATCGCCAGCCCGGTGACGAGCGGCAGACTGGCGTTGCGTCCGACATAGGCGGTCATAATGCGCAGGTCGGGAAGGCCGCGCGCGCGTGCGACGGTCACATAGTCATCGCCTAGCGTGCTGATCGTGCTGCTGCGCATGGTCAGCGTCCAGCTGCCGAGTGTGGAAAGTACATAGACCGCGCCCGGAATCAGCAGATGCTTAAACAGATCCGCGAAGAACGGCAGGCTGAAGCCTGGCCTGATGCCCGGCGAGAGTGAGCCGCGCATCTGATCCAGCGGGATCAGCTTCCACTGCACGCCCACCAGCAGCACACACAGGACAGCGACGAGAATCGGCGGCACCGCGTCGAGCGTGGCGCTGATCGTCGTCAGCGTGTGGTCCAGCCACGAGCCGCGCCTGTAGGCGGCTGCCATGCCCAGAAAGACGCCCAGCCCAAAGCTTAGCAGCAGTGACGTGCCGACGCTAAACAAGGTCCACGGCAGCCGCTGCAAAACGATCTGGCGCACAGGCGTTCCCGGCGCGAGCACCAGGGACTCGCCTAGCTCACCGCGCGCGAGGTTGCTCATAAAGGCGAGGTATTGTCCGCTCAGCGGCTGGTCCAGATCGATACGCAGCAGACGCGCGGCTCGTGAGCGCGCCTGCTCCTCGGACATGCCCTGATTGACCAGGCTCTGGACAAAAATGTCGACCGGATTACCCGGCAGCGCCCGAATAATCAGAAACGTGAGCGTCGTCACGATCCAGAGAATCAGGGCGGTTTTGAGCAGGCTGCGTAAAACCATGTTGAGTGTGCCGTGTGCGATCATGTGCTGGTTCTTTCTCCTGGTTGTTTCAGCATACCCAAAAGACCGCGATCTGAATGACCCGGAATCGCGTCAGTGAGCGGCGTTGTGTGCTGCTATAGTTTTCGATGGGGGCGATTGAGGTCGGCGATCTAGGCGTCGTCATCTGCGATCGCGGCGGCTTGCTGAGCAGCCAGCAGCGCCTGCTCCGGCTGGCCTTGCCGGTCGAGGATTTGCGCCAGCACCAGCAAGCTCGCGGCCAGATCAGGATGCGCCGGATCGAGACTGGATCGCTGGATGGCTAGCGCCCGCTCGATCGCGTCCCTGGCCTGAGCGCAATGTTTCTCGGCCAGCGCGCAGCGGCTCAAGCTCTGGAGCGAAAGCGCCGTGAGCGGGTGCTGCGGCCCGTAGACGCGCTCACGAACCAGATAGCCCTGCTCTAGATACGACCGAGCTGTCGGCAGATCGCCGAGCGCCAGATACGCCTGGCCGAGTCCGTCGAAGCGCGCGGCGGCCTCGAAGTGCTCGGCGCCGAGCGTAGAGACCTGAAGATCGAGCGCCGCCTCCAGCAGATCGCGGGCTTGTTCGACGTTGCCGAGCGCAAGCGCCACACGGCCCTGGTTGTACCAGATCTCGGCAACATCGGGGTGATGCGGCCCGAACACAGCCAGCCGCATCGCCAGCGATCGCTCGTAATACGCGGAGGCTGCGGCGTGGGCTCCGCGCAGATAAAGCAGCTCGCCGAGGCTGTTGAGCGTCTGCGCCGTGGACATGTGGTTGGGCGGCAAGACCTGCTGGCGGATCGTCAGCGCGCGTGTCAGGTACAGCTCGGCGCGGCGATAGCGGCCCTGCGCCATCAAGAACGATCCAAGATTG
>DASWTQ010000607.1:0-2821 GCA_036402055.1 Herpetosiphonaceae bacterium
TCCACCAGAAGAACGGCAGCTACTTTGGCGCCCTGCTGATGCTCCACCCGCCGGAGCGCGTCCGCTCGCTGGTGCATCAGATGGTAGGTGCGCAGGCGCAGATCTCGTTTCGTGACATCATCGGCGAAAGCTCGGCGGTGCAGGTTGCGCTGCGACAGGCGCGCGTGGCAGCCAACGGCGCGGCGAATGTGCTGCTCGTCGGCGAGCACGGGACGGGCAAAGAGCTGCTGGCCCGAGCGATCCACCAGTCGAGCCTGCGCGCCAGCGGGCCGTTTGTCACGCTCAACTGCGCGACGATTCCGCGCACGCTGATCGGCAGCGAGCTGTTTGGCTTCGAGAGCAGCAGCGAGGGCCTGCTGCGCGGACGGCCGGGCAAGCTTGAGCTGGCGCACGGCGGCACGCTGCTGCTCAAAGCGATCGAGGCGCTGCCAATGGAGCACCAGAGCGCGCTGCTGCGGGCGCTCGATACACGGGCGTCTATCCGCTCGGGTGGCCGGCGCGTGGTGCCGCTCGACGTGCGCGTGATCGCGACCACAACCCGTGGACTCGACATCACCGAGGGTCGCTTCCGGCCGGATCTGGCGGCCTCGCTGAGCGGCTTCACGATCGAGCTGCCGCCGCTCCGAGCGCGCGGCTACGACATCCTGCTGCTGATCGAGCATGTGCTCGATAGCCTCAACCGGCGCCTGGGCAAGCAGCTTGTGCTGAGCCCCAGCGCGCTTCAGGCGATGATGGCCTACGCCTGGCCGGGCAATATTCGTGAGCTGGAGGCCGATCTGGAGCAGATCGCACATGCGACCGAGCAGAGTGTTGTGCAGCTGGCAGATCTGCCGGCCTCGATTCGCGTAACCGCCGGTCTGGATCAGCCGGTGGTCGGCCAGCTCAATCGGCAGTACGACTACATCGAGCGCGAAACGATTCTGCGAACTGGCCGTGCTGTCGGCGGGCATCTGGGCCGTACCGCGCAGCAGCTTGGCATCAGCCGCAGCACGCTCTGGCGCAAAATGCGCGAGCATGGCCTGAGCCGGATCGATTTTCAGCCTGACCACCTGTGAAACATCATGTTTCAAAGATGAAACAAAATTGTTTCATCTGCAACACTTTCATCGTTGACAGCGATCTCGGTTTTTTCCTAGGATAGAGACAGGCCAGGCGACGATTGAGCCTGGCGCTTGTCAGGGCTGACAGCAGCACCATCATCTCCCACGCCTCGACAAACACCTCCCAGGCGCTACAGCATCGTTGTGGACGTTAGGCTGCGGCATACCCTAATCGATCGCTACAAACTCCATCTACATGACCTCATAAAGGAGGTGAAAGCTAATTCAGCTCCCCTGCTGGATGTTTGGCAAATACAGGCTGGTTGCAGGATACAAGGAGGTCTCCTCATGCGGCGGAATACGCTTACCGGTCAGCTATGGGCAGAGTTCTTCGGCACGGCGATCCTGGTGCTCCTCGGCGATGGCGTTGTCGCCAACTTCGCGTATGCGACGCGGCTCGGCGCGGGCGGCTACGACTGGACGACGATCACGCTCGGCTGGGCCTTTGCGGTCGTGGTTGCCGTCTATATCGCCGGCGGCATCACGGGCGCGCATCTCAACCCGGCGGTCACGCTGGCTGCGATTGTGCGCGGCACGATCGCCACGACGACTGGCCTGCTCTACATGGTGGTACAGGTGCTGGGCGCCGTGATCGGCGCGTTCCTGGTGCACATGCTCTACATGGGCAACTTCGTCAACAACGGCTACAAAAATGTCTTCCACACAGCCCCGGCGGCGGGCTACGAGAATCTGGTCTTCACCCAGTATTTCTCCGAGATCCTGGGCACATTCATACTGGTCCTGGCGATCTACGCGGTCGTCGATAACGTGCGCAACGTCGGCCCCGGCGCTAACCTGTGGCCGTTTATGGTCGGCATGGTCGTGCTTTCGATCGGCCTGTCGCTGGGTGGCCCCACCGGCTACGCGATCAATCCGGCGCGCGATTTCGGCCCACGGCTCTACGCCGCTCTGTTTGTGGCGGGCTCAACCGGCACCTTCGACGGAGCCGGCTTTCTGGTGCCAATCATCGGCCCGCTGATCGGTGGCCCGCTCGGTGCGCTCTTCTATGATTTCCTGGTCAAGCCCTTCCTACCGACACCATCTGAGCCCGCGCCTGAGCCGCGCGGCGCGGACGTTGCGCATCAGCCGGCTTAGAATGTGCGACAATTTGTGCGTACTGCCGTCCAAAAACAAGTGCAGGCACGGTTGCGATCCTGCTACGATAAACGGGTGAGCGGTAGAGCATCAGGAGGTGCTGGTAGTGAAGAAGCTGATCAACTCTCCCGAAACTGTTGTCCGCGACGAGCTGCTGGGCATGGCGGCCGCGCATCCCGAGCTGATCCAGGTCCACTTCGATCCTGACTACATTGTGCGCGCCGACGCGCCGGTGCGCGGCAAGGTCGGGCTGCTCTCGGGCGGCGGCAGCGGTCACGAGCCGATGCACGGCGGCTTTGTGGGCTACGGTATGCTCGACGCGGCCTGTCCCGGAGCGGTCTTTACCTCGCCCGTGCCGGATCAGATGCTGGCGGCGACCAAGGCGATCGACGGCGGCGCGGGCGTGCTGCATATCGTCAAGAACTACACCGGCGACGTGATGAACTTCGAGATGGCGGCGGAGCTGGCGCAGGTGGAGGGCATCGAGATTGCAAGCGTGGTCACCAACGATGATGTCGCGGTCAAGGATAGCCTCTACACAGCCGGGCGGCGCGGCGGAGGCCGGCCTGTCGCTGGCAGAGGTCACGCGGATCGCGCAGAAAGTCAACGGTCAGGGCCGCTCGATG
>DASWTQ010000608.1:0-2447 GCA_036402055.1 Herpetosiphonaceae bacterium
AGTTGAGCGCGCCCTTGGGCTGTCCGGTCGAGCCCGAGGTGTAGATCATGTAGGCCAGATTGCGATCGTTTGTCAGCAGCGCGGGATTCTCGGCGCTGGTCTGCGCGATCTGCGACCAGTCGGCGTCGAGGTGGATCACGGTCTGACGGGCCTCGGCGAAGAGCTGCGGCAGCTCCGCGACCACCTTGTGCTGGACCAGCAGCACCGAGGGCTGCGCATCGCCGAGCATAAACTGGAGCCGCTCCTGGGGATAGGTCGGATCGAGCGGCACGTACGCGCCGCCGGCCTTGAGCACGCCCAGCAGCGCGATCACAAGCTCCAACGAGCGCTCGGCACACACGCCTACCAGCATCTCCGGCCCGACGCCCAGGCCGCGCAGATGATGCGCCAGCTGATTCGCGCGGCGATTCAGCTCGGCATAGCTCAGCGTCTCCCTTTCAAAGACCAGCGCGGTGCGCTCGGGATGCGCGGCCGCCTGCGCCTCGAAGAGCTGCACGATATTGCGATCGGTGGGATAGTCAACAGCGGTCGCGTTCCAGGCGTCGAGCTGACGGCGCTCGGCCTCGGTCAGCAGCGGCAGATCGAGGATCGGCGCGGCGGCATCGGCGACAACGGTGGCCAGCAGCGTCAGAAAATGGCCTTGCATACGCCGGATCGTCGCGGCCTCGAACAGATCGGTGTTGTACTCGACATTGGCGAACAGCTCATCGCCGCGCTCTTCCATCGACAGCCAGATGTCGAACTTGGCGGTGGAGCTTTGCAGCGAGATCGCGCTGATCGTGATGCCGGGCAGCGTGAGCGCCGCCGGTGGCGTGTTCTGGAGCACGAACATCACCTGGAACAGCGGATTGCGGCTCATGTCGCGCTCGGGATGCAGGATTTCGACCAGCTGCTCGAAGGGCACATCTTGATGCGCGTGTGCGCCCTGCATCGTCTCGCGCACGCTCTTGAGCACGTCGCGGAAAGCGGGATTGCCGCCGAGCCTGGTTCGCAGCACCAGCGTGTTGGCGAAGAACCCGATCATGTTCTCGGTCTCGACGCGCTGCCGTCCCGCGATCGGCGAGCCGACTAGAATATCGTCCTGGCCGCTGTAGCGCGCCATCAGCACATTGAAGGCGGCAAGCAGCGTCATAAACAGCGTCACGCCCTCCTGGCGGCTCAGCTCCTTGAGCGCCTCGGTCGGCTCGCGCGGCACTACAAACGACTGCGCCGCGCCCCGGAAGGTTTGCACCGGCGGGCGCGGGTAATCAGTCGGCAGCTCCAGCGTGGGCAGATTGCCGGACGATCCAGCGCCGAGCTGCTGCTTCCAGTAGCTGATCTGCGCTTCCAGCGCCTCGCCCTGAAGCCGCTGGCGCTGCCAGACAGCGAAATCGGGATACTGGATCGGCAGCTCGGGCAGCGGCGAAGGCTTGCCCGTCGAGAACGCGTCGTAGAGCGTCACCAGCTCGCGCACCAGAATGCCGAACGACCAGGTGTCGGAGACGATGTGATGCAGCGTCAGCAGCAGCACGGACTCTTGATCGGCGAGTCGCACCAGCGCTGCGCGGAGCAGCGGGCCGGTTGCCAGATCGAAGGGCTGGCTGCTCTCAACCTGCATCAGCCGCTGAAGCTCGGCGTCACGGGCGGCGTCGTCGAGCGCGCGCAGATCGACCTGCGGCAGTGCGATCGTCAGCCTGGGCTCGATCGCCTGGACTGCCTGGCCATCCACGGTGGGAAAGCGCGCCCGCAGCGACTCGTGGCGGCGAATGATCTCGTTGAGGCTGCGCTCAAACGCCGTGATGTCGAGCGGCCCAACCACGCGGACGCCGGTCAGGATGTTGTAGGCTGGGCTGTTGGGCACCAGCTGATCCAGAAACCACAGCCGCTGCTGATTGAACGACAGCGCCGCCGGTCCCTGCTCCTCGCGGCGCGGGATCGTATCCGACTCGGCGCTGGTTGTAAATTCGCCGCGCTTCCACTTATCCAGCAGCGCGCGCTTGGTTTCGGAAAGCTGAGATCGTCGTTGCGAAAGATTGTCCGCCTTGGACATCGTAGTCACCTCACGGGCGCATCATCACGTCGGCCAGGCCGCTGCGAGATGCGTCTATATGCTCAGAAGCGCCGCTTTGCTAGCGAAACATTGTCGCCATGAGCCGCTGCGCCTCTGCTTCGGGTAGCTCTTCCAGTTTTTCGATCAACAATTCTTCGATCACCTCGGACTGTTCGGCGATGGTCATGGCCTCCAGCAGCCGGCTCAGCGGCAGATCGATCGGTATAGCCTCGCGCAGCCGCGAGACCAGCTGAGTCGCCAGCAGCGAGTGACCGCCCAGCTCGAAGAAATTATCGTGCACGCCGATCTGCTCGATGCCCAGCACTTCCTGCCAGATCGCGCCGATGCTCTGCTCGAACTCGTTGCGCGGCGCGACATAGTCGTTGAGCAGCGCGGGCCGTCCATGCAGCGCGGGCGG
>DASWTQ010000609.1:0-2925 GCA_036402055.1 Herpetosiphonaceae bacterium
CAGCTGCCGCCAGAAGGCCTCCGCCTGCGCCAGATCCTGCTGCTGGAGCCAGGCGATGTAGTCGTGGTATGGACGTGGATGCGCCAGGTACAGATCCTGGCCGTTCGCAAACGCGTCGTAGTAGGCAAACACCTCGTTGAAGACCAGCGGCACCGACCAGCCGTCCAGCAAGAGATGGTGCTGCGTCCACACACAGCGATAGCGCGCGTCGGCCACCTGGAAGAGCGCCAGCCGCATCAAGGGTGCCTCGGCCAGATCGAAGCCGCGCCGCCGATCCGCCGCCAGAAACGCGTCCAGCCGCGCGTCCTGCTCAGCAGGTGCCAGATCGCGCCAATCCTCCACCTGCCAGGGCAGCCGTACCTGCTGGCGCACCGGTTGCAGCGGCTCGTCCAGATCTTCCCACACAAAAGCCGTGCGGAAAATCGGGTGGCGCTCGACGACCTGCTGCCAGGCGCGCTGGAACGCCGGCAGATCAAGCCGGCCCTCTAGCGTGATCGCCAGCTGCTCGACATACAGGCCCGATCCGGCCTGGTACAGGGTATGGAAGAGCAGGCCCTGCTGCATCGGCGAGAGCGTGTACAGATCTTCGACCTGACGATCGCCGCCCACCACCCGATCCAGCGTCGGCTGATCGAGACGCGCCAGCGGGAAGTCGGAGGGCGTGTAGCCGCCGGCCTCAGGAGCGCGGCAGTGATCGATCAGCATCCGCAGCGCGGCGAGATACTTCTGCACCAGCCGCTCGATCGTGGCCTGCGCGTGAACTTCGGCGCTATAGATGCAGGCCAGGCGCAGCTGGCCGTCGGCGACGATGCCGACAAATTCCAGCAAGTGACTGCGTCGATCGCGCTGGCTGTGCGGTAATCCAGTCGACTCGCGGGCCGGGCTAAACAGGCCATCGGTCGGGATGCTCTGGTCGCCCTGGCCCCAATAGTTGAAGCTGATCTCGGCCTGGGGCAGCGCGCGCAGCTCCACCGCCGACTCATCGGTGCTCAGGTAGCGCAGCACACCATAGCCGACACCACGATTCGGGATCTGCCGCAATTGCTCTTTGATCGTCTTCAGCGCCGCGCCCGGTCCTTCCGCCTGGCGCAGATCCAGCAGCACCGGGTACAACGCCGTGAACCAGCCGACCGTGCGCGTCAGATCGACCTCGTCGAAGAGATCTTCGCGGCCGTGCCCTTCCAGGTCCACCAGCAGCGTCGCCGCGCCGGTCCAGGCTGCACACGCCTGCGCCAGCGCCGTCAGCAGCACATCGTTGATCTGCGTCTGATAGACCGCCGGCACGTCGTACAGCAGCGCGCGGGTCTCGTCTTCGTCGAGAGCTGCCGCCACAGTCTGCACGGAGGCTGCGGTATTGGCGCCACCGCGATAGTCCACCGGCAGCGAAGCGACCGCATCCCAGGGCAGCGCCCGCCAGTAATCCAGCTCCGCCCGCAGCGCCGCCGACTGCGCGTATGTGGTCAGCCGCTCGGCCCACTGCTTGAACGCTGTCGTCTTGGGCGGCAGCGCCACCTGTTCGCCGCGCTCAAGCTGCTCGTAGACGGTTTGCAGATCTTCCAGCAGGATCGTCCAGGAAACGCCATCGATCGCCAGGTGATGCACAACGATCAGCAGGCGACCCGGCCGGCCGGCGCCCATGTTGAAGAGCACCACCTTGAGCAGCGACCCCGCCAGATCCAGGCCGGTATGCAGCTCGGCGGCGGTCGACTCAAGCGCATGGGCCTGCTCGGCCACCGGCAGCGCCGCCAGATCGATCTCGGCGACGAGCGGCTGCTCGCTAACGCCCGCACTGATCTGCTGCCAGCCGAACTCCTCGCGCGTAAAGCGCAGCCGCAGCGCGTCGTGGTGGCTGAGCAGATGCTGCATGGTCTGCTCCAGCAGCTCGCGATCGAGAGGCCGGCGCACTTCCAGCAGCATCGCCTGGTTGAAATGCTGCGGGTCAAGCAGCTCCCGCGAGAAAAACCAGTGCTGAATCGGCGTCAGCGGCACTGCGCCCGTGACCAGATCCTGCTCGGCTACCACGGCCGGCGCCATGCCGATCGCGGGTGCCAGCTCGGCGATCGTCTGATGCTGGAAGACCTGCCGTGGCGTGAGGTGCAGCCCGGCCTGGTTGGCGCGCGCGATGATCTGAATGCTCAAGATCGAGTCGCCGCCCAGGACAAAAAAGTTGTCATGCACGCCGACCCGCTCGACGCCCAGCACCTGCGACCAGATCTGCGCGAGCTGCTCTTCGACCCAGGTGCGCGGCGCGACGAAGGATTCGTCAAGGTCCACGCGGGCAGTGTCGGGCGCGGGCAGGGCTTTGCGATCCAGCTTGCCGTTGGATGTCACGGGCAGGCCGTCGAGGAACATGAACACCGCTGGCACCATATAGTCGGGGAGCCGTTCCTTCAAGAAGGAGCGCAGATCGTTGATCGCGACGACACGCTCTGGACGCGGCACAACATAGGCTACCAGACGCCGCTCGCCTGACCTGTCGGCGCGTGCCAGGACCGCCGTCTCCAGCACATCGGGATGCTGCACCAGCACCGTCTCGATCTCACCCAGCTCGATGCGGTAGCCACGGATCTTCACCTGATGATCGACACGGCCGAGAAACTCCATCGTCCCATCCGGCCAGTAACGCGCCAGGTCGCCGGTTTTGTACAGCCGCGCGCCGGGTGTCGGGCTGAAGGGATGGGGAACAAACTTGCTCGCCGTGAGAATGGGCTCCTGGGCATAGCCTGAGGCGAGACACAGGCCGCCGATATACAGATCTCCCGCCACGCCGACCGGGCAGGGGTTGAGATGCGGGTCCAGGATGTGATACTGCGCGTTCTGGATCGGCACGCCATACGGAATACTGGTCCAGCGCGGATCGACCTCGCCGATCGGATAGTAATTCGACCAGACGGTGGCCTCGGTCGCGCCACCCAGGCTGATCAC
>DASWTQ010000610.1:0-2873 GCA_036402055.1 Herpetosiphonaceae bacterium
CACGAACGCCCCGTTTGGCCTGCTGTTGCTGCTGACGATGGCGGTTGGACCGTTGCTCGGTTGGCAGCGGAGCAAGTACGGGAGCGTGACCAGACTGCTCACATGGCCAGCGCTCCTGACCGGCGTTGTTCTGTTTGCCGCGTTGCTGCTGAACATCACGTATCCCGTTGCGCTGCTGTTTATCGGTGCGGCAGTATTTGCCGTCACCACCAATGTCGCTGTGATCCGGCGCATCTGGCGTGCAGGGCCGCTCAAACTCGGAGGATACGTGTCGCATGTCGGCGTTGGCCTCCTGTTTGTCGGCGTGGTCGGCACCAGCCTCTACAAGCAAACTGCGTCGCTCCAATTGATCCAGGATCAACCGCAGACGGTCTTTGGCCGTCAGTTTACCTTTCGTGGGGTCGGTATTCCCCAAAGCGATCCGCTCAAGCGCCGTGCCGTACAGATCGAAGTCACCGATCCCCAAACCGGTAGCACCTGGCTGGCCGAAGCGCCGCACTACACCTTTGCAAAAACTGGCGCATTAGTCAGCCATCCCGCAATCGAATCTGGCCTATGGAGCGACCTGTACCTTGCACCGTCGCAGTACGATCCGCCCGCGCAGGCGTCGCCAGGCGTGCTGTACATGCTGAAAGGTCGGGCGCAACAAGTCGGTGGCTACACATTGGAGTTCAAGCAGTTCGAGCTACCGAATCGCGAGGCGATGCTCCGTGGCGAAGCACTGCCCGTCGTGGCGGCAGTCATTGACATCACTGCACCGGATGGTACGACAACGACGGTTAAGCCAACACTGGCATTTGACGCGAACCAACAGCCCATCAGCGCGAGCGTGACACTCCCCGGCGGCGCGACGGCCACGCTTATGCGTGTTGATCCCCGTAATCAGATGGTCACGGTGCAGGTTGGCAACGTTGATCTGAGCCAGGTCAAGCCCGAAGCTATGCAGGGACGTGTATTTGTGGAAGTCAGCCATGAGCCCGGCATTAAGTTCGCCTGGGCCGGGTTTATCATCGGTGTGCTCGGCGGCGTGCTTGCGATGCTGCGGCGCTGGCGCGAAGGACGCGTACCGGCGCTTTCCACGCTGCTGCCAGAACGCGGTCCGATGCCGCAACCTCAGCGCCCTATACTCCAACCAGGTGTTGCACAGATCGGTATCGAAAGCGAGGCACGCTGATGGCGACAGCATACGAGGTGTTAGAGATTAGCCCCAAGGCGAGCCGCGAGGAATTAGAAGCCGCCTACGCGACCAAGCGCGCAGTGTACGCGGCCGAACGGCACGCCAACCTGCCGGATGAAATGCAGCAGCTTGCTGCGCTGCGCCGCTCGCAGATCGCCGAGGCGTACATGAGTTTGCGCACCGCCGTCGCGTCGCCGGTACGTCTTGCGCCAGAGGCAGAACGCCGCCGGGATCGTGAAACGATCCTTGCGCTGCTGCTGCTCGTCGTCATCGCGGCGCTGGTGCCCTTATTCCGTGATGTGGCAGTGCCAGCCCGATCTGTGCAGGCGTCCGGCGCGGAAGCAGCGGCACTCCAGGCCAATGTCGCGCCACCATTTACGCTGTCGACCCTTGATGGCCAGCAGGTTAGCCTCGCCGATTACACGGGTCAGGTTGTGCTGCTCAACCTGTGGGCCACATGGTGTCCACCCTGTGTTCGGGAAACCCCACGCCTGGTACGTCTGCACGAAACATACAAAGCGCAGGGTTTCGCCGTGCTGGGTATCAATACGACCTATCAGGATGCTCGGGGGGACGTTGAGCAATTTGTGCGCGATCACGCTGTGTCCTATCCGATCTTGCTGGATACGGAAGACGCATTCGGCTCAGCCTACCGCGCGCGGGTGCTGCCGACAAGCTATTTAATCGATCGTAGCGGCAGTATTGTGCAGGTGCGGGTCGGCGAGATCGACGAGGCGCAATTCGAAGAGCAGATCGTGGAGCTGCTGAAGGCTAGCGGCAAGCAACCGTAGGGCCACGCTCGTTTCGTGTGAGCAGTCGCGCCGGTCTCCCTACCTTTAGTGCGTGATATGGAGCTGTTCCTACGTGCCCATCTATGGAGTTGGTGATGCGAGGGTAACCACTGGTAGCGCGGGTCGAGATACGACAGCGCTTGTTCGTTGAGCGAGGTTCGGCCCTTGCACCTGGCTTCTCGTTCACGGAGATAGACGGGGAAACACGTAATTCCAAGGAATGTGCTGGCGCCGCCAGCTCGGCGCATGGAGGTTGCATGCCGGAGTTGCACGAACGTCAGCAAAGAAGAGGAGCGATATGGCTCGATCCCATCAACCAGGTGTAGCACATACACGTGGACGTGCGACACCGCTGGCGCTAGCGGAAGCGAGATCGCATCGGTCGCGCGCTGATACGGTCATCCGGTGGTTACGGTGTCACTGGTTGGCAACCGTGCTCTTCGTCTTTGGTCTGTATGGTGGGCTGCCGTGGCTGGCACCGATCTTTATGCAGTGGGGCTGGACCGGCGCAGCCAACATCCTGTACACGATGTACGCGACGCAGTGCCACCAGCTGCCACAGCGCTCGTTCTTTCTCTTTGGCACGCAGCCGATGTACTCATTGTCCCAGATCCAGGCCGTGTTCCAGATGACAGACGATGCGCTCGTCCTGCGCCAGTTTATTGGCACCTCAGATATGGGCTGGAAAGTAGCGTGGTCGGATCGGATGGTCGCGATGTACGGCAGCATGTTTGTGTTCGGACTGCTGTACGCGCCGCTACGGGGAAGAATCAAGCCGCTGTCCTGGCAGCTGGCATGTATACTCGCACTAGCACTCGCGCTCGATGGAATAACGCATATGCTGAGCGATTTCAGCGGTATTGGCGCTGGCTTCCGCGATACGAACGCCTGGCTCGCCTGGCTGA
>DASWTQ010000611.1:0-10166 GCA_036402055.1 Herpetosiphonaceae bacterium
GGAACCGAAAGGTCTTCGTCGATCTCCGTACCACGCATGATCCCTGGATTGTCCCGAAGTAAGCTAGATGGCGATCAGCGGTTCGATCTGGGCTTTGCCGGAGTTCTGCAATGCTGGCGTTGCTTAGTACGACGATGTGTACGATCTCAACTAATACATATATTATATATAATATAGTTCCTTGTCAAGCGGTTTCTTACGAAGAGTTATGATTGTCCTTTCGAAGAATTGTGATTGACCCATGACAATATTTTATATATAATATATCATCATTCATATGGATGATACGTCAATCCGAGGATGACTATGCGCGCATCGACAGTGTCTGAGCAGCGATACCGAACCAAACAAGAATTTGTGTACCAATCACTCCGCGAATCGATTATGCGCGGCGACCTGCGGCCGGGGCAGCGGCTTAGAATCGAAGACATCGCTCAGCGGCTGGGAGTCAGTCCCATTCCCGTACGCGAGGCGCTGCATATGCTGCAATCCGAGCGGCTGGTCGAGAACACGCCGCATGTGGGCGCAGTCGTCGCCAGCATCTCGAAAGCCTCGATCATCGAAGTGTTTACCGTGATGGAAGGTCTAGAGCTGGTCGCGACACGCACCGCCGCGCAACGCATGACGCCGACTGATCTACAATATCTGCAAGAGCTGCTGAGCAAGATGGATCAGGCGATCGATTCGGAGTCGCATCACCAGTGGGCCGATCTCAACACTCAGTTTCACACCGCGATCGTCAACATCAGCGGCATGCCGATGCTGCAAGAGATGACGACGCGTGTGCTCAACCAGTGGGATCGCCTGCGGCGCTACTACCTCAAAGGTGTGCTCGTGTTTCGGCTCGCGCAGGCGCAGCACGAACACCGCCTGATGGTTCAGGCGATGGTCGATCGCAACTATGAGCAGCTCGCACAGCTGGTTCGTGAGCACAACCAGGGCGCGCTGGCCGCCTACACCGAATATCTGGCCCAGGTCGCGGAGCCCGACTCGACCGACCTGATCATAGCCAGCTAAACAAGCCCTGGATTGCATAAGCTATCGGGTTGGGAAGCGTCGGCTGATACGCAAGAAAGATCGATGATCGAGCAGCAGATGGCGCGTGACGGCGAAGAGCATCTGATTCGCGCCAACAACCAGGAATGGATGATCTCCTGGTCTCCGCCGCCGACCGCGCCGCCGGGAAGAGCGCACGGTGCAGCCGGCATATGTGTCACGTCCACCCATGAGATCGTCCTGATCAGCGCTAACGGCGTCGATTGGGACTTACCGGCGGGCAGGCCGGAGCACGACGAAACCTGGGAGCAAACGCTGCGGCGAGAGATGCGCGAAGAAGCGTGCGCCACAATTGTTACGGCGCGACTGCTTGGCTTTGCGCGTAGTGTTTGCGTCGCCGGTCGCGAAGCTGGCCTGACGCTGGTGCGCTCCTTCTGGCGCGCAGATGTGCTCCTCGATGCGTGGGAGCCGCAGTTCGAGATCACGCACCGCCGAGTGATGCCGGCCACCGAGGCTTTAGCGCATCTGCCGCTGGTATATTTGCCGATCATCCGTCGCGCGCTCGGCGAGGCAGGCGTTCTATAGCAATCAGGAGCTTCGGCACACATCAGGGCTGAGCTAGCTCAATCGATCGTTCAAGATGGAGGCTAAAATATCGTGGAATATAGCGAGCGAGTAGGACGATTTCCGTTTGGGCATATGGCCTACGGCGGAGACTACAACCCTGAGCAGTGGCCGGAGAGCGTCTGGGAAGAAGATGTACGCCTGATGCGCGAGGCCGGCGTGAATCTGGTCTCGCTGGGCATCTTTTCCTGGGCCAAGCTAGAGCCACAGCCGGGCCAGTACGATTTCGGCTGGCTGGATCGGATCATCGATCTGCTGCACACCAACGGCGTTTCGCTGAGCCTGGCTACCGCCACGGCCTCGCCGCCGCCCTGGCTGTCCAGGCTGCACCCCGAAAGCTTGCCGGTCACCGTCGACGGCGTGACGCTCTGGCCCGGCAGCCGCCAGCACTACTGCCCCAACAGCACAGCCTATCGCGAGGCGGCGCAGGCGCTGGTGCGGCAGATCGCCCGGCGCTACGGCGATCATCCGGCGCTGGCGCTGTGGCACGTCGGCAACGAGTACAGCTGTCACGAGGGCGGCGGCTGCTACTGCGACGAGTCGGCGCGGGCGTTTCGCGTGTGGCTGCGGCGAAAGTACGAGACGCTGGATGCGCTCAACGCGGCCTGGGGCACGGCCTTCTGGAGCCAGCAGTACGGCGCCTGGGACGAGATCAACCCGCCGCGCCGCGCACCGACCTTTCGCAATCCCACGCAGCAGCTCGACTGGGCTCGCTTCTCGTCGGATGCGCTGCTCGAATGCTTCGAGCTGGAGCGCGCGATCCTGCGCGAGGTCACGCCCGACGTGCCGATCACCACGAATTTTATGCGTCTCTTCAAGCCGCTGGATTACTGGAAGTGGGCCGCGCGCGAGGATTTTGTCACACTGGATCAGTATCAAGATCCGGCCGATCCGCTAACGCATATCGATGCGGCGCTCAACTTCGATCTCGTCCGCTCGCTCGGCTACGGCAAGCCGTGGCTGCTGATGGAGCAGACCACTTATCGCGTCAACTGGCGGCAGCAGAACCTGCCCAAGCAGCCCGGCCAGATGCGGCTGTGGAGCCACCAGGCGATCGCGCGCGGCTCCAACGGCGTGATGTTCTTCCAGTGGCGTGCCTCCAAGGCGGGCGCCGAGAAATTCCACAGCGCGATGGTTCCCCACGTCGGCACCGACTCGCAGATCTGGCGTGAGGTGGTAGCTCTAGGCCAGGAGCTGCGCCGGCTTGACGCTGTGCTGCCGACCGAGGTCAGCGCCGACGTCGCAATGATCTTCGATTGGGAAACCTGGTGGGCGCTTGAGCTTGACGCCAAGCCCACAGCGGATCTGCGCTTCACCGATCAGGTGCGTGCTTTCTACGAGCCGCTTTTTCAGCGCAATGTCACCGTCGACTTCGTGCCGCCCGACGCCGACCTGAGCGGCTACCGGCTGGTCGTGGTGCCGAATCTCTACCTGGTACGCGACGAGGCCGCCGCTCAGCTTGAGCGCTACGTTCGCGACGGCGGCACGCTGGTGATGTCGTTTTTCAGCGGCATCGTGGACGAGAACGAGCATATTCGGCTCGGCGGCTATCCCGCGCCGTTCCGCGCGATGCTCGGCCTGCGCGTCGAAGACTTCGTACCCTACGCGCCGGAACAGACCAACGAGATTCTCGCCGAGGACGGCACGCGCTACTCGTGCGATCTGTGGGCGGATCTGATCGATCTGGAAGGAGCGACGGCGCTCGCGCACTACACGGGCGGATTTTACGCCGAGCGTCCGGCCCTCACACGCCACAGCTTCGGTCAGGGCACCGCCTACTACATCGGCACGCGGCCCACCGCCGATGCCCTCGACTGGCTGCTCAAGCGCGCCTGCGAAAACGCCGGAGTTGCACCGGCCTATACGGTCCCAGCAGGCGTCGAAGTGATCCGGCGACAACGCGAGAACGCCTCGCTGCTCTACCTGCTCAACCACCGCGACGAGCCCGTCGAGATTGCCCTAGCCGAAACCGCGACCGACCTGCTCACTGGCCGATCCATCTCAGGCCACCTGCGCCTGGAGCCGCTGGATGTCGCGATCCTGAGAACCAAGAACCTAGAACCAAGAACCTAGGGACGAGAGAACAAACGAACCAAAGAACAAAGGAACAAAGAACAAAAGCCAGTACCTTAACTCCCCTTCTCCTGTCGCAACCGACGGGTACGCTCTGGGTGAAGCCCGCCGAGGTTCGGGGAAAGGGGCCGGGGGATGAGGGCCTGACTCAACAGAACAAAGGAACAAAAAGCGGACGGATCGTTTGTTCACTTGTTCCCTTTGTTCCTTTGTTTGCCCGCAGGGCAGAGGAGCATCCATGAACGATCCACGGCTGACGATTCGCACAGACTCGCCGATCGGCACGATCTCACCGCGATTGTACGGACACTTCGCCGAACATCTTGGCCGCTGCTGCTACGATGGCCTCTGGATCGGCAACCAGCGCGGCGACATCCCCCACGAGCAAGGCTTTCGTAGCGACGTGCTACGAGCACTGCGGGCGCTGCCGGTGCCGCTGCTGCGCTGGCCTGGCGGCTGCTACGCCGATCACTACCACTGGCGCGACGGCATTGGGCCGGCGGCGGAGCGACCCAGCCGCCTGGGCATGTCCTGCGATCTCCAGGTCGAGGACGACAACAGCCTCGGCACGCACGAATTCCTCTGGCTCTGCGCGCAGCTTGGAGCCGAGGCGTATCTGGCCGGCAACGTGGGCAGCGGCTCGCCGCAGGAGCTGTGCGACTGGCTGGAGTACTGCAACAGTGCCGTGCCGACGACCTTAGCCCGTATGCGCGCCGCCAATGGATCGCCCGAGCCGTTCGGCGTGAAGCTGTGGGGCGTGGGCAACGAGAACTGGGGCTGCGGCGGTAACTACGATGCGGCGACCTACGCCCGTGAGTACGTGCGCTACGCGACGATGCTGCGCCACGTCGATTCCAGCGCCGAGCTGGTCGTCTGTGGTCACGAGGACGCGTGGAACGCCGAGCTGCTGGCGACGATCGGCAGCCGTATGCATCTAGTCGATCACCTGTCGATCCATCGCTACTGGATCAACGGCGGTCCCGAGACCGAGTTCGACGAGCAGAGCTACTACACACTGCTCAGCGAGGCCCATGCGACCGAAACGTTCGTTCAGCGAACAGCAGAGATTATCGGCGATGCAACCGGCGGTAAACATCGCATCGGCATTGCGCTGGACGAGTGGGGAGTGTGGCATCCCGAGGCCCGGCCGTGGGGACCTGGCAGCGATATAACACGCCGCGCGCCGGTGACCTACGAGCAGGCCAACACACTGCGCGACGCGCTGGCGGCGGCGATCGCGCTCGAAGGCTTTCATCGTCAGTGCCACGTGCTGACGCTGGCGAATCTGGCGCAGATCGTCAACGTTTTGCAGGCCGTCGTGATGACCGACGGCGCACAGATGTGGCTCACGCCGACCTATCACGCGCTGCGGCTGCACACGCCGCACATTGGCGCTGCCGCGCTGCCGGTAGAGATCGAGCAGGGCACAAGCCTGGCGGATGGATCGCCGGCTGTGAGCGCTACAGCCTCGCGCACACGTGATGGTATCGCCGTGACGCTGATCAACCGCCATTTCGATCAGCCGGCCGCTGTACGCTTCACCTGCGACGACGCTCCGAATCAGGCGCGCGGCGAGATCTTGACCGCTGATCGACCACAGGCCGGCAACAGCGCCGCCGATCCCGATCGTGTGGCTCCGGTGACGCTAGCGGTCGACCGCGATGGTCGTGATGGCTGGCGCGTCGATCTGCCGCCGCACTCGCTCGCGACGATTGTGCTGCGCCAGGCGTAGGCTGAAATGAGCGACGATCTCATCCTCTGGTACGCGCAGCCCGCTCGTGAGTGGGTCGAGGCGCTGCCGATCGGCAATGGGCGGCTGGGCGCGATGGTCTTTGGCGGCGTCGAGATCGAGCGGCTTCAGCTCAACGAAGATACGCTCTGGTCGGGTGGGCCGCGCGACTGGAATAATCCGCGTGCGCTTGAGGTGCTGCCCGAGGTGCGGCGGCTGATCGCGGCCGGTGATTTCGTGGCCGCCGACGATCTCTGCCGCCAGATGCAGGGGCCGTTCAACCAATCCTACCAGCCGCTCGGCGATCTCAACCTCCGCTTCGAGGCAGCCGCGCCGCCCACGCGCTACCGCCGATCGCTGGATTTGCACACGGCGCTCGTCAAGGTGCAGTATCACGTCGGCGACGTTATGTTCACCCGCGAGGTCTTCGCCAGCGCGCCGGATCGCGTGATTGTGCTGCGTCTCAGCGCGGATCGTCCGGGCCGGATCAGCTTCACGGCGACGCTGGATACTCCACATCGTCACCGGATCGAGGCGCGCAGCGGCGGACTAACGCTGACGGGCAAAGCTCCCGCGCATGTCGTGCCGAGCTACGACAGCGCCGCCGAGCCGGTGCTCTACGACGAAGACGGCGAGGGTATGCGCTTCGATGTGCGCGTCGAGGCGCGCTGCGAGGGCGGACAGATCACCACCGCCGGCGATGCGTTGCACGTCGCCCACGCCGACGCCGTAACGCTTGTGCTCAGCGCGGCGACTAGCTTCAACGGCTACAATCGATCGCCGGGACGCGACGGCTGCGATCCGGCCGTGCAGTCGGCGGCGGATCTTGAGGCCGCGTGCGTCCAGAGCTATGCTCAGCTCCGCGCACAGCACACCGCCGATCACGCAGCGCTCTTCGATCGTGTATCGCTGGATCTCGGACGCACCCAGGCTGCGGATCGCCCGACCGACGAGCGCATTCGCCGCTGGCACGACGCAGACGATCCGCAACTGGTGACGCTGCTCTTTCAGTATGGACGCTACCTGCTGATCGCGTCGTCGCGGCAGGGCACGCAGCCCGCCAATCTTCAGGGCATCTGGAACGATCAGATTCGGCCGCCGTGGAGCGCCAACTGGACGCTCAACATCAACGCCGAGATGAACTACTGGCCTGCCGAGGTCGCCAATCTGGCCGAGTGCCACCAGCCACTCTTCGATCTGATCGCCGAGTTGCATGTGACCGGCCGGGCAACCGCCGCTACCAACTACGGCTGTCGGGGCTGGGTCGCGCATCACAACACCGATCTGTGGCGACAAAGCGCACCGCCGGGTGATTACGGGCGCGGCGATCCGATGTGGGCGATGTGGCCGCTGGGCGGTGCCTGGCTCTGCATGCATCTGTGGGAGCACTACGCGTTCGGCGGCGATGAAGCGTTTCTTCGTCGCGTTTACCCACTGATGCGCGGCGCTGCCGAGTTTTGCCTCGACTGGCTGATCGAGGATCAGCAGGGCCATCTGGTGACCGCGCCTTCGACATCGCCCGAGAACACATTCACCACAGCGGACGGCCGGCGCGCCAGTGTGAGTCAGGGCTCGACCATGGACCTGGCGATTATTCGCGAGCTGTTCAATAGCTGCATCGCGGCCGCGCAGATCCTCGGCATCGACGATATGTTCAGGACACAGCTGGAGTCAGCGCGCAGCCGTCTGCTGCCGCCGCAGATTGGGCGGCTGGGCCAGCTTCAGGAGTGGTCCCGCGATTGGGACGATCCCAGCGATCAACACCGGCATATCTCGCATCTATTCGGGCTGCATCCGGGACAACAGATCACACGTCGTGATACGCCCGAGCTATGGGCTGCGGCGCGGCGCTCGCTTGAGCTGCGCGGCGACGGTGGGACCGGCTGGTCGATGGCCTGGAAGATCAACTTTTGGGCACGGCTGCACGACGGCGATCGTGCCTACCGCCTGCTGCAAAACATGCTCACGCTGGTTGACAACCACGAAGTTTCGGGCGAGGGCGGGGGTGTGTATGCCAACCTGTTCGACGCGCATCCGCCGTTTCAGATCGACGGCAACTTCGGCGTGACGGCCGGCATCGCCGAGCTGCTGCTGCAAAGCCACACCGGCGAGCTGCATCTACTGCCGGCCACCCCATCGGCGTGGCCACACGGCAGCATCAGCGGGCTGCGGGCGCGCGGCGGCTTCGAGGTCGATCTGAGCTGGAGCATGGGCAAGCTCAGCGCCGCTATGATTCGCTCGACACGACGCGGGCCATGTTGCGTACGCGCCGCGCTGCCGGTGCAGATCTCGCTCGATGGCGCGCCGGTCCCTGTCGAGGAAGTCGAGCCGGGAGTTGTTCGCTTCCAGGCCGAGGTTGGGCGCAACTACCGGATCGTGCCGCCTGAGCCGAACATAATTCACGAGGCATCGTTCATCAGGGCGTGATGAATCACGCCCTGACGCATCTATTGATTACCGATCAATCGTCGACGGGGCGGCGTGTGTACGACTTGTTTTCCGTGCGCTGCCCCAGCACCATCGGAAACTCCTCCGAGATGCTCACCCACGTACCACGCCCGATCACCATGTGATCCAGCACCTTGACGCCCAGCAGCTTACCCAGCGCTTGCGCGTGCTGGGTAATAAACATATCTTCCGCCGAAGGCGTGGGATCGCCTGAGGGGTGGTTGTGGACGATAATGATTGCCGAGCTATTGCGGCGAACCGCCTCATGAAACAGCTCGATCGGCCGGATAGGAATCTCCTTGAGGCTACCCTGGTAGATGGTCTTGATCGTCTGGATGCGACCCTTGGTGCTCAGATAGACGACGCGCAACTGCTCCTGCGTGAGTGCGCCCATCTCTACCAGAAACAGCGCGGCCACGTCTGATGGTTGATCGATGCGCTCGCCGGGGAGCGGACGCAGCACCGCTGCCAGCACATGCATGATCGCCTGGACTTCGGGCGGCGGCTGATCGTCGATCAGCGCATCATGGATCGCGTCGACATCGCGGGCGATAAGGTGCCGCAAGCGCCGCAGGCTGACGTACGGCGCAAGCGCATCGCGCAAGATCTGCTCCGGCGTGGGCGTGGCAGGCTTGCGTTTGCGTGCTGTTGTGGTTTTCTTGCTCGATGATGCAGCGTTTTTCATCGCCACACCTCACGGGGCAAGAACCAAGAACCAAGAACCAAGAACCAAGGGAAGCGAACGGCGCGGCGCAAGGAAACGACGCGGAACAAACGAACAAAGGAACAAGAGAACAAGAAAACATTCGGAGGAAAACCGCAGGTTCTGACGAACCTTTCCCCTTCTCCTATCGCAATGGGAGAAGGGGGTGGCACCGCAGTGCCGGGGGATGAGGGCCTACACGTAACCAACGACGGGCATGGTACAATCGACGATACGGCCATGACAGGGCCTCCTGCTGTGGTCTAGGTTCGCCTTTGGTGCCTTGTACACCGGGGCGAACTGCTGTGTTGTACGCCGATTATACGCCGCGCGCGATCATTTTGTCCAGCATACGAAAACAACGCGTATACCGCTTCACAATGCGCTACATCACGCTTTCATGCGCAAAATGTAGGCGGAAAAGACGCGGAAACGAAGAACCAAGAACCAAGAACCAAGAACCAAGAACCAAGAACCAACGAAGAACAATGGGGAGAAACCACAGGTTGCGGCAAGCCTTCCCCCTCGCCTGTGGCAACCGAAGCGGAAGCCCGCTGAAGTTCGGGGAAGGGGGAGGCACCGCAGTGCCGGGGGTGAGGGCCTGCTCAAGAACTCACAATATACACGGGGCTATGGATCACTGATCCAACTCTGTGGATGTCTAATCCACTCGCGTGAATCAATGATTCACTTCCGCGAATCTCTAATAACCAATGGTGCTAATGCTATTACAAGCTAAATTGGGCGATCGCGAGATGGACAATGCCGTCGGCATCCACGGGAAAGCCATCCCATTGCACCAAGATGTTGAACAACGCCAACGTGAAGCCCAGCCGCGCGTGGAGCGCTGGCCAGGTGCGGTGGCTCACCTTCTTGAGCCGGCACACCGTCGTGAGCATCGACAACACCGTTTCGATCACCATGCGCACGTTCTTCGTGCCCCGGCGGCACAGCTGCATGTTCGCCGGATCACCGTCTTTGGCATGAAAGCCCGTATCCGCCAGAATGATCATCTCATCGCCAAACTCGGCAATCAACGGCTGAAAGGCGTTATCGGCGACGTTGGCCGCCGCATAATCCCAGGCGACAATTAAGCCGTATTGATTGATGAGATAGACCAGTTTGGCTCCAATAATCCAGCGATGATTGGACAGCCCTTTGCCACCAATCTGGCGATCCGCACGGTCCTCGCGCCAGGGATGGCGCAATTCGATACCGTAGCTATCGATCACGCCGAGCGTCGTTGGGTGAGCAAGAAAGACCTCCGCCCAATCGGCATGGGCCGCAAACAAGCGAAACAACCGGGTCCGCTCCGGGAGGCCAGGAAACCAGCTCCGATAGTTGTTGCGCAGCCAGCGGTCGAAGGCGCGTGGGCCGACGCCTTTGAGCGCAAACACCAAGGCGAGCGTGACGATCTCGCTCGGATACAGATGGGCACGCGGATCTTTGGGCACATCGGCCATGATGGTATCGACGCGAATGAAGAGCGCCATGATAAAATCGTCCGTGGACATGCGAACCTCCATTGCTGAGTGACTGAACACCCTCACAATGACCGGTTCGCGTGTCTGTGTCAACTAGCACCAGTGGTTA
>DASWTQ010000612.1:0-2691 GCA_036402055.1 Herpetosiphonaceae bacterium
AGGCGCTCCAGCCGGCACGCGACCTCAGTCGCAGCCCACTGGTGCAGGTCATGTTCGCGCTGCACAACACGCCGCAGGAGGCGATCGCGCTGCCGGGCCTAACACTCACCCGGCTGGCAGTGGACAGCGGCACGGCCAAATTCGACCTGGCGCTCTCGTTGAACGAGACAACGGAAGGCCTGGTCGGCACGCTGGAATACGCCACCGCCCTGTTTGAGCGCGCCACCATGGAGCGGCTGCTCGACCACTTCCACACCCTGCTTGCCGCCATCGTCGCCGATCCCCAGCAAGCGATCACGACGTTGCCGCTACTCACCGACGCCGAGCAGCATCAGCTCCTCGTCGACTGGAACGCAACCGCCGCATGGTTCCCGCGTGATCTGTGCCTGCCACAGCTGGTCGAGGCGCAAGCTGCCGAGCACCCGGATGCGATCGCGATTGTCTGCGCCGAGCAAGCGCTCACCTATCGCCATCTGGATCGACGGGCGAATCAACTGGCGCATCAGCTTCAGGCGCTCGGCGTCGGACCCGATGTGTGTGTCGGCCTGCTGCTGACGCGTTCGCCGGACTTTGCAATCGGCGCGCTGGGCGTGCTCAAAGCGGGCGGCGCTTATCTCCCGATCGATATAGCCTATCCGCCCGAGCGTATCCAGTTCATGCTGGAAGATGCCCAGGCTCCGATTCTGCTGACCCAGAGCCATCTGCTACAAGCTGCGCCAGCGCACGATCTACGCACGATCTGCCTGGACACGGACTGGACGACGATCGCGCAGATGCCCGAAACACCGCCGCGCAGCACGGCAACCGCCGAGCATCTCGCCTACGTAATCTACACCTCAGGCTCGACAGGCCGACCGAAAGGTGTTGGCGTACCGCACCGGGGCGCGCTCAATCTGGTCACGTGGCATCGACGCGCCTACGATCTCAGCCCTGACGATCGAGCCACACTGCTGGCCAGCCTGGCATTCGACGCTTCGGTCTGGGAGCTGTGGCCGTACCTGGCCAGCGGCGCGAGTCTGCATCTGCCTGATGATGAGATTCGCTCAGCGCCGGGCGCGCTGGTGGAGTGGCTGATCGCGCAGGAGATAACGATCTGCTTCATGCCCACGCCGCTGGCGGAGGCCGTGCTTGCGGAGCCAACCACCGCGCAGTTGCCGCTACGCGCGCTGCTCACCGGCGGCGATGTGCTGCATGCTCAGGATTGGAGCAGGCTCCCGTTTCCGGTAATCAACCACTACGGCCCGACCGAAAATACGGTTGTCACGACCTGTGCGGCAGTCGAAGCTACGAGCGCGGCGCTGCCCAGCATTGGCCGCCCGATCGCCAACACGCAGGTGTATCTGCTCGACTCCAACCTTCAGCCGGTGCCGATCGGCGCAGCGGGGCAGCTCTACATCGGCGGTGATAATCTGGCTCGTGGCTACCTGCGCCGGCCCGCACTCACAGCCGAGCGCTTCGTTCCCAATCCCTTCGGCGGCAGCCTGGAGGGCACGAGCGCAGGATCACGGCTGTACCGCACCGGCGATCTGGGGCGCTATCTCCCTGACGGCAGGATCGACTTCCTGGGCCGGATCGATCACCAGGTCAAAATTCGCGGCTATCGCATCGAGATCGGCGAGATCGAGGCCGTGCTGCTGCAACATCCAGGTATTCGTGATGCTGTCGTCATAGCGCGCGAGGACTTCGGCGACAAGCGGCTGGTGGCGTACGTGGTTGAGAACCGAGAACCTAGAACGGAGAACCTAGAAGATTCAACAGACCCCGGTTCTTGGTTCTTGGTTCTTGGTTCTCCGTTGCGCGAGTTCCTTGCGCAACGGCTGCCCGACTACATGGTGCCGAGCGCGTTTGTCACGCTCGACGCGCTGCCGCTGACACCCAACGGCAAAGTCGATCGCAAGGCGCTTCCTGCGCCGGATGGCGCCAGCCCGGAGATCGTCTTTGTTGCGCCGCGCACATCTACCGAAGCCGCGCTCGTGGATCTGTGGAGCGAGGTTCTGGGCGCCGAACGGATCGGCGTGTACGACAACTTCTTCGCGCTGGGCGGGCACTCGCTGCTAGCCACGCAGCTGATCTCACGCATTCGCAGCGCCCTGGCCGTCGAGCTGCCGCTGCGCCAGATTTTTGCCGCGCCCACCGTGGCCGAGCTGGCCCAGCACATCGCCACCCTGCGCGCCGGCGACCAAGCGCCGCCCGACGCCTCGCCGCTCCAGCCTAGCGATCGCAGCCGGCCGCTGCCGCTCTCTTTCAGCCAGGAGCGCCTCTGGTTCCTCGATCAGCTGGAGCCCGGTAGTGCCCTCTACAACATCCCTTTCGCCATGCGCCTGAGCGGCCAGCTCGATGTGGCTATCCTTGAGCGCGCCTTTACGGCCCTGATCGCCCGCCACGAGTCGCTGCGCACCACCTTCACCCAGGGGGTACCCGCACACGACGGCCAGCCCGTGCAAGTGATCGCGCCGCCCGCCGCGCTGCCGCTCCCGCTCGTCGATCTCCGTCATCTGCCCAGCGCTGAGCGCGATGCAACCGCTCTGCACTACGCGCGCACCGAAGCCTACACGCCCTTCGACCTTCAGCGCGGCCCGCTGCTGCGCACGACGCTGCTCCAGCTGGACGACACCGCCTGGGTCGCGCTCGTCACGCTGCATCACATCATCGCCGACGGCTGGTCGATCGGCCTCCTCATCCGCGATCTCG
>DASWTQ010000613.1:0-14787 GCA_036402055.1 Herpetosiphonaceae bacterium
TGGTCGGCGTGGGTGTGTTCGTATTGGTTGGCGTCGGCGTGCTGGTTGCGGTCTGCGTCGGCGTCGGAGTAGCCGCGCCCACGCGGATCTGCACGGTATCGCTGCCGCTGAGCAGGCCATCGCTGGCGCTCAGGCGCAGCGTGTAGACGCCGGTCGTGCTGAACTCGGCCGTGGTGTCGGTCTGGTTCGCCGTGCCAAAGGTGACCGTGCCGGGTCCGCTGATCTGCTCCCACTGGATGCTGAGCGTGTCGGTGATCGGCTGCCCGTCGTCGCGGACCTCGCCAAGCAGGGGCAAGATCGTGAGCTGCGACGGAATCAGCTGATCCGCGCCAGCGTCGACGCGCGGCGCCAGGTTGCCCGGCATCAGCACGATCAGCACCTCGTCGCTGGCCGTTTCTTCGCCGTCGCTGGCCGTCAGCCGCAGCGTGTACACGCCCGGCTGGCTAAAGGTCGCGCCGGTGGTGCCGGCGTGCGCATCGGCAAAGGTCACCGAGCCCGGCCCTGCAACCAGGCTCCAGGTCAGATCCAGCGTGCCGGACGGCAAGCCGTCGTCGGTCACCGTGCTGGTCAGCGTCACTGTGGCCGCGAGATCGGTAATCTTCTGATCCGGTCCTGCATCGACGGCGGGCGCCTGGTTGATCGGCGCGAACGTTGGCGTCGGTGTATTGGTCGGCACCGGCGTGACGGCGGTTGGCGTCGTGGTCGGCACCGTGGTGTTCGTCGGCGTGGGCGTGCTGGTCGGCAGCGGCGTTTCCGTGGGACCAGCGGTCGGCGTGACCGGCGAGCCGTCGCAGGCGTGCCAGCCGAGAAAAGTCGCCGAGATGCGGTTGTGCGTCGGCAGCCGGTAATCGGTCAGCTGCACGCGCGCAAAGCTCACGATATGGTAGCTGGTACCGCTGCCGCTGCCGGTGGCGGTATCCCAGACCGGCACGATCGCCTCAGTCGTCAGCAGCTGATCCAGCGCGGCGCGAACAGCGCTGCTGTTGCTGACACCGGGCGTGCCGCGAACCCAATCGCCCACCGAGACGCGACGGTCCTGCGGGTTATTGGGATTGGTATAGGTGTGGCTATCGCCGGGCGGGGTCAGGCTGGTGGCCAGCGTCGGCGCGCTCTGGCCGCCGGTCCAGGTGAGCCAGCCAAAGTTGCCCGGGCCGGTCCCGTTGAGCAGATCGACAATCTCGGTATCTACCGGAACGGCGTTCAAGCTGCCGACATACAGCGCGATCGGATACAGCGCGCAGGAGGTCGCGGTTGCGGACGACGACGCGGCCGGCGCGGAGGCCAGCTGCGACGATCGTTGCGCAGCGCTCGCCGCCGATGCGGCCGCCTGAGCGGCAGCTGCGGAGACGCTGGTGGGGGATGCGGGCCACAGGGGGAGGCACGCGACAAGCAACATCAGGGATAGACAGCGGTGAACACTCGTACGCATACGGACTTTCCTTCTCGGCGAGGTGGGACAGCGCTTGCAGAGCATGGCACCAGCGACGATCTCGGCGAGAGAGCGCTGGATGCCTTGAGCAGCGCACACCAAGAGGGCAAGTGTGCGCCTGCAAGCTATGATTATCAGTTAGGCCAACGGGAGCATTGCTTCATGACTAGATTGTGAGCTTCATTGCGAGTGCCATAAGGGTAGCCGCAGTTGCTCAGGCTGGATGTAGTACTTTAGTCCTAACCTCTCCTAGAGCAAGTGGAGTCGAAGATCTCTCGATCTGCCGCAAAACCGCGATTCTGAGCGCGCGACGCGTCCTGATCGAGTACTAGCCACCATGTGCTAGCATGTGATGCAGCCTACGCTGTGCTGATCCGAACCGAGGGAGAAAACCCGTATGACCGAACAACCTTCCACACTCGCGCCGTTCTACAAGGGCTGGGACGCCTACCAGCAGCTCCTCGTCAACGCGATCGCGCCGCTCTCAGATGAGCAGCTGGAGCTGCGGCCGGGCGGCGATCTACGCTCCGTGCGCATGATCGCGCTGCATATCATCGGCGCGCGGGCCCGCTGGCTGCACTACGTGCTCCACGAAAGCGGCGACAATCTGGTAGCGCTGGGCAGCTGGGACCGGCCGGGAGAGCCCGCGCGCTCAGCGGCCGAGATTGTGGGCGCGCTGGAAAGCACATGGCAGGTGCTTCAGGCCGGCTTGCAGCGCTGGACGCCAGCCGATCTGGAGGAGGTGCTGCAAGAAACGTTCGACGAAGGCGAGCAGGGCGAGCCCGAGTCGTTTAGCCGCCAGTGGGTGATCTGGCATTTGATCGAGCATGATCTGCATCACGGCGGAGAGCTTTCGTTCCTGCTGGGTATGCACAACGTGCCGGCGATCGATCTGTAGCCGCCGCAGCCGGGCAACTTGCGAATCACGACGCGGCAGCATGGCTATGCACCATGCTGCCGCGTCATTTCTGTGCCGCCGACTGAGAGAGCTAGCTCACCAACGACCTGGCCAGCGCCGGGAACGCGGCGAAGGCGCTATAAAACTCGTTGCCGGCGGGCGTCGGCGTGGGATACGAGCTAAACTTGGCGATGACCATCTGCGCCACCGGATCGATGTACAGATGCTGGCCGCCGTAGCCCAGCGCATAGTACGCGCCGTGCTCGTTGTGCGTCATCCACCACTGGTGGTGATACGAGTGGCCCTGGTTGGCCGGACTAGCCGCCGGGCCGCGCGCAAACGCTTCTTGATCCGCGCCGCGCTGAATGTCCTCCACGACCGCGACCGGCAGAATCTGCTGGCCGTTGAAGCTGCCTTGTTGCAGCAGCATTTGGCCGAAGCGCGCCATATCGCGCAGCGTCGTGACCAGACCTGAGCCGGCAGTTTCCACCGTGGCCGCCTCGACGATCCAGAACGCGTCGCGCTCCGCCCCGAGCTTGGACCAGATCCGCTCCTGCATCGCGTCGGCCAGCGACTGGTTGAGCGCGCGCCGGATCAGCCAGGCCAGCACATCGGTGTTGGGCGTGATGTAGGCAAAGCGCAGGCCGTGCTCGCCCTCTTTCTGCATAATCGGCAGCACCTCGTAGCTCGTCTCGGCACCGGTGTAGCCATCGGGCCTGGCGCGCCAGCCCAGGGCCACGCTGTACTGCC
The DNA here is from genome assembly GCA_036402055.1 of Herpetosiphonaceae bacterium. Lineage (GTDB taxonomy): Bacteria > Chloroflexota > Chloroflexia > Chloroflexales > Kallotenuaceae > LB3-1. The sequence goes on from DASWTQ010000613.1 coordinate 3,078, forward strand.
AGTTCTCGGACTCGGGATCGGTCGCGTCTTCGCGGAAACGCATCGCCGTAGTCATATCCATCACCTGGCGCAGCGTGGCATCGCCGAAACCGCTCTCGGCCAGCTCGGGCAGATAGGAGGCGACCGGCGCGTCGGGATCGAGCAGGCCCTCGTGCGCCAGCATGGCGGCGATCGTGCCGGTCATGGATTTGCTGCACGAGGCCCAGGCATGGAGCGTATGCGGCTGCATTCCATTCAGATAGCGCTCGTAGATGATCTTGCCGTGATGCAGCACGACAATGCCGTCGGTGTAGCTCAGCTCAACCATATCGCTAAACGTGAACTGCGTACCGGCGCGGTTTTGATAGGTTACATGATCCAGATCGCGCAGCGCATACTCGAACTCGGCCACCGGCCCGCTGCCGCGCCACACATCGGCGGTGCGATTGAGCTTCAGCTCGTTCTGGAAGCTCCAGCGATTGTACGGCCCGAAAAGCTGGTTGTCGTGCGTGACGCGCTTATCCGTGGGCGGCGGAAAGCCGATCATCAAGCCCAGCTCAGCCGCAGTGAGCGGCTTTGATTGTGTGGTCACAAATAGCTCCTTAATCGGTTGGGAGATTTACTCGGGCAGGCGGCTCAGATCGCGCAGACGCTCGACCTGTGAGCGCAGCACCCGGCGATTCTGCTGCGGATTGGCCACCGATGGATCGGGCACCCACTCCAGCGCGCCGCTGTCCATCGCCCGCGCGATACGCATACGATTGGCCTGCGTGTTTTCGCCAAACGCCAGCGCCGCCGCGTTACTGATCGTGATCAGATCCTCGGCCGAGACCCACCAGCGCACTCGCGAGACGAGAATCCCGATCTCGGTCTGCCAGAAGCCCGAGGGATAGATCGGGCTCCGATGCAGCGCATTGCCCAGCACCAGATCCAGCAGCCGGGCCAGCGCCTGCTCAACCTGCTGCACCGCCACGTCCGTTCGGCGATATTCGCCGTTCGCCACGCCGATCAGCAGCACGAGATCGTGGCGCAGCGGGCTATCCTCGTCTAAGCGCGCCGCGAGATCCGGCGTGGACGGCACACCTAAGCCGGTGCCCAGCGTTTGATAGCGCTGGCGGATCAACGCTCCGATTTCGTTGATCAGCGCGTCGCCAAACAAAGCCATATGTTGCTTCCTTCGTGATCACTTACAGGCTACATGTTTCAGCCAACAAACATATCTGCCAGAATATAACGAAACTAACGTTAGTTGTCAAGGCTATTTCAATTTTCGCAAGGGTATCGTTCGTGCTAAACTCAAGTGCCTGCTTTTATCACCGTACGGCATTGTTATGGCGGACGCATCACACAAGGAGCAACCCTTGCCAGGACATGACATCATTGTGATCGGGGCTTCAATGGGCGGGCTAGACGCATTGCGCGCGCTGCTTTCCGGTCTGGCCGAAGATACATCCGCCGCCCTGTTCGTGGTCTGGCATATGGCCGCTGACAGCATGGGCCTGCTGCCGGAGCTGCTGCGCCGCGAGAGTCGGCTACCGATCGCCAATGCCGAGGACGGCGAACCGATCGCGCCGGGCCGCATCTACGTCGCCCCGCCGGATCACCATCTCCTGATCGAAGCGGGCCGGGCCCGGCTCACCCGTGGGCCAAAAGAAAACCGCTTTCGGCCCGCCGTCGATCCGCTCTTCCGCTCGGCCGCGCACGCCTACGGTCCTCGGGTTATCGGCGTGGTGCTCAGCGGCGCGCTGGACGACGGCACGGCCGGGCTGTGGGCGATCAAAGATCGCGGCGGCCTGGCGCTGGTCCAAGATCCGCTGGACGCGGTCCATCCATCGATGCCGCGCAGCGCGGCCTACCATGTCAAGGTCGATCACATTGCCCCGGCACACGCGCTTGGGCCGCTGCTCAGCGATCTGGTCCGCACGCAGGTAGAGCAAGAAGGAGCGCAGCCCATGCCTGAGCAATTGAGTATCGAGACACGCATTGCGATGGAGGACAACGCGCTGGAAGCCGGCGTTATGAAGCTCGGCCCGCTCTCGCCGTTTACCTGTCCCGAATGTCACGGCACGCTGGTGCAGCTCACCGACGGCAACGTGCTGCGCTTTCGCTGCCATACCGGCCATGCCTACTCTGTGCAAAGCCTTTTTGCCGAGGTCGTCGAGTCGATCGAGGATTCGCTGTGGACTTCGATTCGCGCGATTGAGGAGCGCATCATGCTGCTGGAGCATATGGCCCGGCATATGCGTGAGGCCGGCGATGGTGACGGCGCCGCGCAGCTCCTGGCGAGCGCGCGTGAGGCCGAGCAGCAGGCAGAGCTGGTGCGGCTGGCTGTGATGCGCCACGGAGCAGGCGCCGGATCGCTACCAGAGGCTACAACGCCATGAAGTACAGTCCGGCTGGCGGGACAATTCGCGTGGAGGTAACGCGGGCGGCACGGCGGCAGGATCGAGGTCGACAGCGCCGAAGGCCAGGGCAACACCTTTCGAGTGGTGCTGCCCCTGCTCGACGCTCCTGAGGTTGATTGACAGAAATGTTCAGCGTGTAATCGATCGCGCTCCTACCAACGCGTAGGGACGTGCTGCGCACGCCCGGGCGTATCGCAATACGCCCTTACACGATAATACGCGCGTTGCTCTATATTCCAGCCTTGGCCGACAGCGCCGGATCGCGCTCGACGGCCAGCGCTCGGACTGAGCTGTCGAGCTGATCATCCAGCGTGGATTGTCCTGCCGTACCGGGGCTGGTGATCGCTTCCGTGGCGGCGACCTGCGCCTCAGTGCCGATCAGGCCCACCAGATCGCCCTCGGCAAAGACGGTGCTCGACTTGGGATTCGCCAGCACTTGCTGGTTGCGCACCACCGCGATGATCGAGGCGCCGGTACGCGCCCGCACATTGCCCTCGGCCAGCGTTAGCCCGATCAGCGGGCTGCCGGGCGTCACCAGCTGCCACACGATCTCCATGCCGCGTACAGTCGCCAGCAGCTGGTCGAGCATCAGATGCTCCTCGTGGGTGGTGATCGTCGTGTCGTAGGCGTCGCGCCGCACCGCATCGGTGTACTGCTGCACCTGGATCAGGGGATAATCCAGCGCCAGCAGCGTGTGCCGCACAACCTCAAGGCCGCCTTCCAGCTCAGGATGAATCACCGTCTGCGCGCCATAGGTCGCCAGCCGTCCGATGCCGCTGCCGGTCGCCGCCCGGGCGATGATCGGCAGCTGCGGCGCGAGCTGCCGGGCCGCCGCCACGATCAGATTCGCCGCCGTCTCGTCAGGCACCGCGACTACCAGTACGCGCGCGCGCTCCAGCCCGGCATGAGTCAAAATCTCCGAGTTCGCGGCATCGCCCAGCAGCGTGGGGACGCCGCGCTGTTTGAACGCAGCGACACGCTCGGTGTTCTGCTCGATCACCAGATGTGCCACGCCCAGCCGCTCCAGCACGTTGACGATGTGCTCGCCAACCCGACCGTACCCGACGATCACCACATGCTGTGACAGCGCTGGCTGTACAGGCTCCGGCGGCGGACCGCCACGATCCAGCAGCCGCGCCAGTGCGGGGCTACGCTGAAGCAGGCGCTCGACCCACGGGATCGCCTTGAACAGCAGCGGATTGAGCACGATCGAGAGCAGCGCGCCGGCCAGGATCAGGCCATACTGCTCGTCGGTGATCACGCCGAGCGCCAAGCCGCTCTGCCCGACAATGAACGAGAACTCGCCGATCTGGCTCAGCCCGGCCGCAACCACCAGCACCGTACGCGAGGAGGCCGGTAAAAAGACGCCCAGCAAGATCGTTAAGAGCACTTTGCCGAGCACGATACACGCCGTCAGCGCCAGCACCTGGCCGGCATTCTGCACCAGCGCCGCCGGATTGACCAGCATGCCGACCGAGACAAAGAAGAGCACGGCAAAGATCTCGCGAAACGGCAGGATCTCTTCGCCGACCTGATGGCTGACATCCGACTCGCCGATCACGACGCCGGCCAGAAACGCGCCCAGCGCCAGCGAAACGCCAAACAGCTCGGCGGCGCCCAGCGCAGTGCCCAGCGCCAGCGCCACGACCGTCAGGATGAACAGCTCACGCGAACGTGTCGAAGCGATGCGCGTCAAAATCCAGGGCATCACCTTGGCTCCCGCGAACAGCATCACCGCGACAAAGGCCGCCGTCTTGAGCAGCGCGACGCTCACAGTCAGCAGCGGCGAGCCGCCGGACTCGCCGAGCACTGCCGGCAGCAGCACCAGGATCGCGATCGTCGCCAGGTCTTCCAGCACCAGCCAGCCGACCGCCACCTGGCCATGCGACGTGTTGAGCAGGCCGTTGTCTTCCAGCCCGCGCAGCAAGACCACCGTGCTGGCGATTGAGATCGCCAGGCCGATCACGAGCCCCGCGCCCAGCGACCAGCCCCACAGCTGCGTCAGGCCGACGCCCAGCGCGGTTGCCAGCAGCATCTGCATTACCGCGCCAGGAATGGCGATCTGCCGCACGGCCCACAGATCTTTCAGCGAAAAGTGCAGCCCAACGCCGAAGAGCATGAAGATCACGCCCATCTCGGCCAGCTGGCTGATCATCGAGGCGTCGCCTACGAAGCCCGGTGTGAACGGCCCGATTGCAATGCCCGCGATCAAATATCCGACCAGTGAGGGCATGCCAATCCGCCGCGCGGCATACCCGCCGATGAACGCCGCCACGATTGCGACGGTAATCGTGATTAATAGGGTGAGATCATGGTGCATCCTGCCTCCTTGCTGTCGATCTAGGTGCTGCTCGGCGGTGCGTGAATGCCGTTGCCGCTCTCGCCGCTGTGGTGCGCCGCCTCCGACACCTTGTGCGCGAGCGCCTCGGCTGCCGCCCGGAGATGAGCGGTGGTTAAGTACGTCGACTTGCCTAGATAGACTTTGTACAATTTATTGTTTACCTGCCGGTAGGCTACCCAGTAGAGCTGCCCCCGCTGCTTCCGCTCTTTGCGCGCTGTAAAATCACCACATGAATGCGTTGCGTGGAAGCTGTGATGGCACTCTTCCTCCAGCCACGCGAACCATGCCGGAGAGTCGAGCGCGATCGGCGCTGCCACGCCGGGTTGGTGCAGCTCTCCATCCTCGATGATTGCGAGCTTATGCGACATTGTTGCTGGTATTCCTTCTATACCGCTGCTCGTCACCCAAGCGTACGAGCGACATACGATATATCAAAACTTACCCAACAACAGTATAACAGACGTTGGGTAAGTTTACAAGAGCCAATCGCCTGGCATTCTCTCTGCTTAGCAATCTGATCCAGTGATTAATGCCTGAAGCAGGGCAGAAGCGCTGTGCTATGATAGCGAATAAAGGCGATTCTGGCCGCTGCTCGGGCCGTGCGATGCCTTTTCTGGGCATCATCGATTGTTTGTGTGAAAGGCGCGACGATGCACATTGGCTATGCTTCTCAAAGCCCTAACTCGCACTTCTGGCTGATCGTCGGGCATGGCGTAGAAACCCGCGCCGAAGAGCTGGGCGTTAAGCTTACGCTCCTCGCGGGCTCTACACTTGACCAGCAGATCGAGGCCATCAACACGCTGATCGATCAGCACGTCGATGTGCTGCTGATCGGTCCGAGCCGCGCGACTGGTCTGGCGCCCCAGGTGGCGCGGGCCCGCAGCGCCGGTATTCCGGTAGTGGTGCTGGCGGCCGAGCTACAGGATTGCCAGGTCGATGCCACGGTGCGTGTCGATCACCATCACGGCGCGGAGCTAGTGGCAGCCTACGCGATAGAACAGATCGGCGGTCATGGCGCAGTCGCGCAGATCATGGGGCCGCGCTGGCTGCAAGACAACCTCGATCGGGCCGAGGGCGTGCGGCACATCTTCAGCCAGCACCCGGACGTCGAGCTAGTCTTCGAGCAGGAAAGCCCCGACTGGCAGCCGTCCTCGGGGGCCGCGCTCATGCAGGCCGCGCTTGAGCAGTTTCCACATGTGCGGGCGGTGTGTGTCGCCAATGATACGCTGGCGATCGGCGCGGTCCAGGCGATCGCTGCGGCCGGCCGTACCGGGCAGATCGTGGTCACCGGCTTTGATGCCACGCCGGAGGCGCTGATCGCCATCAACGAAGGCCGCATGACCGCGACGATCAACCAGCCCATCCGCGCGATCGGCCGCACCGGCGTTGAGCTGGCGTACCGGCTGGCGGCGGGCGAGTCCGTGCCGTCGCTGGTATTGAAAGATGTTTCGCTGGTCACCCGCGACAGCTTGACCGAGACGGCACTGGAGATCGTGAGCGTGCTGCCGGGCGTGCTGCAAGATGCGATCGAGCGCGGCGAGGCGCTGGCCCAGGCGCGGCAGCAGATCATCCTCAGCCAGCAGGCGGCGCTGCGCGAGCTGTCCACGCCGCTGATTCCTGTGAGCGACGAGGTGCTGATCATGCCGCTGATCGGGATGATCGACGCGCTGCGGGCGCAGCAGATCCTTGAGACGCTGCTTCAGGGCGTGGCGGAGCGGCGCGCGAAGACGGTAATTATGGATATTACCGGCGTGCAGATTGTGGATACGCATGTGGCCAACGCGCTGATCCAGGCGGCGCAGGCGGTGCGGCTGCTGGGAGCCGTCGTCGTCCTGACCGGCATCCGGCCCGAGGTTGCGCAAACACTGGTCGGGCTGGGCGTCGACCTGCGCACGATTGTGACCTACAGCAGCTTGCAAAGCGGGATCGCCAATACGCTGCGCCGGACATAGAAGAACAGCTGGAGAACCAAGAACCAAGAACCGAGAACCAAGAACCGAGGGCAGAACAAAGAACCAAGAACCGAGAACAAAAGAAGTTCCACTCTTCCCCCTCGCCTATGGCAATGGGAGAGGGGGTGGCGCGGAGCGCCGGGGGTGAGGGCCTGAACCAAGAACAGCGTGAATATTGTTGAGCTGTTTTCCTAATCCTTTGTTTCTTTGTTCCTTTGTTCGCTTGTTCCCTATGAGATCCCCGCAAGTCCTGCCGGCGTAGTAAAATTTCGTGCGAGCAACATACGATTGTTTCTCCTAATTCTGGTACAAATGTTGCGTTGTAACTTCAGGTTACGGCGCGCAAGCCTGCTTGTTCTCAATAGCTATATTGGATGGTGACATTGCCTAATGCAGACGCCTCACGTCCCACGCCCGACTTCCGCCTGATCTTCGAGTCGATGCCTGGCGCGTATATTGTGCTCACACCGGACTACACGATCGCCGCCGTCAGCGATGCCTACGCGCGGGCAACTATGACCACCCGCACGGATCTGCTTGGTCGCCCGCTCTTCGATGTTTTCCCGGAGAATCCCGCCGAGCCGGCGGCCGGTATGCGCGATATTCGCGAGTCGCTGGATCGTGTGCGGCGCAACCACACACCCGACACGATCCCACTTCAGCGCTACGATATTCGCCAGCCGGCATCGGAGGGCGGCGGCTACGAGGAGCGCTACTGGAGCCTGATCAGCTCGCCTGTGTTTGATGCGCACCATGAGCTGGTGTATATCATCCATCGCGTCGACGATGTGACCGAGTATGTGCGGCTGAAACAGCTCGAAAGCGGCGAGCAGGAGGTCGCTACCCGGCTTCAAGCGCGCACGACCTTGATGGAGGCCGAGATCTACGGCCGGGCGCAGGAGGCACGCGCGCGCATGGCGGCAGAAGCGCAGCGCGCGCGGCTGTACCATCTGTTCACCCAGACGCCGGCGGCGATTTGCGTGCTGCGCGGGCCGAATCTTGTTTTCGAGCTGGCGAATCAATCCTATCATCAGCTGGTGGGCGCGGATCGGCCGCTAGAGGGCCGGCCGCTGCTGGATGCGCTGCCGGAGACGTCGCCCGAGGTCCAGGCGATCCTGAGCCGGGTTTATACCAGCGGCGAGCGCTTTATCGGCGAGGAATACCCGATCGATCTCGACTGGGACTACAACGGCCGGCCCTACATCAAATACCTGAACTTCGTCTATGCGCCGCTGCGTGATCGATCCGCCGCCGTGGATGGCATTCTGGTCTTTGCCTACGATGTGACGGATCAGGTGCTGGCCCGGCAGCGTCTGGCCTTGCTCTCCGAGGTCAGCGCGACGCTTACCTCGCTGCTCGACTATGAAACAACGTTACGCTCCGTCGCGCGGCTGGCCGTGCCGGTGCTGGCCGATTTTTGCTTCTTCGACGTCGCGCGTGACGGCACGACCATTGAGCGCCTGGCATGGGCCCACGCCGATCCGATCCAGGAGTCCTACTTCGACCAGGTGTGGCGCTTTGCACCGCCGATCAGCTCCGCCCACAATCCGATCGCGCGCGTGATCGCATCCGGCGAGCCCGAGCTTTTCCTCGCCGTCGACGACGCCTGGCGGCAGCAGGTAGCGATCAGCCCGGAGCATCTTCAGTTCATGCGCGACCTGAACTTCCACGCGATTATGTTCGTTCCTGTGGTGGCGCGCGAGCAGAAGATCGGCGCGCTGACCTTTGCGCTGGTCGATCCGCACCGCCACTATACCGACGCCGATCGTGAGCTGGCTGAGGAGCTGGCCCGTCGCGCGGCGCTGGCGATCGAGAATGCCCGGCTGTATGCTGCCGAGCAGCAGGAGCGCGCCGATGCCGAGCGCCGGCTGGCCGTGCTGACCGCCGTGATCGACAGCATTCCCGACGCGGTCTACATCGGCAACGAGAGCGGGATTACTATGTGCAACCAGCCGGGGCTCTCGATGCTGGGCTACGAGTCGCTGGACGAGCTAAATCACGAGGTTGGCCTCCTGGCTGAGCAGCTGCAAAATCGGGATGCGATCACGGGCCAGCGGCTGCCGGTGGAGCAAGAAGCGTTCAGCACAGCGCTGCGCGGGCAGCCCAGAGTCAACGAGGTGATCATCCGCCATCTTCAAACGGGCGAGGACCGAATTCTACGCAGCGCGGCCGCTCCGATTCGCCACAACGGGCAGATCCTTGGCGCGGTGGCGGTGAACAGCGATATTACCGAGCGCCGCAAGGAAGAGATCGAGCGGCTGCATCTGCTGGAGCGGGAGCGCGCCGCGCGCGCCGAGGCCGAGGCGGCGGTGCGGATGCGCGACGAGTTCCTTTCGGTTGCGGCCCACGAGCTGAAAACGCCGGTCACGAGTATGCGCGGCTATGCACAGCTCCTGATGCGCCAGCTGACGCCTGGCCGCACGCCAAGCCCGGAGCGCATCCAGCGCTCGATCGACGCGATCGTGCAGCAATCGGATAAGCTGACCCGCTTTATCGACCAGCTGCTGGATGTGTCGCGGATTGCCGCCGGACGCCTGGCGCTGAATCCGCAGCCGACCGACATGGGCCAGCTCGTGCGCGAGATCGTCGATTCGATGCAGGCCATGACGACGCAGCATGTGCTGGAGCTGGCCATCAGCGGCGATACACAGGCCAACGTCGACGCGCTGCGCTTCGAGCAGGTGATGACCAATCTGATCACCAACGCGATCAAGTACAGCCCGTACGGCGGCCCGGTCTGGATCGCGGTCGAGCGCTGCGCTCCGGCCATGCTCCGCATCAGCGTGACAGATCGCGGCATCGGCATTGCGCCGGAGCATCGCGGTCGGATCTTCGAGCGCTTCTACCAGGCGCACGGCAGCGGCTACTTCGGCGGTATGGGCCTCGGCCTGTCGATCAGCCAGGCGATCGTCGAGGCGCACGGCGGACGGCTCGACGCGGAGTTTCCCGACGAGGGCGGCACGCGTCTGGTGATCGTGCTGCCGGTTGCGCCGGATACGCTCTAGGCCGGCCTGGGAGCGCGCTTCGGGCTACGGCGCAGCCTCGTACGACACACTTGTCGGTTCCGATAAGCTGTGCTAAATTGCGCGCTATCGTTTCCCGAAGCCCTTACCAGAAAGGGAGCCGCCATGTCCACCCACGACAGCAACGTTAACGGGTTCGGATCGTTGAGCCGGCGAGAGTTTCTCCAGGGTACAGCCGTCGCTGCGGCGCTGCTTGTAACTGGAGCGGAGGCCCATTCTCTGATTCAAGAAAGCGCGCAGGCCGGTGTGCCAAAGGTCCACGAAGACATTGTCGAGGTGGGAATTGCCGAGCTGCAAGGGCGCATGGCGCGCGGCGAGCTAACCGCGCGGCAGCTCACGCAGAAGTATATTGATCGCATCGCCAGGCTGGATCAGTCGGGTCCGCACGTCAACTCGGTGCTGGAGATCAATCCCGACGCGCTGGCGATCGCCGATGCCCTGGACGCTGAGCGCCGCGCCAAAGGCCCGCGCGGCCCCCTGCACGGCATCCCGATCCTGCTCAAAGACAACATCGACACCGCAGACGCCATGCTGACGACCGCCGGATCGCTGGGACTTGTCGGGACGCAGCCGGCTCAAGATGCCACCGTCGCCAAACGGCTGCGCGATGCGGGCGCGATCTTGCTGGGCAAGGCCAATCTGAGCGAGTGGGCTAACTTTCGGGGCAACCAATCGTCGAGCGGCTGGAGCGGACGCGGCGGCCAGTGCAATAATCCCTACGTGCTGGATCGCAATCCCTGCGGCTCAAGCTCGGGCTCGGCGGCGGCGGTCGCGGCCAGCTTCGCGGCGGTATCGCTCGGCACCGAGACCGACGGCTCGATCGTCTGCCCGTCGTCGGCGTGCGGTGTGGTCGGGATCAAGCCCACAGTCGGGCTGACCAGTCGCGCCGGTGTGATTCCGATCGCCGCCAGCCAGGATACCGTCGGGCCGCACGGGCGCACCGTGGCGGACGCAGCCGCCGTGCTCGGCGCGCTGGTCGGCGTCGATCCGCGCGACCCCGACACGGCAGGCAGCGCCGGCAAATTCTACACCGACTACACGCAGTTCCTCGATCCCAACGGCCTCAAGGGCGCGCGCATCGGCGTGGGACGAGCGAGCTACTTCGGCTACAGCCCCGAGACCGACCGCGCGATCAACGCGGCGATCGGCATCTTGCAGTACGCCGGCGCGACGATCATCGATCCGATCGTGATCCCGTCGCTGGAAGCCTACAACGCGTCGGGGGCGGAGTTTACCGTGCTGCTCTACGAGTTCAAGGCGCAGCTCAACGAGTACCTCGCTACCCGCGTGCCGAATCCGCGCCATCCCAGCGCGCCCAGGCCGCGCACGCTGGCCGAGCTGATCGCCTTCAACGAGGCCGTGCGCGACGTCGAGCTGCGCTACTTCGGGCAGGAGGTTTTTCTGGCTGCCGAGGCAACGACGGGACTGCAAGCCGAGGAATATCTTCAGGCCAAGGCCGAGGCCCGGCGCTTAGGTCGCGAGGAAGGCATCGACGCGGTGATGGATCAGCACAATCTGGATGCGATCGTCGCGCCCACGGGCAGCCCGGCCTGGACCACCGACCTGGTCAACGGCGATCTATTCCTCGGCGCAAGCTCGGGTCTGGCCGCAGTGGCCGGCTACCCGCTGATCAGCGTTCCGGCCGGCTGGGCATTTGGGCTGCCGATCGGCATGACCTTTATGGGCCGTGCCTACAGCGAGCCGACGCTGATCAAGCTGGCCTACGCCTTTGAGCAGATCTCGAAGTTCCGGCGTGCGCCGCGTTTCATCCCCTCGATCGGCAAGCGCGACTTCCGCTATCGTGGCAAAAAGCGCGCGACGACGATCACACATGTTCATCGCTGATGAACATCCGTAGGGACACGCGGGCGCCCTCTGGGCATGCGTGTCCTGTGCATAATGAATCAGGGCAGCGTCTCGGAAGCATCGAGCTGCGGGAGCTGTCCTGATGTCGTCTGCGGCTCGGGCGTCGGCGGCGCATCCGCGATCGCGTCCGGCAAGTGTAAATAA
>DASWTQ010000614.1:0-20054 GCA_036402055.1 Herpetosiphonaceae bacterium
GCCGGAGCCGGTGGATGTGTGCGTGTCGCAGATCATCGGCGTGATCGGCGGCGCGGAAGGCGCGGCGACCGTGCTCACCGATGCCCGCCGCTTCCTCAAGCCCAACGGCATCATGCTGCCCGAGCGCTGCCAAACCCGCATCGCCGCCGTCACCCTGCCCGAGCCCCTGGCCTCGAACCCGACCCTCGGCGACGTCGCGGCCTACTACACCGCGCAGACGTTTGCCCAGGTTGGCCAGCCGTTCGACCTGCGGCTGTGCATCAAGCACTTTCCACTCGACCATCTGCGCTCCACCACCGACCTGCTCGAAGACCTCGACTTCCGCCAGCCGCTCCCCAGCGCCTACGAGCGGCCGCTGGAATTGGACATCACCAGTGACGGCCGGCTGGACGGCTTCCTGGTCTGGCTGAACTTGGCGGTCGGCGATGGCGCGGTGATTGATACGCTGCACGAGGAGTACGCCTGGCTGCCGGTCTATTTCCCGGCCTTCGACCCGCCGCTCGACGTGCAGGCGGGCGACCACATCGTGGGTACGGTGTGGGGTGGTCCGCAGGCGCATCCAACCCAGCCCGACTACGGCGTGCGTGGCACGGTCATCCGCGCGGATGGGCAGCGCGTGCCCTTCGCCTACACCTCAGCCTACGCCTCGGCGCAGTACCGGGCGAACTCCTTCTACGACCGCCTGTTTGCGACCGAGCCAACGACCACGCCCCCAGCCACCACCGCGACGGGGGATGTGGTCGGCACGGTGCGACGCTACGCGCAGGCGCAGCTGCCCGAGTACATGGTGCCGTCGGCCTTCGTCGTGCTCGACGCGCTGCCGCTCACGCCGCACGGCAAGCTCGATCGCCACGCCCTGCCCGCCCCCGAGCTGGCCAAGCCCGAAGTCGGCAGCGCCTTTGTCGCGCCGCGCACGCCCGACGAGGAATTGCTGGCCGGCATCTGGGCGAGTGTGCTGCACGTGCAGCGCGTGGGCATCCACGACAATTTCTTTGACCTCGGCGGTCACTCGCTGCTGGCGACGCAGGTCATCACGCGCATTCGCGAGACCTTCGGCGCGGAGTTGCCCCTGCGCGCGCTCTTCGAAACCCCCACCGTCGCCGGCCTGGTCCCGACCATCCTGCGCGCCCGTGGTGCTGCGCCCAGCCAGGAGCGCCCGCCGCTCGCCCGCGTCCCGCGTGACCGCCCGCTGCCGCTCTCCTTTGCCCAGCAGCGCCTCTGGTTCCTCGATCAGCTCCAGCCTGAGAGCACCGCCTACAATGTATCGGTCGCGCTCCAGCTGACAGGCAGCATCGACATTGCAGCGCTTGAGCAGAGCCTGAGCGCCGTTGTTGCCCGGCATGAGGTGCTGCGGACTAACTTCATCACCATCGGCGAGCATCCGGCTCAGGTCATCGCGCCGCCCCAGCCGATCCGTGTGCCACAGATCGATCTGGCGGATCGGAGTGATGCCGAGCGCGCCGCCGCTGTGCGCAGGCAGATCGCCGAGGAAGCGCGACAACCGTTCGACCTCGCGCAGGACTCGCTCTTCCGCGTGAAGCTGCTGCGCCTCAACGATGTCGAGCATGTGCTGCTGCTCACGATCCACCACGCCGTCGCGGATGGCTGGTCGATGAACATCCTGGTGCAAGAGGTGGCGACGCTCTATCAGGGCTTTGTCGCCGGCGAGCAGGTCACGCTGCCGGAGCTGCCGATACAATACGCCGACTACAGCGTCTGGCAGCGCCAGTGGCTCGATCCAGAAGCGCCGGGCACTGCCCTAGAGCATCAGCTCAGCTACTGGCGCCGACAGCTCGGCGGCACGCTGCCTGTGCTGGCACTGCCGACCGATTATCCACGCACGGCGGCTCCTTCGTCACGTGGCGATCGGCGGACCGTGCTGCTGTCCAAAGAGCTGAGCACCGCATTGACAACGCTCAGCCAGCGCGAAGGCGCAACGCTGTTCATGACCCTGCTGACCGCCTTCCAGATGCTGCTTGGACGCTACAGCGGCCAGGACGACATCATCGTCGGTTCGCCGATTGCCGGGCGCAACCAGCCTGAGACGCAGGAACTGATCGGCTGCTTCTTGAACACGCTGGCGCTGCGCGGCGACATTTCGGGCAATCCATCTTTCGCCGGGCTGCTGCGACGTGTGCGCGAGGTTTGTCTCGGAGCATACGCGCATCAGGACGTACCGTTCGAGAAGCTGGTCGAGGAGTTGGGGCCGGGTCGCGATCTCAGCCGCAACCCGATCTTCGAGGTCGTGCTCAACTTCGGCAACACGCCGCGTACCAGGATCGAGCTGCCGGATGTCTCGCTGAGCGCGCTGGAGCAGCCCGAGATCGAGGCCAAATACCTGATCACGCTCTACGCGGCGGAGTGGGACGGCCGGCTTGAGCTAGATCTGGTCTATCAACAGGCGCTGTTCAGCGCCGAGCGGATCGAGAACATGCTCGATCAGCTGACCTATCTGCTTGAGCAGATCGCGGCCGATCCAGCGCAGCCGATCCAGCGCTACTCGCTGGTAACACCGGCGGCACAGGCGCTCCTGCCCGATCCGAGCGCGGCGCTGGCCGAGCCGGACTACGATCTGGTTGCCGACATGTTCACGGCATGGGTCGCCCGCCAGCCGGATCGCGCTGCGCTCGTGTGCGGCGAGCAAGCCTGGAGCTACGCCGAGCTGGCGACATCTGCGCGCGGCATCACCCGTGCGCTGGTGGAGCACGGCCTTGAGCGCGGCGACGTGGTAGCCGTTGTGGGATCGCGCCGGTTTGGGCTGATCGCCAGTGTGCTGGGCGTGCTTTCAAGCAACGGCGTGCTCCTGATCGTCGATCGCGGCCTGCCAACTCAGCGCCAGCGCCAGATGATCCAGGAAGGCAAGGCGCGCTACCTGCTGCACATCGGCGAGCGGCAGCCCGAGGATGGCTGGCTGGACGACCTGGGAGAGCTGTCGATCCTCACGGTCGATGGAGATAGCGGCTATGTTCACGCCGATCGGCCTGGCGCCGAGCGCGATCTTGCGCATCATGCCCCGCAGCCGAGCGACGCAGCCTATATCTTCTTTACCTCGGGAACGACGGGCGTGCCCAAGGGGATTCTCGGCAATCACAAGGGCCTGAGCCACTTCCTGCACTGGCAGCGCGAAACATTCGCCGTCGAGCCGCAGGATCGCAGCGCTCAGCTTACCAGTCTGTCCTTCGACGTGGTCATGCGCGATATGCTGCTTCCGCTGGTCAGCGGCGCAGTGCTGTGCCTGCCGGAGCCGGGCCTGACGCTGGCGCCGCATCACATTCTGCCCTGGATGGAGCGCGAGCGGATTACGCTGCTGCACACGGTGCCGACGCTGGCGCAGTCGTGGCTGGCGGATCTGCCGCAGGGCCTCGCGCTCACATCGTTGCGCTGGACGTTCTTCGCCGGCGAGCCGCTCAGCGATGTGCTGGTCCGGCGCTGGCGCGAAACGTTCGCCAGTCAGATCGCCAACCTGTACGGTCCCACCGAGACCACGCTGGCAAAGTGCTGCTATCAGGTCGGGCCGGAGCCACAGCCGGGCGTTCAGCCGGTTGGTCGGCCGCTGCCGCAGACGCAGGCACTGGTGCTCACGGCGGATAACCGACTGTGCGGCATCGGCGAGCCCGGCGAGATCGTGATCCGTACGCCGTTCCGCACCTACGGCTACCTCAACGCCACCGAGGAGCAGGCGCAGCGTTTTGTCAAGAATCCTTTCCGGACCGACGAGCGCGACCTGCTCTACAGAACCGGCGATCGCGGCTGCTACCGGCTGGACGGATCGCTGGATATTCTGGGCCGCGTCGATCACCAGATCAAGATTCGCGGCGTGCGTGTCGAGCCGGGCGAGATCGAGGCGGTGCTGCGGCAGCATCCGGCCGTCGTGGATGCGGTTGTGGTCGCGCGCAAGGACGATCACGACGATACACGGCTCGTCGGCTACGTCGTGGCCGAGGGCGATCAGCGGGCGCTGCAACGAACACTGCGCGGCATCGTGCGCCAGCATCTGCCCGAGTCGATGGTGCCCTCGGCCTTCGTGCTGCTCCATCGGCTGCCGCTGACACCCAACGGCAAAGTCGATCGGGCCGCGCTGCCGGCGCCAGCCACCTGGAGCGACGCGCAGCAGAGCTACATCGCGCCGCGCGACAGCGTCGAGCTGAAGCTGGTGCAGATCTGGGAGGAAGCGCTGAAGGTCGAGCCGATCGGCGTCACCGACAACTTCTTCGACCTGGGCGGCCACTCGCTGCTGGCGATCCAGCTGATGAGCCAGATCGAGCGCGCGTTCGGGCAGCAGGTATCGCTGACGACGCTCTTCCAGGAGCCGACGATCGAGCAGCTCGCGGGTCTCCTGCGGCAAGACCCGGCGTCGCGCCAGTGGTCGCCGCTGGTGCCGCTCCAGCCGAAGGGATCGCAGCCGCCGCTGTTCATTGCGCATCCGGCCGGCGGAACCGTCTTCTGCTACATGCCGCTGGCGCACGAGCTGGGCACGGATCAACCGGTCTACGGCTTGCAGATCCGGGGCCTGGAAGCCGGCCAGGAGCTGCACCAGACGATCGAGGCGATGGCGGCGGAGTACGTCGCGGCGATCAAGACGGCTCAGCCGCACGGGCCGTATCGGCTGGCTGGCTGGTCGATGGGCGGTCTGGTGGCGTTCGAGATCGCGCAGCAGCTTGTGCGGCAGGGCGAGGAGGTCGAGTTCCTTGGCATCATCGACACGCACGCGCAGTCGCCGTGGCTGCTGTGGTCGGAGCATGAAACCTCCGATCAGCTGGACTACGATCTGGTTGTGCGGATCGCCGGGCCGGAGCATATCACGCTCAGCCGGGAGGAGTTCCAGGCGTTCGGTATTGAGGAGCAGCTGAGCTACGCGCTGGAAGCATTCCAGAAGCTGCGCCTGGTGCCGCCGGATACCAGGCCGGACTATTTGCTGCGCTTCATGCATATGTTCGACGCCAACGGACGCGCCACCGATCGCTACCAGGCCCAGCCGTATCCGCACCGGATCACGCTGTTCAAGGCCCAGCGGAATGATCGTATTCCGAGCAAGCCGGACGTGGATGTCGTCGAGCCGACGATGGGCTGGGGCCGGATCTCGGCACAACTTGTTGAGGTGCATGTGGTTCCGGGCACGCACAGCACCATGATCATCGATCCACATGTTCGTACGCTGGCGGAGCGGCTCTCCGAATGTATAGCGAGTCTCGCCTCGATCGCGGGCTCGTAACATCAGACGGTGCCGAGAAGACACCAGGGCGAGCGGATGGTATTCCTTCGCCCTGGTGCATGTTTTCCAAGCGATGTCGAAACGTGGCAGTGCGGCCTTGAGAAGCCAAGGGTAGGCCCCTCGGTCAAAGCCCTCAGCACCGCTTCAATTGCGGTCTTGAGCGTCCCGGCCATTCCAATCGATCTGCGACATCGTTGTCGATTTAAACGAAAGGAGCACGTCGGTGCTATCTTTACTACGCCAACGCAACTTCGCCTTGCTCTGGTTTGGCGCGCTGATTTCGCTCGTTGGCGATTGGATGATCCGCGTTTCCTTGCCGATATACATCTATCAGCTCACCGGCTCGACATTGGCGACTGGCCTGATGTTTATGGCCGGAGTGCTGCCCCAGATTCTGCTTGGCTCGGTCGCCGGCGTCTTCGTGGATCGCTGGGACCGCAAGCGCACGATGGTGATCAGCAATCTGCTGCTGGCGCTGACTCTGCTGCCGGTCCTCTTCGTTACATCAGTTGATCGGCTCTGGATCGTCTACGGAATCTCATTCATCTCAGCGGCAATCGCGCAATTTTTCGCGCCGGCCGAGCACGCGCTGCTGCCGCAGCTGGTCGGCGAGAAGCACCTGCTCTCGGCAAACGCGCTCAATATCCTCAACAACAACCTGGCGCGACTGATCGGCCCGTCGCTGGGCGGCGCGGCGGCAGTCTGGTTTGGCCTGCATACTATCGCGCTGATCGACGCGGCCTCGTTTGCCGTCGCGGCGGGCATGATCGCGCTGATTCGCGTCGATCGGTCGACGCTACCGCCGCTTCCCGCGCGCCAAAAGACGACGCTGCTGGCCTCGTGGCTGGGCGTGTGGCGCGAATGGTTCGCCGGGCTGATGCTCGTCAAACGCAGCGCGCTGGTCCTGTCGCTGTTTATCGTCACCGGCATCATGTCGTTTGGCGAGGGCTTCTTTCCCGTGCTCTTCGTCGCGTTCGTTAAGACTGTGCTCAATGGCACCGATCTTGACTATGGCTGGCTGATGTCGGCGCAGGCGATCGGCGGCCTGATCGGCGGGCTGAGCATTGGCAGCCTGGGCGGGCGCGTCCTTTCCTCGCGGCTGCTCGGCTGGAGTTCGATCCTCTTCGGCGCGCTCACGCTGGTGATCTTCCACGCGCCTTCCTTCGCGGCGGCGTCGGCGCTGACGCTGGTCTCAGTATTGATGATCATTGTGGGCGTGGTCTCGGTGAGCTGCCGCACAGCGCTGAACACGCTGCTTCAGCAGAGCATCGCCGACGAGTATCGGGGACGCATCTACGGTGCCTACAATACCCTCAGCTCATGTATTGCCCTGGGCGGTATGGCCGTCGCCGGAACGCTGGGCGACATCTACGGCATCGTGCCGATCATCAGTATCGAGGGCTATGCATATATTCTGGCCGGGATTGTGGCACTCATGCTCATTCGCGATGTCGCGGTCGGCACAGCGCTGCCGGCGCGTGGTCAGAGCAAACCATCTGCGGATGTGACCTGAGCGCTGAGGGCGCGTGTAGCATATCTCGGGCAGTCATTAAGGTAGAAAGTAGCATGCAAACAGGTATTATATCGACCATCGGCAATACGCCACTGATTCATCTGAGCCGGATGTTTGACGATCGCAACTTTCGGCTGTTCGCGAAGCTGGAAAGCTTCAATCCCGGCGGCAGCATCAAAGATCGTCCGGCCTATCATATCCTCAAGCAAGGGCTGGAGCGCGGCATGATTCGGCCCGACACCACGGTGATCGAATCAAGCTCCGGCAACATGGGCATTGGTCTGGCCCAGGTCTGCGCATATCTCAACTTGCGCTTTATCTGTGTGATCGATCCGAAAACCACCACGCAAAATATTGCGATCCTGAAAGCCTACGGCGCCGAGGTCGATCTGGTCGCCAACGCCGATCCGGTCACCGGCGAGTTTCTACAAGCCCGGCTTGACCGTGTGCGCAGCTTGCAGCAGATGATCCCGAATAGCTGGTGGGCCAATCAGTACGCCAACCTGGACAACGCGATCGCGCATCACCAGACCATGCACGAGATCGCGACCGCGCTGGACAATCAGGTTGACTACCTGTTTTGTGCCACGAGCACCTGCGGCACCTTGCGTGGCTGCGCCGACTATGTCCAGCAGCATAACTTGAAAACCAAGATCTACGGCGTCGACGCGATCGGCAGCGTGATCTTCGGCACGCCGGCCAGCCATCGCCTGATCCCAGGTCACGGCGCGTCACGCCGCCCTGAGCTGTACCAGCCGGATCTGGCGGATGCGGCGGTGCATATCTCGGACCTGGAAGCAGTCGTCGGTTGCTACCTGCTGCTGCGGCGCGAGGCGATTCTGGCTGGCGGCTCGTCGGGTGCGGCAATTGCGGCGGTAGGCAAAGTTCAGCACGAGATCCCGGATGGTGCTAACTGCGTGGTGATCCTCTGCGATCGCGGCGAGCGCTACCTTGACACGATCTACTCCCAGAGCTGGCTGATGGAGCATTTCGGCGATATCGACGATCTGCTGGACGAGGCTACTTCCGGGGAAGAAGCGCGTCACTGGTGGCAGCGGCCCCTGGTGCGCTAGGCAGCACCCGCGCCGTCGATCGTGCCCTCCGACTCGTAGAACGGTCATCTGAGCCTCGTCCATCGTTTCGGTGCAGTCTCCGAGATCGCGCCGGCCGCTCGACGATACGTTGCGGATGTAACGAAAAGCTGCCTCGTGAGACTACTCCTCCAAGCGATCCGTTCGCTTCGAGGATCGTCTCAGGAGGTAGCCACAATGACCGCTCTCAGCACCGAAGATACGCTGGTTGCGACAGCCAGCCCGGCAAGCGCCTGCCCGTATCATCACGTCGGCGCGGATTTCGATCCGCTCAGCCCCGCCCATCTGGCCGATCCATATCGCTTCTACGCGCATGCCAGGCAGGAAGATCCCGTCTTTTGGAGCCCCTTTCTCCAAAGCTGGGTCATCACACGCTACGATGATGTCCTCGCCATTCTGCGCGATCCGCAGCGATTCTCGTCGGCCGGGATGATCGAAGGCGTCGTACAGTACACGCCCGAGGTCCAGGCTGTCTTGGGCACCGGCATGCCGTTTCTGGTCAACTCGGTCGTCAACGTCGATCCGCCGCAGCACACCCGGATTCGAGCGAGTGTCGGCAAAGCCTTCGCCGCGCGCCGCATCAACACCTTTGAGCCACGAATACGCCAGGCTGTGGACCGCTTGATCGACCAGTTTATCGATCACGGACACGCCGATCTTGTCGAACAGTTCAACTATCCCTTCCCGGCGCTCGTCATCTTCGATCTGATTGGCGTTCCCGAATCCGACCTCACACAGGTACGCGGCTGGTCAAGCGATGTGCTGGAGCTGCTGTTCTTGCCGCTGCCACCTGAGCGGCAGCTCGCCTGCGCGCACAGCGCCATCGCCTACCAGCGGTACGTGACCGCGCTGATCGAACAGCGGCGCGCGGCTCCGCAGGATGATCTGACCAGCGATTTGATTCGGGCGATCGACACGGGCGAAGCGCACCTGAGCCTGGAAGAGCTGGTCGAGCTGCTCTTCGATCTGGTACTGGCCGGCCACGAAACCACCGCCAATCTTCTGGGCACGTGTATGGCCCAGCTGCTCGGCGAGCCCAGCCTCTGGCGGGAGATCCAGGCGCATCCTGAGCGGATTCCTAGCGTCGTGGAAGAAGCTATCCGCTTCAACGGCCCAGCGATCGGCTTCTTCCGCAGGACGGCTGAGGCGGTCGTGCTGAGCGGCGTGACGCTGCCGGAGGGCTCGCGTGTGTTCGTGCTGTTCAGCGCGGCCAATCACGATCCGGCTGCGTTCGCCGATCCCGACACCTTTCAGCCGCAACGATCACAGGCGGGGCGGCATCTCGGCTTTGGGCAAGGGATTCATTTTTGCCTGGGCGCGCCGCTGGCACGGCTGGAAATGCGTATTGCGCTGGAGACGCTGAGTTCCCGGCTGCCCAGCTTGCGCCTGGCTCCCGACCAAACGCTGCGCTACCGGGCATCGCTGACGATCCGTGGGCTTGAGCACCTGCTCGTGGTCTGGGACGCCGACTGAATCCCGGCCAGTCGAAGATCGGTCAGCATCCGCGATGAATAGGGAGCACGCGGCGCGTGGTATGATGTCGGCGGTGCATGATCGCCTGGCTGTGGACAAGCAACCCGTCGATCGCGCAGCACAAGACGATGATCCCTCGCGGATGCCGGCTGATTCAAGGAAGGGCCATGGAGAACGAACGATTTCTCGTGACGGGCGCGCTCGGCTGTATCGGTGCCTGGGTCGTCCGCAATCTGATCCGTGAAGCTGTCCCGACCACCATCTTCGACCAGGCGAACAACCTGCGTCGCTTGCAGCTGATCATGGCAGAAGATGAGCTGGCGCGCGTGCAGGTGCTGACCGGCGATATTGCCGATCTGCCCACGGTCGAGGGCGTGCTTCAGCAGGCACGTCCGACTCACCTGATCCACCTGGCGGCCTTGCAGGTGCCGTTCTGCAAAGCCGATCCTTCGCTGGGAGCGCGGGTCAATGTAGTTGGCACGGTGAATATCTTTGAGGCCGCCAGACGCTACGGCCTGCGGCGTGTGGTGTACGCCAGCAGCGTGGCGGTCTATGGCATCAGCGAGGAGGAGCTGCAAGGGCCGGTCAGCCACGATGCGCCCCTGCGACCTCACACACACTACGGCGTGTACAAGCAGGCCAACGAGGGCACGGCCCGCGTGTACTGGCAGGACAACGGGATCAGCAGCATCGGGCTGCGGCCGCACGTGGTCTATGGCCCGGGACGGGATCAGGGTCTCACCTCAAGCCCGACGACGGCCATGCTTGCCGCTGCGCTCGAACAGCCTTTTCATATCCCTTTTGGCGGGCGCTACGATCTGCAATTCGCCGACGACGTAGCGAAGGCGTTCATCCAGGCCGCGCGCGTTCCCTTCGACGGCGCCGAGGTCTTCAACCTCCAGGGAACCGTCGTCCACACCCGCGAGATCATCACGGCGATCGAGGAGGCCGTCCCCGCCATACGCGGACAGCTCAGCTTCACCGATGCACCGCTGGGCTTTCCCGCTGAGCTGGATGCCACGCCGCTGCACAGCGTGCTCGGATCGCTGCCGCACACGCCGCTCGCCGAAGGAGTCGCGTCGACGATTGCCACGTTCCGGCAAGCGATCGCCGATGGACGGCTCCCGCCGCGTCTGCCGTGATCGGGGAGCTGCCTATGTTACACGGCAAGGTTGCGATCGTTACCGGCGGCAGTCGCGAGATCGGGGCGGCGATGTCTGAGGCGCTGGCCGGCGCTGGAGCCTCGGTTGTGGTGGCGCATCACGCCGAGACGGATCGCGCCGAGGCCACGGTTGCGCGCATCCGTGCGGCTGGTGGTCAGGCGCTGGCGATCGATGCGGATCTGTCGATCGTCGCTGAGAATCAGCGCCTGGTTGCGCGAACCGTCTCGGCGTTCGGCCGGCTGGATATATTCGTCGCCAACGCCGGGCTCACGATGTGGGGACCGTTTCTGGAGGTCGAGGAGACGACCTGGGATACCGTCGTCGATCTCAATCTTAAAGGCTCGTTCTTCGGCGCGCAGGCGGCTGCCCGGCAGATGCTCAACCAGCGCGCGGCGAATCCCGCTGCCTGGGACGGCGGCCGGATCGTGTTCTCCGCGTCGGTGACGGGCGTGGTCGCGCTGCCCGATTGCTCGGCCTATGCCGTCACCAAGGCCGGCCTGCGTCACATGGCGCAGGTGCTGGCGCTTGAGCTTGGCCCGCACGGGATCACCGTCAATACGCTGGGCATCGGCGCGACCGTGAACCAGCGCAACCTGCGCGAAGATCCCGACTACGAGGCCCACTGGGCCGGCGTGACGCCGACGCGGCGTTGCGGGCAGCCCGAAGATGTGGCGGCGGCGCTATTGTATCTGGTATCTCCGGCGGCGCGCGTGGTCAATGGTCACACGCTGCTGATCGACGGCGGCTGGTCGACGGTTGGAAACGTGCCGTAGGATCGCGCGTGAGACCAGGGCTCGAATCACAGCTCAAGAGATAGAAAGTTTAGTTATGTCAAATCATAACACTCGCCCCGCGCGCCGGTTTCGCTCGCGTGAATGGTTCGCCGATCCCGAGCGCCTCGATCAGACCGCGCTCTACCTTGAGCGCTTCATGAACTACGGCCTGACGCCTCAGGAACTGCGCGCGGGCAAGCCGATCATCGGGATCGCCCAGACGGGCAGCGACCTCACGCCGTGCAACCGGATTCACCTTGAGCTGGCGCAGCGGGTCCGCGACGGCATTCGCGACGCCGGCGGGATTCCGATCGAGTTTCCGGTGCATCCGATCTTTGAGAATTGCCGCCGCCCAACCGCAGCTCTGGATCGCAATCTGGCTTATCTGGGCCTGGTCGAGATCCTGTACGGCTATCCTTTTGACGCGGTAGTGCTGACCACGGGCTGCGACAAAACGACGCCGGCCGCGATCATGGCCGCCGCGACAGTCGATATTCCGGCGATCGTGCTCTCCGGCGGGCCGATGCTCGACGGCTGGTTCGACGGCGAGCTGGTGGGCTCGGGCACGATCATCTGGAAAAGTCGGCGGCGTCTGGCGGTCGGTCTGATCGACGAGACGGAGTTCTTCGATGCGGCGCTGGCCTCGGCGCCCTCGGCCGGCCACTGCAACACGATGGGCACCGCCTCGACCATGAACGCCGTCGCCGAGGCGCTGGGCATGTCGCTGCCGGGATGCGCCGCGATTCCCGCGCCGTATCGTGAGCGCGGCCAGATGGCTTATGCCACCGGCAGGCGCATCGTCGAGCTGGCCTACGCCGATCTGCGCCCCTCGCAGATCCTGACGCGTGCCGCCTTCCTGAACGCGATCGTGACCATCGCCGCGATCGGTGGCTCGACCAACGCCCAGCCGCATCTGATGGCGATGGCGCGCCATGCCGGCGTCGAGATCACCATGCAGGACTGGGCGCACGGCTACGATATTCCGCTGCTGGTCAACATGCAGCCGGCGGGAAAATACCTCGGCGAGCGCTTCCATCGCGCCGGCGGCGTGCCCGCCGTGCTGTGGGAGCTGATCGAGGCCGGCAAGCTCGACGGCGATGTGCTGACGGTGACGGGCAGGACGCTGGCCGAGAATATCGCCGGACGATTCAGCACGGATCGCGAGATGATCACGCCCTACGACACGCCTTTGAAGGAGCAGGCGGGATTTCTGGTGCTCAGCGGGAATCTGTTCGAGTTCGCGATCATGAAAACCAGCGTGATCTCGGCCGAGTTTCGCCGCCGCTATCTCAGCGAGCCCGGCTGTGAGGGTGTTTTTGAAGGGCGCGCGATCGTCTTCGACAGCGCCGAGGACTACCACGCGCGCATCAACGACCCCGCGCTGAACATCGACGAGCACTGCATTCTGGTGCTGCGCGGTGCCGGGCCGCTCGGCTGGCC
Source organism: Herpetosiphonaceae bacterium (assembly GCA_036402055.1). Classification (GTDB taxonomy): domain Bacteria; phylum Chloroflexota; class Chloroflexia; order Chloroflexales; family Kallotenuaceae; genus LB3-1. The sequence continues at coordinate 12,666 of DASWTQ010000614.1, forward strand.
GGGCTCGGCGGAGGTCGTCAATATGCAGCCGCCCGACGCGCTGATCCGCCGGGGCGTTACGTCCTTGCCCACCATCGGCGACGGGCGGCAGTCGGGCACATCCGACAGCCCCTCGATCCTCCATGCATCGCCTGAAAGCGTGGCGGGCGGCGGTCTAGCCTGGCTGCGCACCGGCGACATGATCCGCATCGATCTCAACGCCGGCCGCTGCGATGCGCTGGTGTCCGACGCCGAGATCGAGCGCCGCAGGGAGGAGCTGCCGCCGATCGCGCTGGAGCACGCCACGCCCTGGCAGGAGATCTACCGGGCGACGGTCGGGCATCTCGCCGATGGAGCGGCGCTGGAAGCCGCGCTCAAATATCGCGGAGTGGCCGGCAAGCCGCCGCGTCACAATCACTGAGGCCAGACGCGGCTGCCGCTATGACTTTCCGCTCAACGGCGCACGTGACGCTGCGAAAAACTCGTCCTGGAGCCGCCGCGCCTCATGATCGGCTTTGATCGCACGCACGCCCTGGACGACAACCTGCGCCATCACATCCAGCAGCCGCTCGCCCGCCTCAGCCGTCGCCACTCGCGCATCGCCTTGATAGTGCGTGGGATGATCGGCATACCACCAGACGCCGGTCTGCACTCCCGCCGCGCGCAGATCGCTCAGCCGTCCCTGCGCCACGCCTTCGTCGTCGTCCGGCACCTGATCCATGTGCACCAGATCCGGCCGCTGCTGCAAGATGATGCTGGTCTCGCCGGGGCCTGCATGGCCGTCGCGATCAGGCGACCAGGGCAGATCGACTCCACCGCCGAACAGCTGCATCATCGGCTGCACGAGATAGACCACGTAGTCGCGCGGCTGGTAGAGCTGAAGCATGTTGAACAGGCTGATCAGCCCGGTGTTGCCGCCGTGGGCGTTGACCAGCACGATCTTTGAAAATCCGTTGCGGGCGATCTCGCGGCACACATTGTCCAGCAGCTGCACCATCAGATCGGGATCGATCGCGATTGTGCCGGGCAGATGACGCGCCTCGGGGATCTGCGTGAAGATGTAGTCAGGGAACACGACCGCCGGCTCGATCGCCGCCGCACGCATGACCACCGCGCGACCAATAAACGTGTCGGTGCCCAGCGGCAAATGATGGCCGTGCCGCTCGACAACCGAGAGCGGCACAAGACACACGCCCTGGCTCTGCTCGACCGCCGTGATAAACGCGTCTCCCGTCAATTCCTCCCAGCGCATGATGGCCTCCTGCATGATGAATGTGGCGAAAAGCTGAGATGATCGATCAAAACCCAGCTTCCGAACTATGCTACAGTTAGCAAACACAGAGCATATCGTATCTCGCAAGATCCGCATAGCGCGCAGCCTGGCGCATGAAGCATACGGTTTTGATCGGGAGAGGAGCATAGCATGGGTGCGATTACACAGACCGTCTCGTGGTGGTGTTTTGTCCCCAACCTGATGACCGCTGAGCAGTTCGTGCGGACCGCCGCAGAGGCCGGATTCACGGCGCTGGATCTCGTGCCGCCCGAGCACTGGGAGCTGGTGACCGACCACGGCATCGCGATCTCATCTACGCAGGCCCATCTGCCGCTAGAGATCGGGATGAATCAGCTGGACCAGCATGATCGTCTTGAGCGCGAGATTCGTGCTAAGCTGGCCCAGGCCGAGCGCTGGCGGATTCCGAATCTGGTCTGCTTCAGCGGCAATCGCAACGGGCTGGACGACGCGGCCGGCGCTGAGCACACGGTAGCGGGATTCGCGCGCGTGGCGCCCGCCGCCGAAGATGCTGGCGTTACGCTGGTGCTTGAGCTGCTGAACAGTCGCGTCGATCACCCTGACTACCAGGCGGATCGTACGGCCTGGGGCGTCGAGGTGTGCCGGGCCGTCGGCTCGCCGCGTGTGAAGCTGCTGTATGACATCTACCATTTGCAGATCATGGAAGGCAATATTATTCGAACGATTCAGGCGGCTCATCCGTTCATCGGGCACTACCACACGGCCGGCGTTCCCGGTCGCCGCGATCTTGACGACGAGCAAGAGCTGAACTATCCGGCGATCCTGCGAGCGATTCGGGACACCGGCTACACAGGCTACGTCGGCCACGAGTTCATCCCCAAGGCCGATCCGGTTGCGGCGCTGCACACGACGTTCGCGCGCTGTGCGCCGTACTTGTGATCCCCTGATTCCTCTCGGGACAGGATTGATCGGCGTATTCATCCACATACAATGCTTACGAGTTCTGAACGGGATCTTCATACCCGCGCGATAAACTCCAATCATCGAGAAACACACACCGTCGCTCTTGGCGGACCCACTGAGAACGGCACCATCGACCTAATCGCAGATGAATGGAGAAAACTCATGAAACGTCGATCAATCGTTACAAGCGCAGCGCTCGCCGGTGGCCTGCTTGCCGGTATCGTCTTCGGCCCTACAGCGGCCACTACCACATCCGTCAGCGCGCAGACGCCGTCTCCTTCGGCGAGCGCGGCACCCGCCCAATCGTCGGCGCCGGCACAAAGCGCCGCGCCATCCACCGCCAGCTCGACGCTGCGCAGCCTGTTTCTTGACCAACTCGCGGCTGCGCTCAACATTGACCGCTCCGCGCTGGATACCGCCATCGCCAGTGCCGGGAACAGCACGGCCGACGCGGCTGTTGCACAAGGCACGCTAACGCAGGCGCAGGCCGATTCGCTCAAAGCGCGTATCCGGGCGGGTGATGTCGGCGCGCTGTGGGGTGGTCGCGGCGGCTCCCGTGGCGAGCGTCTGCCCGGCCTGCGGGACGCGATGTCCACGGCCGCAGCCGGCGCGCTCGGCATCTCGGTTGACGAGCTGAACACGCAGCTTGAAAGCGGCCAGACGCTGGCGCAGCTCGCGACCGAGCATAGCACCACGGAGCAGGCCGTGATCGACGCGGCGCTGGCGGCAGCGAAGACCGAGCTGGACTCGGCGGTCGGCGCTGGAACGCTGACCCAGGCGCAGGCCGATGCCAAGTACGCGCAGATCCAGGCAGCCGGCGCGTCGATCCTGAGCCGTGGCAGTCACGGGCCACGAGGTAGATCGCGAGGACCAGCGGCGCCCGCGTCACCAGCGGCATCGCCGGCGACGACCTCAGACGCCTAGTCGCACCAAAGCCATAGCCCACAAACATCGGCACAGCAGCGGACGAAGACTCGTCCGCTGCGATCTTTTTAACGTTTGCCGTCCAGCCGCTGCCTGCGAGTTGCCGCCCCGCAATCCCAACATCCCGCACATCATTTCTTCATGGGATCTGAATATCGCCGCAGTATCCTTGCCTCATACAACATGATGTAGTCGCGAAGACAGATAGGAAGGAATCAAGCCATGACACCTTTGACATTTTGGAAGCAGCATACGGCCTCAGGTGCGCAGCAAGTCCGACGCATCGGCGTGACGAGCCTGCTGGCGCTGGCGCTCGTCGGCGGCGCGGGTAGCGCGGTCGGCAGTGCTGTAACCGCAGTGGCGTTGAATCCACAGCCGGCGCAGGCAGCCGTTAGCTCCACGCAGACGATCGCCCAAAGCACGCTCAACACGAACGTCGCCGGGACAGTGCTCACAGCGGTTGGCCCGTCGGTGGTGGAGATCACTACGGTTGCCCAGGTGGGCTTCCGCAACGCGACGGCGACAGGGACCGGCTCGGGCTTCGTCCTCGACACAAACGGTTTGATCGCCACCAACAACCATGTGGTCGACGGCGCGACAAACATTACTGTAACGTTCAGCACGGGCGAGCAGGAGTCGGCGACGATTGTCGGGACCGACAGCGCCAACGATCTGGCTCTGATCCGCGTCACCAGCTTGCCGGCCAGCGCTGTTCCTGTCACGCTGGGCGACTCCAGCGCGGTCACGGCAGGCGAGACGGCGATCGCGATCGGCAGCCCGTTTGGCCTTGAGCAGACCATCACCGAGGGCATTATCAGCGCGGTGAGTCGCACGTGGACGACCAGCGGCGAAACGTTTCGCGGGCTGATCCAGACCGACACGGCCATCAATCCCGGCAACTCAGGCGGGCCATTGCTCAACGCGGCGGGAGAGGTGATCGGCATCAACACCATGATCGAAAGCCCGGTCGAGGGCAACGTGGGCATGGGCTTTGCCGTGCCGATCAACACGCTCAAACAGCAGCTCGCACAGCTTGAGAGCGGCGCCACCGTGGAGCAAGGCTATCTCGGCGTGTCGATTGCGGAAGCTACCGACGTGAGTCAGTCGGGAGTCGCCGTCGGCGAGGTCAGCGCAGGCAGCGGCGCGGCGCAGGCAGGGCTGCAAGCCGGCGACATCATCACGGCGATCGACGGCAGCGCTGTGACGGACTACGAAAGCCTGGCCGGCTACATCACGGGCGGGCAAGCCGGCGAGACGGTGACCGTCACCTATGAGCGGAATGGACAGCAGCAGCAGGCCAGCGTGACGCTGCAAGCCCGCTCGACCTCCTGATGTAGACGGATCGCTTGCTTCCACAGCAGCACTCAACTGCCAGGGCCATGCTCTCTGCCGAGCGTGGCGCTTTCGTGCCTGGTAATTGGCGCACAGCGTTTGCACTGATATCTTCGTAGCTCAGGTGGCTCCTCGGCGTCATTTGCAGGCAGCAGCCAATCGATCCTACGATCACCGGGGACCATGGCGCTATTGAAGCGCGTCTCAGTCGCTCCTAGAATACGCTTCTACCGATCGCTGCCATACAGCTATTTCCTCATGGAGTTTGCCACAATGCCGGTCACATCCCCCACTGATCCTTCACATCTGGATGATGTTCGCTTCGTCGTCCGGGAGCTGAGCAACTATACGCGCCGCGAGGAGATTATGCAGGCGTTAATCCTGCGGCGCGGCTACACCTGGGCCGAGGCCGGCCAGGTTGTCGATCAGATCGCGAGCACGAATCAGGGCAGCGTCGCACGACGCCAGCTCCCGCTGCTCATAACGTTGACGATCATCGGATTTATCACCAGCTGCGCGCTGCTCAGCTTTGGCGGCTATACGCTGCTGTATCGTATCCCCGCCCGTCTCACCTTGTTGCGCGTGGCCATTCCCGCCCTTGTTTCCGGCTTCACCATGTTCGTCGGCTCGTTGATCGGCATAGTCCAGGTCATGAAGGCGATGATCAAAGATTAGTGCCTGTCGCACGCGGCAGCGTCTGTGACAGATTACCCGAACAATTTGATACACGATTCTGCACGCGGACACAACCACAATCCGCGTGCTTTTTTATGGCCGCAGATCGTGCTGTCGCGCTATACTCCACGTGTAACGAATCGACAGGGAGCAAGAGCATGACGACCGATACGACATCTTCATCACAGAGCACAGACGCGCCGCCACCCCGGCGCCGGGTTATGCGCCGGGTGCAGGTCACACGCGTTGAGCAGCTTTCGCCACGCATGGTACGCGTGACCTTCACCGGCGACGACCTGAGCGCCTTCGCCTGGAACGGGCCGGCTGCGCACATCAAGCTGATCTTTCCCGAAGACGGACAGGCTGAGCCGGTCATGCCCCAGCCTGACGGCCCACGACCGGCGCGCATGCGCACCTACACGCCACGCCGCTTCGACCCGGCGATTCCCGAGCTGGATGTCGAGTTCGTGCTGCACGGCGAGGGTCCCGCATCAAGCTGGGCCGCTCAGGCACAAGTCGGACAGGTGCTAATCCTCAGCGGCCCTGGCCCGAACTACCAGATCGAGCCCGACGCCGACTGGTTGCTTCTGGCCGGCGACGATGCCGCGCTGCCGGCGATTGCGACAATTCTGGATGCGCTCCCGGCCGGGGCGCGCGTGCGGGCTGTGCTGGAGGTCGCCGACGCACACGAGGAGCGGCCGCTAGCGACAGCCGCACAGCTCGACGTCACCTGGCTGCATCGTAATGGGACGCAAGCGGATACGGCACTGGAAGCAGCGCTCCGCAGTCTGTCGCTGCCTGAGGGTAATGGGCGGATCTATGTGGGCTGTGAGGCAGCGGCCATGCGCCGCATTCGCAAGCATCTGCTTGCAGAGCGTGGTCTCGATCCCGCGACGATCGTTACGCGCGGCTACTGGAAGCAGGGCCAGACCAATTATACCGACCGAGATTATGGGACTGACAGCTAGGCGACGCATACGAACGCGGCAAGATGAAAGACACCTTGCCGCGTTGATTCAGATATGCTCCACGCTCTAGCCCAGGTAAGTAGCCAGCCCGCTGAGGGTAATGCTGATGCCCAGCGCTGTTACCAGCACAGCGCTGAACAGCGGGATTGCACGGCTCCAGCGGCTGCTCAGGTCGCCCATGCGCTCCACCAGCGCACGCGAGCGCACCAGCAAAATGCCGATGCCGATCAGCACCGCCGCCAGTCCGAAGCTGAAGGCGACGATCAGGCCCAACCCGAGCGCGATGCGCCCCGGGCCGATCGCGATCACCATGAGAGGAAAGCCAGATCGAAAGCGGCATCAGCTGCCGGCCTCGGGAGCGCAGCTTAGCTCTGCGCAGGATCGGACGGTGTGTTTTCTCCCGGATCGTCGGCGAGAATCCGGTACAGCTGGCGGCGCGCGTTCGTGAGCACATCGCGTGCTGCGGCGACCTGCGTCTCGGTTCCCGCATGTACGACCTGCCGTACAGCGCCGCCGAGCTGCTCGAACAAGTCACGCAGCGCGCGTGACGGATCGTCGCCGGCGGCGGTCACGCCCGCCCAGGTACCAGCCAGATCGGCGCGGTGCTGCTCGATGTGTGCGCTGCCGGCCTCGGTCAGATGATAGACTCGTCGCCCCTCAGTCTGCTCACCCCGAATCAGGCCCTGATCTTCCAGAAGCTGGAGAGCAGGGTAGACCGACCCTGGGCTGGGTCGCCAGGCACCACCGCTGCGCTCAGTGATCCGCTGGATCAGTTCGTAGCCGTGGAGCGGCTGTTCGGCGAGCAGCATCAAGGTTGCAGCGCGAACGTCGCCGCGCCCAACCCTGGGTCCACCTGGGCCGCGCCAGCCGCGTGGTCCGGGCCGGCCGTGATGCCGCTCCTCTGGGCCGCCGCGCTCGTGGCGCTCTCGGCCACCGCGCCAGCCGCCGCGTGACTCGGGCTCCGGCGGTCCATCGCCGCGATGTCGCCGACCCTGTGCGAAAAATCCGCGCCCGTGTCGTCGTTCCTGTGGATCGCGCATGCCTCGCTCGCGCATCATTCCTGGACGTCTCATCTTCAGTTCCTTTCGCTCTGACGGTTCAGAGCCAGTGTTACACTTGATGTATCTCGATATATCGATGATACAACGAAGACATATCACTGTCAAGATGTTTGCGGCACAATGTTCTGATCTTGGGAAAATGCGATCCCGGCTACGTTTCCAGACAACTAAAAGCCTCTTCCATACGCCAGGAGCCGCGCACCGATCAAACAGCGCGCGGCTCCAACCCCCTGGC
>DASWTQ010000615.1:0-4979 GCA_036402055.1 Herpetosiphonaceae bacterium
GATCCTGCCGTCGGGCGGCTCCTGCCGCGCCGTGACGTTGACCGGCGCGCCGTTGACCGTCGCGGCGTTGGAAGCAGTCGCCTGGTAATTGTTGTTGCTGATCGTCGTGCCGTCGATGGTGTCGGGCAGCACCCGCACCACCAGCGTACGCGTCGCGCTGCTGCCGGATGTAAGCGTGCCGATGTTCCAGGCAATAATGTTGTTCTGCGCGCCGGTGATCGAGTACGAGCCGCTGGCCGAGACAAACTCCGTCGAGAGCGGCATCGTATCGGTCAGCCTGACATTGTTGGCATCGCCGTTCTGCGCGCCGACCGTCAGCGTGTAGGTGATCAGCCGCGCAGCAAACACCTCAGCGCCGGGATTGGCCGTCTTGCTCAGCGTCAGCGCGACCGGGATCGGCGTGAGCGTGGGCGTGCTGGTTGGCGACGGTGTAATCGTCGGCGTGTGAGTCGGAATCGTCGTGTTCGTTGGTGTCGGCGTGTTGGTCGGCGTGTTGGTCGGCGTGTTGGTTGGTGTGTTGGTTGGCGTGTTCGTCGGTGTGTTGGTTGGCGTGTTCGTCGGCGTGTTGGTTGGCGTGTTCGTCGGTGTTGGTGTCGTGCCGCCGCCGCCACCGCCAACTGTGACATTGACCGGCGAACCGTTGACCGTCGGCGCATCCGAGGCCGAGACGCGGTAGCTGTTGTTGCTGATCGTCGTGCCATTGGCGGCGTCAGGCGAGACCTGAACCGTCAGCGTGCGCGTCGCGGTCTGATCCACAGCCAGCGCGCCGATGTTCCAGGTAATCACGCTGTTGCCGGGGCCCGAGCGGCTGTACGTGCCGCTCGCACGAACGAAGAAGGTATCGATCGGCAGCGTATCAGTCAGCACCACGCCGTTAATCGGCGCGTTTTGCGCACCAAGCGTCAGCGTGTAGGTTACAAGCCCGCCGGCCGCAACCGTGGGGCTGGGCTCGGCCACCTTGTTGAGAGTCAGCACGCCGCGCGGGATCTTGCGCACCGTGACCGTCACCGGCGCGCCGATGCCGGGCACATCGAAGCCGTTCTCGGCGCGATAGTCATTGTTGACGATCTGTGTATTCTCGGGCGTGTCAGCGCCGACGCGCACCACCAGCTGGCGCGTGATCGACTCGTTGGCCGCCAGCGTCGGGATCGACCAGCGGATGATCGAGCCACCAGGGCCGGTGCGCGTGCCGCCGTTCGAGGCGCTCACGAAATCGACGTTCAGCGGCAAGGTATCGGTCAGCACGATCGGATGCGTGATCGCCTTGCTGCCGGCGCTGAGGCCCAGCGTGTAGGTGATCAGATCGCCCGGCTCGACCGTGGTGGACGGATTGGCGGTCTTGGAAACGTTGAGCTGGCTCTGGAGGTTGACCGGACCGGCGACGGACAGGCCGTAGGGCTGCGCCGCGATCGGCACGTTGAAGGCACGCACGCGAACGGTGTAGAAGCCGAGCTGCGGATTTTTGATGATCACGCCCTCGACGTTATTGGTGCGATCGCCGGTCGCCAGGTTGTTGCCGTAGTGCTGGGTGCCATCCGGCCCTACCACAACCAGATCCAGATCGTTGACGAGCTGCTTCGACGCCGACAGCGAGGCCGCCGGATCGGTCCAGCTCAACATCACGCGCAGCGGCTGATCCGTGCGCAGCACCTCAAGCGGCCGGCTCTCGGTGTGGGTGTACTGCACTTCCTGGCCGGTTGTCAGGCCGGCGGTATGATCGTCGACCCACAGCTTGTAGGGCAGCGGCGCGGTCATAAAATCCAGGTCGGTACGACCCCAGCCGGCGACGCTGTTCGGCCGCACGTTCGGAATCTCCTGCGTGGCGCCCAGCCCATACTGGCCGGTGCCCACGTCGGCGGTGGTGTTGAGCAGTGTCGACTTCATGACGGCGGCGCTGGGATTAGACAGGCCGTTGAGCGTCAGCCACTGGCGCACGATCGCGCCTGCGCCGGCGGTCAGCGGCGTGGCCATCGAGGTACCGCCCGAGTACACATAGTGCGTATTGGTCTCGTGCGGACCCCACAGCGGGCTGGCGTCGGGAACGTGCGATTTGTTCGAGACAATGTTCGTGCCGGGCGTGACCAGATCCGGCTTGATGCGGCCGTCGTCGGTGGGGCCGCGCGAGGAGAAAGCCGCCATGCCGTTGGGATCGTCCGAGATCGTGTCGGTAGCGATCGGCTCGCGGCCATAGCAGAAGTTCGGATGTAGGAAGAACCAGGGATAGCCGCTCAGGCCGCCCGAGAGGCGCAGGTTTTCGGACGCGCCCACGGTGATCGCGTTCTTAGCGGTGCCGGGCGCGAGCAGCGAGTCGGGATCGATCACGCCGTCGCTGCCGTTGCAAAAGCCGCTGCTGGCTACCGCGCCGTCGATGCCGGAGTTGCCCGCCGCGAAAAAGATCGTCATGTCGGGATGATCCCACATGAACTGGTCGAGACGCTGCGAGCCGTAGGGATAGCCGCCGAACTGAGCCTCGGGATCGGAGGCCGGGCCGGTCACGTCGCCCCAGCTATCGGTATGAATTCGCGCGCCGTCGTTATAGGCTTGCTGGAACAGCTGATAATAATCGGCGTCCAGGCCCACCACCTCGCCGCTCGACAGCACCTCAAACGCCTGAATCACCAGGCGCGCCTCGGGAGCCACGCCCGCGTAGGAGCCCGCGTACTGGCGCAGCGCCGGGTTCGCCCCCGACTGCACGCCTGAGCCGGCCACCGAGCCCGCGACATGTGTGCCGTGGCCGTGCTGATCCGCCACATCACCGCCCTCGGAGAGCGCATGCGTCGCGACGAGCCGCCCGGCAAAATCGGGGCTGAGAGTAGCAGGATTGCCGGTGTCCATACCGGAGTCCGTCACGGCGACAATCTGGCCCGCGCCGTATAGCTTGCGCTGCTGCCAGACCTGATCGACATGCATGATCGTGCGCGCGGCATCGTTGAGGATGCGCGGCTTGCCCTCGGGCTCGATCCAGCGCACGCTCGACAGCCGCGCCAATCGCACCAGCGCATCGGCGTTAAGCGATCCGGTCGTATTAACCGAGGCCGAGCGCAGATCGCGCGCAAGCTGACCTGTATCGCCGGGCCAGCCCACGATGTGCAGCTTACCCATGACGGTATCGCCACGGCCCAGCGCGCTGAGCAGCGACGGCGACAGCTTATCGGCGTTGGTGAAAGGCGCGTGGGCGTAGAGCTGCGGCAGCTTGGTAGCGGCCGTGATCGCCGACGGATCGCCGCGAACCAGGTAGGCGTATTCTGGAACATACTCCAGAATTTCTACGCCCGTGGCCTTAAGCGCAGCCTGGTCGGCCGGCGTGATCGGGCCGCGAAACTGAACGATCGCGTGCGTCGACGATGCGAGAGCCAGCGCGGCATCAGCTGCCGGGCCGGCTGAAGCTTTCGCATCGAAGGTTGCGCGATGGAGGCGCAGACGCGGTCCCTGCGTCTGAGACGATTGGGCCGCGCCAACACCGGCGAAGGTGAGGACCAGCGCGGTGGTGACGACGAATAGTGCAAATACGCGCATCCAAGGTTCTCCATAACAATAGCAAAGGGTACGAAGAAACCGCATCCCAGGAGGATAAAAGCTATTGTAGGTAGTAGTCCTGCTAAAGGCTATAGGCCGTGGCTCCTATGTCGCCATGATCGGAGATTGTTTGCAGATGCAGGCCATGCGGCATACCTGCTGCTCAGCATTTTACACACGATAGATCGAGTGCCAGGCTTTGAAAATCTTTGGCACGGCTTTTGCACTACTGAATCGCAATTGAATGGGAGATCGGGGGTTTGGGGAAAGAGACCCATGATGCTAGCCCCCGCGTATGCCGAATCGCATGAACTGTATCCCGAACACGTTCGTTGATTCCGCAGCTTGAAGGAGCGAGAAATGGCGAACATTGAGCGATCGATCGACGTGAACGTTCCGGTGCGCACTGCCTACAATCAGTGGACTCAATTCGAAGAGTTTCCCAAGTTCATGGAAGGCGTCGAGGAAGTCAAGCAGCTTGACGATAAAAACCTGCACTGGCGCGCCAATATTGCGGGCAAGGAAGAAGAGTGGGACGCCGTGATCACGGAGCAGGAGCCCGACATGCGCGTGGCCTGGACCAACACCACGGGCGCGCGGAACGCCGGTGTGGTCACGTTCCACCACCTGGACGACAACAAAACCCGCGTGATGCTTCAGATCGACTATGAGCCCGAGGGCGTGATCGAAAATGTCGGCAGCGCGCTGGGCTTTGTCGAGCGCCGCGTCGAGGGCGATCTCAAGCGCTTCAAGGAGTTCATCGAGTCACGCGGCCAGGAGACCGGCGCGTGGCGCGGCGAGATCGAGCAGGAGAAGGGCCGGTAGACCTGGCGATTACTCTCAAGACGAAAGAATGAGCGTGGAGCATCGGCTTCACGCTCGTTGGTTTAATTGCGTTAGGCGTGATAAATCACGCCCCTGCAAACGAATGCTTTCCGATCATTTCCGCGCCAGCACGCGATCGAACTTGTCGGCGGACTGCACGATCTCAATCTGCCGAAACGCGCGCCGAAGATCTTCAAGCCCGCCCGTGCCCCGGCGCACATCCAGGATCAGCACGCCGTCGTCGCTCAGCAGCTCGCGCACACGATCGAGATAGGTGGCGACCGGATAATGAAAGCCCCACGAGATCAGCGAGAGCACCAGATCGACCTGCGAGTCGATGTTGATCTCGTTGCGATCGTTGGCCTCGACAAGCTGCACACATTCGGGCGGAATGCCGTTGTCCGTCAGCAGCGTGCGGGCGACAGCCAGCGAGTTATAGAACGCGCCCTGGCTTTTGAACAGATAAAAAACGTTCTGCTCGACCTCCGATTTGTCGAGCAGAAAGAAGCGCAGATCGCGGCCGGGATAATGCCGCGCGATGAACGCATCGATCCCGGCGACACCACAGCCGATATCCAGCACAGCGTTGCAGCGCTCGGGCAAATACTGGCGAAACGTCTGGTACTCGCGCCGCATAT
>DASWTQ010000616.1:0-4080 GCA_036402055.1 Herpetosiphonaceae bacterium
CAGGGCTGGAGCGAGATCCCGCGCGGCCAGTCGCTCTTTGATAGCCTCGTGATCTTTGAAAACTATCCGATCCAGGATGCCGTAGTCGCCCGCCGGGAGGCGAGCCTGCGCATGGAGCATGCGCGCGGCGTAGAGCAGAGCAACTATCCGCTCAACATCGCGGTGGTGCCCAGCGCCGAGCTGGAGGTTCTGATCAGCTATAACAGCGCTCGCTTCGACGACGCGGCGATCACGCGCATGCTGGGCCATCTCCACACCCTGCTTAGCAGCATGGCGGTCGATCCTGGACAGCGCCTGGCCGATCTGTCGCTTCTGACCGCAGCCGAGCGCCAGCAGTTGGAAGCGTGGAACACGACGGCGCAGCCCTATGCGCAGGATCGACTGGCGCACGAGCTGGTGGCGCGGCAGGCCGCTCGTACGCCCGAGGCCACGGCGCTGATCTGCGGACCGGAGCAACTGAGCTACGCGGCGCTGGACGGTCGGGCCAATCAGCTGGCGCACTACCTCCAAACGCTGGGCGTTGGTCCTGAGACGCGGGTGGCGCTGTATCTCGATCGCTCGCTGGATCTGGTGGTGGCGCTGCTGGCCGTGTGGAAAGCCGGCGGCGCGTACGTGCCGATCGACCCCAGCTATCCCGCCGAGCGTGTGGCCTTTATTCTTGACGATGCCCAGCCGGTGGTTGTGCTCACCCAGCCGCATCTCGAAGCGACGCTGCCTGCGAGTAGCGCGCAGCTGGTGCGCCTGGACACGGAGGCCGCAACGATCGCGGCGCAGCCGGTGACGCCACCGGTGAGTGGGGCCGGGCTCACGAATCTGGCGTACTTGATCTACACGTCGGGGACGACGGGCACACCGACAGCGGTGGCGGTGGAGCACGGGCAGCTGTTGCAGGTACTGCACGCCAGCCAGACGACGTTCGGCTACCAGGCGACGGACGTGCAGCCGTGGTTGGCCTCGGTGGCGTTTGACATCGCGGTGTTTGAGCTGGTCAATCCGTTGATCGCAGGTGGCACGGTGGTGATCCAGACCCAGGCACAGATCCTCGACTTGCCCCAGCTGGTGGCGGATCTCCACGGCTGGACGCTGCTGCACGCCGTGCCGAGCTTATTGCGTGAGATCGTGGAGCAAGCCAAGCACGTCACGACGCCCAATGCCTTTGCTGGTCTGCGCCGGATCTGGGTGGGCGGCGATGCGGTGCCGCCGGAGCTGCTGGCCGATACGCTTTCCGTGTTTCCGCAGGCCGAGCTGGTGGTGCTCTACGGCCCGACCGAAGGCACGATTATCTGCGCCTGCGCCGTGGTTGATCCGCTGCACCTGCCGACACGCCAGCTGATTGGTCGGCCGCTGCCCAACGCGCAGCTCCGCCTCTATGATGTGCACGGTCAGCTGGTGCCGCTCGGGGTGGCGGGCGAGCTGTACCTCGGCGGCGGCAGCGTCACGCGCGGCTACCTCCATCGCCCCGAATTGACGGCCGAGAAGTTCGTGATCATTGATGGACAGCGCTGGTATCGCACGGGCGACCGCGCGCGCTACCTGCCCGATGGCACCCTCGAATTCCTCGGCCGCACGGATAGCCAGGTCAAGATCCGGGGCTATCGCATCGAGGTGGGTGAGGTCGAGGCAGTCCTGGCCCAGCATGAGGCGGTGCGCGAGGCTGTCGTGCTGGTGCGTACTGATGTGCCGGGCGATGTGCGGATGGTCGCCTATGTTGTGCCGCAGCCTGAACATATCGCCGGGCTGGGCGATCTGCGTGACTTCCTGCTGAACAAGCTGCCGGCCTACATGGTGCCGAGCGCCTTTGTGGTGCTGCCGGCACTGCCGCTGACGCCGCACGGCAAGGTCGATCGTAAGGCGTTGCCCGCGCCGGAGCAGACCCATGCTGAGCAAGATGATCGCTATGTCGCGCCGCGCACACCCGTCGAAGATGTGCTCGCCAGCATCTGGGCCGATGTACTGCGACGTGAGCGCGTCGGCATTCTTGACAGCTTCTTCGATCTGGGCGGTCACTCGCTGCTGGCAACGCAGCTGATCTCACGAATCCGCGAGGCGTTCCAGGTCGAGCTGCCGCTGCGCAGCTTGTTCGAGCTGCCAACCGTCGAGGGGCTGGCTCAGCAGATCGTGATGGCGCGCCAGGACATGGCGGGAGCGCTCGCCCCGGCGCTGGCTCCAGTCGGCCGCGACCATGCGCTGCCGCTGTCGTTTGCCCAGCAGCGGCTCTGGTTCCTCAATCAGCTCGATCCCAGTAGCTCAGCCGATAACATGCCCGGCGCGCTGCGTCTCACCGGATCGCTGGATCGGGCGGCGCTGGAGCACAGCCTGAACGAGATCGTGCACCGTCATGAGACGCTGCGCACAACATTTGTTACACATGGAGGCTTACCGGTTCAGGTGATCGCGCCGGCGGCTCCGGTTGAGATCGCGCTGATCGATCTGCATGGATTGGCCGAGACCGAGCGCGATGCGGCGGTGCTTGAGTTTGCAACAGCTGAAGCGCGGCGGCCCTTCGATCTTCAGCGCGGCCCGCTTCTGCGCGCAATCCTGCTGACTCTGGCATCTGATGAGCATGTGCTGCTGCTGACATTGCATCACATCGTCGCCGACGGCTGGTCGTGGGGCGTGCTCTTCCGCGAGCTGTCGGCGCTTTACGCGGCACACACAACCGGCGCGACGGCTGCGCTGCCTGAGCTGCCGATCCAGTACGCCGATTACGCCGTCTGGCAGCGCGACTGGCTCCAGGGTGACGTGTTGGAGGCCCAGCTCAACTACTGGCGTCACCAGCTATCCGCGCTTGAGCCGCTCCAGCTGCCGACCGACCATCCGCGCCCGCCGGTTCCATCGTCGAAAGGCAGCAGCCACAGCTTTACGCTGTCGCGCGCGCTGACCGACGCCTTGCTTGAGCTGAGCCGGCGTGAGGGTGTCACGCTGTTCATGACGCTGCTCTCTTCCTGGCAGCTCTTGCTGAGTCGCTACAGCGGGCAAGGTGACATAGCCGTCGGCACGCCGATCGCCAACCGCACGCGCGGCGAGACCGAGGATCTGATCGGCTGCTTCATCAACATGCTCGTGCTGCGCACCGATCTGACTGGCTCGCTCTCCTTCCGCGAGGTGCTGGCGCGCGTGCGTGAGGTCGCGCTGGGCGCCTATGCGCATCAGGATCTGCCCTTTGAGGAAGTAGTCGATGCGCTGCAACCGGCGCGCGACCTCAGCCGCCATCCCCTCTTCCAGGTCATGTTTGCGCTGCAAAACGTGTCGATGGCGCTGCCGAGCTTCCCCAGCCTGACGACCTCGGCGCTGTCGATCGACTTTGGCACGGCCAAGCTCGATCTCAGTCTGGCAATGGCTGAGACCAGCGCAGGGCTGTCGGGCGCGCTCGAATACAGCACCGACCTGTTCACGGCCGAGACGATCGAGCGGATGGTCGCGCACTTTGAGCTGCTGCTGACCAATATTGTAGTGGATGCCGGACGTCGCGTGACGGAACTTCCGCTCCTGCTCGCCACCGAACGACAGCTGCTACTCGACGCGTGGAACGCGACGGCTGAGCCGTACGCGCAGGAGCGGCTGGTGCACGAGCTGCTCGCGCAGCAGGCGTCGCGCACGCCCGAGGCCACGGCCCTGATCTGTGGGGCGGAGCAACTCAGCTATGTCGAGCTAGAAGCCCGTTCGAATCAGCTGGCGCAGCACCTCCAAGCGTTAGGGGTTGGTCCCGAGACGCGGGTGGCGCTGTATCTGGATCGCTCGCTGGATCTGGTGGTGGCGCTGCTGGCGGTGTGGAAAGCGGGTGGCGCCTACGTGCCGATCGACCCCTCCTATCCCGCCGAGCGTGTGGCCTTTATTCTTGACGATGCCCAGCCGGTGGTTGTGCTCACCCAGCCGCATCTCGAAGCGATGCTGCCTGTGAGTAGCGCGCAGCTGGTGCGCCTGGATGCGGATGCTGCGGCGATCGCGGCGCAGCCGGTGACGCCGCCGGTGAGTGGGGCCGGGCTCACGAATCTGGCGTACTTGATCTACACGTCGGGGACGACGGGCACACCGAAAGCGGTGGCGGTGGAGCACGGGCAGCTGTTGCAGGTGCTGCAC
>DASWTQ010000617.1:0-14663 GCA_036402055.1 Herpetosiphonaceae bacterium
CGCCGGTTGATCACATAGACCAGCACAAACGCCACCAGCAGCCCGACCGGCAGCGAGAGCAGCCCGGCCGTAAAGCCCATCAGCCCGGTCTGTCCCAGCACCACACCCCACAGCTGGCGCGGCGTCAGACCGTTGGCGCGCATCACGCCCAGCTCACGCGCGCGCTCAAGCTGAAGCGCCATCAGCGCGCTGAGCACGCCCACAAATGCGATCATCGTGGCCAGCAGCTGGAGCACAGAAGTGATCGCAAAGGTGCGATCGAAGATCTCAAGCGTTCCCTGACGCAGGCCGCGATTCGAGCGGATCACAACCTCTTGCTGCCCGCCGACCAGTCCGCGCAGCCGATCGACGGTGGCGTCCACGTCCTCACCGGGCGCGACATACAGCGCCAGCGACGAGATCGACTGATCGTTCCAGGTGCGCTGAAATTGGCTCAGCGGCATCACGACCACGCCCTGATCCGACGAGTAGTCGTAGAAGATTCCGGCGACCGGAAACGTTCGCGGCCCGCTGTCGGTTTGCAGCGTGACCGATCCGCCGCTACGCGGAACGTTGAAGCGGTAGGCGAACGGCTCCGAGACAAAGACCGCGCCCTGCTCGAACGCCTGCCAGGCTTCTTCGTACGAGCCCGAGACCAGCGTGTAGGCCTGCCGGCCACGCTCGTTCACATCCAGGCCGATCACCTGCACCAGGCTGTCGCCGCTGCGTGCGATGATGTTGCGGTAGCGCGCGCTATCGACGATGCCCGGCGCGCTGTCCAGCCGATCGATCACGCCGGGATCAAGCACCGCGTCCACGCGATTGGCGGCCAGTCCCGGCGGCGACACATAAATATCGGCGCGCAGGCTGGTGTCGAGCCAGGTGATCACTGTCTGGCGAAACGAGCCGACCATAATTCCAACGCCGACCGTTACCGACATCGCGACCATCAGCGCGGCGATCGCGACCGAGGTTCGGCTCAGCGCGGCGACGACATCCCGCGCCGCCATGCGGCCCAGCAGCCCAAAGAGCCGGCCGCCAATCGGACGCAGCAGCGTCATGAGCACCAGCGTGACCAGCGGCGTCAGCAGCGCGCAGGCGAAGACCAGGCCAAAGAGTCCGCCGAAGCTCAGCCACAGCGATCGCGACGGCAGCAGCAGCAGACCACCGCCCACGAGGAACAGCACAGCGCTGAGCCCGGTCACCAGCGGAATCGCCTTGCGAATGCGCTCTTCCAGCGAGGAGCGCCGCAGCACCGTGCGCGGCGGCGTCGAGCTGGCCTCATTCGCCGGAATGAGCGCCGTCAGCAGCGTTGCGCCGAGGCCCAGCCCCAGCCCTTTGATCAACGTCAGCGGCGAGATAAACAGGCCGCGCACCGTGACCACGAAGTAAAGATCGTTGATCGTGCGCGTGACCAGCCGCACCAGGCCGCTGCCAAGCGCGATGCCCAGCAGCACGCCCAGCGCCGAGCCGATCAGGCCCAGCAGCGCGGCCTCGGTCAGGATCAGCACAAAGATCTCGCGCCGCGTCACGCCGAGGCAGCGCAGTGTGCCGAGCAGCCCGCGCCGCTGAACAACCGAGAAGGTCACGGTGTTGTAGATCAAAAACATGCCCACGACCAGCGCCAGCAGACTCAGCGCGGTGAGATTGATCTCAAACGCGCGCGAAAGCTGCTCGATCGCCTCCGTGCGCGTGGCCGGTCGCACAATCTCGGTGCCGGTCGGCAGCTGCGCGGCGATCCTGGCCTGTGCCTGCTCGCCCGCGTCAGCTTCAGGCAAGATCAGATCGATGCGGCTCAGGCGACCAACCTGGCCCAGCAATTCCTGCGCGGTGGAGATGTCGCAGAGCAGCGTGCCGTCGAGCGCGCGGCGACTGGCCTCGTCCGGCGGCTGAAGCAGCCCCACGATGCGGATCGCGCGACGCTGCCCGTTGACGACCAGATTAAGCGTGTCGCCCTCCGCAACCTGGGCGCGGCTCGCAGTCTGGGCCGAGATGATTCCGGTGCCGGGCTCGCTCAGCAGCGGCACGAACACCTCGGCGTTGTCGGTCTGGCCCACCGAAAAGCTGCGAAAGCCGTTCTCGGCGAACGGATCGATGCCCAGCACCTGGATCGGCCCGAGCGCCTCCGACTCGGCGCTGACGTAGCCCTCGACGATCGGCGCGGCCTGCGGTGCGTTGCCGGAGAGCACCAGATCGCGATAAATCTGCTCGTCGAGCGCTCCCGAGCTGCCGACAACCTGATGCGTGGTCCGGCCGGTCACGGTCTCGGTGGAAAGTGTGAACGCCCGGCTAGCGCTGGTATTGGCCAGATCGATCGCGACGACGACCGCCACACCCAGCGCCACGCCCAGCACCGACAGCCCGACCTGCCACGGATGGCGCAGCAGGTAGCGCACGCTGGTCTTGATAAGTAAGCTGCTGATCATGCGTCTACCGCTTTCATGCTGGCGAGACCAGCGTCTCGTGCGGATGGCTCTCGACCAGCCGCGCGTCTTTGATCGTGAAGACGCGATCCGCGATGCCGATCACATCGGTGCTGTGCGTAACCATCAGCAGATTTTTTCCAGCCTGGCGCGTCAGCGTGTCGAGCAGCTCAAGCACCTGCCGTCCGGTGTCGACATCCAGGTTGCCGGTGGGCTCGTCGGCCAGAATCAGCAGCGGATCATGGATCAGCGCCCTGGCGATCGCGATGCGCTGCTGCTCGCCGCCGGAAAGCTTGTCGGGATAGGTATTTGCGCGATCGCCCAGCCCAACCTGCGCCAGCAAATCTTTGGCTCGCTGGTGTCCCTTGGCGTCGGCGCGATTATTCAGCTCAAGCGGCAGCAGAATATTTTCGATCACCGTGAGTGTAGGCAGCAGATTGAAGAATTGAAAAATAAAGCCGATATGCTGGCGGCGAAACAATGTGCGCGCCTGCTCATCCAGCGCGGTCAGCTCACGATCGCCGAAGCGGATCGCGCCCGTTGATGGGCTATCGATCCCGCCGATCAGATTCAGGAGCGTCGATTTTCCCGAGCCGCTTTTGCCCAGCAGCACCACAAACTCGCCGCGACCAAAGCTGACGTTAATATCGTTGAGGACGACGCGCCGCTGATCGCCTTCGTCGAACCATTTCGAGAGCTGCTCGATCACGATCAACGGCTCGCGCTCCGCGTATTGTCCATTGCCCATAGTTTTCTCTTTCGATACAACGTGAATGTGTTCACAAGTGTAGTATAGCGAGAATCGCACCAGTGGTCAGTGGTTTGAGGATGGGAGCGGCTGCGATCGCGTGGTCAGGGCTACAACTGCTCGATCGGTTCGCGCGTTTTCACCGCAACAGCCAATTGTGGTCGCCGCCGCATCCGTATATACTGAGTGCTTAACTCACTGTGCCTGCCAAAGCGATCCCAGATGCTGGAGGAAGCCCATGATCCTGACTTTGATGGGAATGTCGGGTGTTGGTAAAACAGTCTGCGCCACGAAACTAGCCGCGCATGGGTTTCAGGTGATCGACTGTGATGCGCTGCTGGCTGCCAAACTTCAGGCTATAGTCGCCGATAGTGGCATGACGCTGGAGGAGATCGGGCGCTGGATGGGCTTTCCCTACGAGGCTGATTTCCGGCGGCGCGAAGCGCTCTACCTCGCGTGTGAGCAGAATGTCCTGCACGATGTGCTTGCCCAGACCACGGCGAGCGCCGCAACCGAGACGAACTGCGTGATCGATACTGGCGGCAGCATCATCTACGCCGAGCCGGCGCTCTTGCAAAGCCTTCGCCAGCACTCTACCGTGATCTATCTGCGCGTCCCGGACGTGCTCCATCCGCAGCTGCTGAGCAGCTACCTCCTTTGTCCACGCCCATTGATCTGGAACGGCCTGTTCAGCCAAACGCCCGATGAGCAGCTTCAGGATGCGTTTCGTCGCTGCTACACGCAGCTGATCTGCCATCGCGAGCGACTGTATGAGCAGTATAGCCATCTGGTGCTTGAGTACAGCGACTATCGCCAGCCGGGGTTTAGCGCTGAGGACTTGTTGCGGGCTGCTGAACAGCTGCGTGCAGCCGAGCCCGTCGAGTGGAGCAGGGTGGACGTGTGAGCATGGACAATCCGTAGGAGCGTTATGTGTCACGCCCAGAACACGCCAGCGGTGGCTGAGCAGGGTCAGGAATTAACAGCACGACCTAAGGTCTTCTAAACCTTGGGTCGTGCCGCGTGTTGTTTGGGTTAGGCACTATGAATCGCGTCGATCGTGGCGCGCCAGAAGGCATCGTCGCGGCCGGGCTCGAATGGCAGATAGAACGCGATGCGATCGATCAAGCCGGTGTAGCGCTCCCGTATCGCCGCGCCGATCTCGCTGGGCCCTGCCTCGACGGTCAGCGCACGCAGCATCTCATCCGAGATCAGCGCCGTCATCTCTGGCCACTTCTGCCGCTTGGCCAGCTGCGACAGCTGCTCGCCGATCTCGGCCCAGCCGTGGGTTTCCAGCACCACGCGGTACGTCGGCGTCGAGGCGTAGAACGCGATCTGTGCCCGCATCCGCTCGCGCTGCTCGGCGATCGCTGCGGCATCACGGCCGGTGATGATAAACACGCTGGTCGCCATCTCCACATCGGCGATGCTGCGATCGCTGCGCTCCGCGCCCTCGGCGATCGCAGGACGCACGACGTCGCGCACGTACTGCGGCGTGTGAAACGGATGCACATGAAAGCCCTGGCACTGCTCGCCCGCCAGCCGCGCCAGCCCGGTGTTCACGCCGGCGATCGCGATCGGAATCTCGGGATGTCCGATCGGGCCGGGGTTGAAGAAGGGCGTGATCAGCGTGTGCGAGTAGAACTCGCCGCGCACATTCAGCGGGCCGTTGCTCTGGAACGCCTGCCAGATTCCGCGCAGCGCCAGAATATACTCCCGCATCCGCGCAACCGGCGCGTCCCACGGCATGCTGAAGCGCCGCTCGATATGCGCTTTGACCTGCGTGCCAAGCCCCAGCAGCAGCCGTCCCTCTGAGAAATCTTGCAGATCCCAGGCCGTCTGCGCTACCACCATCGGCGAGCGCGAAAAAGCGATCGCGACCGAGGTTCCCAGCTGGATCGATTGGGTGTGTTCGGCGGCCAGCGCCAGCGGCAAGAACGCGTCGTGCTTGGTCTCGCTGGTCCACATGCCGGCAAAGCCCAGCTCCTCGGCGGCACGTGCAAGCCTGGCGATATTGGGCAGGTGCTTGCCTTCGACGGCCAGTGCGACATCGAGTTTCATCGAGCCTCCTATGGGATCAGCAACACTTTGCCGGCGGTCTCGCGGCTTTCGAGCGCCTGATGCGCCGTGGCTGTCTCGGCCAGCGGCACCGTTCGATCGACGCGTACATCGAGATCGCCCGACGCGATCCAGCTAAACAGCTCGTTGGCCCGCCACAGCAGCTCCTCGCGATCCGCGCTGTAGTTGGCCAGCGTCGGCCGCGTCAGAAACAGCGAGCCTTTGGCGTTCAAGATCTGCGGATCGAAGGGCGGCACCGCGCCGCTGGACTGGCCGAAGAGCACCAGGTAGCCGCGCGGTCGCAGGCTGTTCAGGCTGCCCTCGAAGGTCGTCTTGCCCACCGAGTCATAGACCACATGCACGCCTTTGCCGTCGGTCAGGCGGCGCGTCTCGGCGACGAAATCCTGCTCGGTGTAGCGGATGATCTCGTCGGCGCCGGCCTTGCGTGCCAGCTGCTCTTTTTCCTCCGTCGAGACCGTGCCGATCACAAACGCGCCGCGCTGCTTGGCGATCTGCACTAGCAGCAGGCCGACACCGCCGGCTGCCGCGTGGATCAGCGCGCTCTGGCCGACTTCGATCGGAAAGGTGCTGCGGGCCAGATAATGTGCCGTCATGCCTTGCAGCATCACCGCCGCCGCCGTCTCCAGCGAAATCTCCTCCGGCACCGGGACCAGCTTCCAGGCCGGTACGATCGCATACTCGGCGTAGGCTCCGGGACTCATCGCGAAGGCCACGCGATCGCCGACCTGAAGATCGCTCACGTCGGCCCCGACTGCATCCACCGTTCCCGCGCCCTCGCTGCCGAGCGTGAAGGGCGGTGCGCCTTTGTACTGGCCCGATCGCTGGTACACGTCGATGAAGTTCACACCGGCGGCGGCGATCTTGACGCGCACCACGCCGGCGCCTGGCTCCGGCAGCGGCACGTCCTCGTAGCTCAAGGCTTCGGGACCGCCATATTGATGAACACGTATCGCTTTCATAGCTTGCGGCGGCAGAGCCGCCTGCTCCTTTCTAGCAGCTGCGATTGTACAAGACATCCCCAACTAGCGCGAAACCGGGCTCAGGCCCTCGATCGCGACCGTGCGCACGTCGCCGGTTTGGAGGTCGGCGGCGCGAATCGCGTGGTTGTTGGTATCCGCGATCCACAGCGTATCGCCGCCGACGCTGAGTCCGCCCGGCTCGTAAAAAGCCGCTTCGTTGGCCGCGCCGTCGACATGGCCGGGAATGCGCCGCCCGCCCAGCCAGCTGCGCGCCTCGCGCGTCGCCGGATCGACGATCTTGATGCGGTGGTTATAGCTGTCGGCCACGTAGAGCAGCCCCGCGTGCGCCACAACCGCCTGCGGATGTTGCAGCAGTACCTTGTCGCCGATGCCGTCCGCGTCGCCGAAGTCGAACAGCCCGGTGCCGACGATCGTCGTGATGCTGCCGTCGTTGCCCGTTGTCGCGCGGCGGATCGCCTGCGACTCGCTGTCGGCGAAGAAGATCTCGCTGCTGTCGCTCGTGATGCCGCAGGGCTGGGCCAGAGTCGCGCTGCGCAGCGGCCCATCCTCGATCGTTTCGTGCCCGGTGCCGGCCAGCGGCGCGACGTAGCCGTTCGCCGGATCGAGCTGCCAGAGCTGGTGCAGCCCGGCCATCGCGATGATCAGCTTGCCGTCGTGCATCACCAGATCCCAGGGCGAGGCCAGCCCGATCTGCGGACCAGGGCCGCTCGCGGATGGGCTGGCTCCTCGCCTACCTGTGCCGGCAACCGTCGTGACGCTATTCGTGACCAGATCTACGGCGCGAATCAGGTGGTTCTCGGTGTCGGCAACATACAGCGTATCGCCGTGGCGCGCCAGGCCACGCGGATGATTGAACATCGCCGTCGCCGCGTCGCCGTCCGCGTGTCCCTGCTGGCCGCTGCCGATAATCTTTGTTACCTGCAATCCCTGCCCTTCGATCCTGGCGACGACAATCCGGTGATGACCGCTGTCGGCGATGAACAGCCGGCCCTGATCGTCGGCCAGCAGCTTGTCGGGATAGCGCAGTGGTCGAGCCGGCTCGGTTGCTTGCAGCGGCGCGAACGCCAGCGGTCGCCGGTCGATCAATCCTTGCGCGTCGTACTGCGCGATCAATTCTTCCAGCACCGGCGCCCACTGCTCGGCGGTGGTCTCGCCCGGCTGCCCGCCCAGCACGCGGCCCTGGGGATCGATCAGAACCAGCGTGGGCCAGGCCGAGATGCCGTACATGCGCCAGGTGCGGTATTTGCGATCGTTGAGGATCGGGTGCTCCACGTCGAGCCGCAGCGCCGCGTGCTCGATATGCGGCGTGCGCCGCTCGTTGGGATATTTGCCCGAGTGCACGCCGATCACTACCAGCTCATCGTGAAATTGGGCTTCGAGCTTCCGCAACTGCGGCAGCACATGCACACAGTTGATTCAGCCATAGGTCCAGAAATCGAGCAGCACGAACTTGCCGCGCAGATCGCCGATCCCAAGCGGCCCGGCGGTGTTGATCCAGTCGAGATCGTCGGGAAACTCCGGCGCGCTCGGCAGCTCTTCCATCGATCGATTGGTCATAGCTCCTCCTTGGCGCTGATCCAGCTTTACCGTTGCTCGGGCTGTGCCGCATGCTGATTCGGCGCAACCGAGACCAGATTTTTACGCATTGGATACGCTCTCTCGGCATCCGGCGGGCCACAGCGCCCGTAGCCCCGGCGCAGGTAGAAGGCGAGCGCGTTCTGGCTTGCCTCAAGCCGTGCAGTGGTGTAGCCGGAGCGCTGAATCACAGACTCAGCGCGTGCCAGCAGCGCCGATCCGACTCCACGCCCGGCCCACGATGGCGCGACGTACAGCGCCGCCACGCGGTCTCCGTCGACCTCGACCCAGCCGACCGCCGACTCTTCCACAGCTACCCACACCTGATGCTCGTGAATCGCCCGCGCAACCCGATCCGCCGCTGCCGATCTTGCCCACCGCTCGGCCTCTTCCGACGACAGCACTGGCACGGCGAGCGCAAGAATCGCACTCCGGCGGATTCGGGCCAGCGCTTCCTCGTCGCGGGCTGTGGCGCGCCGAATGAGCATCACAGCGCCTCCACGCCGCCGAAGAGCTGCGGTGCTTCCACGTAGATGCCGCGCCCGATCACGGCCTGCGTCCCGTCGGGCAGCATGATCGCGCCTCGGGTTCGGATCGCCCGCCCGGTGTGCTCGACGATCTCACCCAGCACATGCAGTTCCATGCCCAGCGGCAGCGGCTTGCGATACTCGCACTCAAGATTGACCGAGGCGACGCGATACCCGGCGTGCCAGACGACCATGCCCATCACCTCGTCGAGCAGCGCCGCCGACGCGCCGCCGTGCACATGGCCGGGCGGCCCTTGCTGCGCCTCGTTCAGAGTAACGGTGGTATGCATGCGCCCCTCGTCGTCGGCCTCCCAGGTGACGCCCATGTTGTGGGGATTGGTCGAGCCGCAGACAAAGCACGAGCCGTGCTCGGGTAGCTTGTGCATGTGGTGCTCCTTTGGGCTACGTTTCTCTCAGCATTATACGAGGATCGGTGTGCGGCGCGAAAGCTGTAGTACACTAAAGACGATCGCCAACCGTATGGAGAAAGACTCGCCAATGCCAGATGCCCAGCGCTACCCGATTCCTGCCGCCGAGACCCGCACCGAGATTCGCGTCTCCAACTCGCGCTTCATCGCGACGATCGCCTACACGCCAACCGTCGACGAGGCCAAAGCGTTTATCGGGCGGATGCGCGGCGAGTTCGCGGATGCGACTCACAATGTGTTTGCCTATGTCGTCGGCTACGGCGCGACCACCACGCTGGGCATGAGCGACGACGGCGAGCCCGGCGGCACTGCGGGACGGCCGGCGCTGGCGGTTCTGCGTGGCAGCGGCCTGGGCGATGCCGCCGTCGTGGTGACGCGCTACTTCGGCGGTACGCTGCTGGGCACCGGCGGCCTGGTGCGAGCCTACGGCGATGCGGTGCGCGCCGTGCTGGAAGTTTTGCCGCGCACCGAGAAGATCGAGAAGCGCCAGCTCCTGATCACGATTCCCTACACCAGCTACGAGCTAGTCAAACGTTTGATCGCAGCGCATAACGGCGAGATCCAGGACGAAGAGTTTGCGGTCGCGATCACGCTGACCCTCTCGTTTGCCGTGGAAGATATTTCCGCGTTTGTCGCCGCACTGATCGAGCTAACCGCAGGCCAGGCCGAGATTATCGAGATCTAGATTTCCGCACTGCTCGGCGCTGGATCTCACGAAACGTTTACGTTTTTGCTACAGATGCAGCCCTTTTCAGTCGGCGAACGGTACTAATCTTGCTCCAAGCGACTCTTAAGGAGGGTCGTAATGAGCAAAGCATTAACCAAAGTCAATACATTGTACGTAGCCGCTTTGCTGGGCGAGCCGGAGTTTGGGCGAAGATTGATTCGCGAAATGCAGCAAATCAGCCACTTTGAGTTTACCCATGATCGATCGCTGGCAGATGCAGAGCTAGAGGCTCATGGTGAGGATAACGGCGTAGGTTTTCACGGATCACTGGTTATTCGCGATCTGCAAGGCTCCACGCTCTGGGAGGGAGAGGCTACGCGGCCACACGGCTCTCCAGGGCCGATGGCCTACGAGCTGATCCTGGATCAGCTGCGCGCGGCCTTGCCGCCCACGGATCGGCAAAGCCGCACGGTCTAAGTCTATTGTGTCGCCGCGTGGTTTCTACCAGCTACGCGGCGATCGGTCGGTCGAGCTGGCGTACGGCGTCGAGATAGCGCGGCGGCATCAACACGCGCTGCACTAGCGGACGCAGCCGCAGCCGCTGCCTCACCGGGTAGAGCCACAGTGATCGCGCCAGATGCGGCCGTGGATTGAGCTTCAGCAGTTCACGCACACGCTCAGGAACCAGCAGCGCCTGCATTTGCAGCAGCAGGTCGTAGCGCCACGCGCCGAGATGCCGCCGGTATTGCTCATAGAGCGCGGCGGTGTGCGGGCTATACACCAGATCGCGCTCAAGATGTCGCTGCCGGTCGATCAGCCAGTCGGCGTAGGTGGTCGGCAGATCAGGAATATGCAGCCCAACGCCGACACGCCGAAAGACCTCGAAGTTATCCTCTTGCTCGGTGGGCGTGAGCGGACGGTGCACCAGCTCATAGGCGCGCCACGAGTAATCCATCAGCATATACAGCACATCGCGGTTGGCCCAGTCGGGCATCGACATGCCGCGCTTATGCTCGACGGCGCTGTGAATCGCGGTGATGCGATCGAACGTCTGCTGCGCGGTAGCCTCGTCCACAAACACAATATCTTGCGCGAAGCGTGCCGTCGAGAAGAGCCGCCCGATCGGATCGCGCGGCAGATTGCCGGTGAAGAAGAGCCAATCCACGGCGCGATTCAGCGCAAACTCCGCCGCTGAGCCCGCGAAGACCAGCATAATCGTGTCGGCGTTGCCCCAGATCGTCCGTACGATCGAGCCCTGTGGTACAAAATCAGCCATAGTTGTATCTCGTGTGAAGAACAAAGGAACAAAGCGGGTGCCATGACGGGTGCCCTCTAGGCATGGTGCTCGGCGAAGGGAAAAATAAATATGGATCGTTGTTCTTTTGTTCAAGCTTGATCGATAAGATCGAAAAGTACTTTTTATTACCAAGTAGTGTACCGCATCAAGTGGCGTATCGCAATCAGTCAATCACCGTTGGTTGCTCAGTAGCCACGTTTTATTATGACTTTGAATCGCTCTTAACTTTAAATTGACTAATTTCGATCTATGGATTAGAATAGGCAAGAAGTTAAGAATGTATTAACAATCGCTCATCTCTCGATCGTGCTCATGTTGATGCTCAAAAGATGAGCGGTTGGAATAAAACGCTCGACTGCAATCATCGGCGGCTTTGCGGCGGCCTTCTCCCCAAAGATTGCGGCGGCGATCGAAGCAGGGTTCTCTGCTTCGAATATCCCTGCATAGTTAGCTACGCCTACGATCGTTCGGCTGTACGCGGTATCTGCCGTCCGGTTGTGCGAGCGTACCGGCTTGTGTGCGCGATCTGCGATACAGCAGGCATCGGATCTACGGTTTTCGCTTCCGGTTCCATCCCCCCAGGCACTCCCGATCGCAGCGGCGCACTGATCCGGCGTGTGAGCGTTCGCGCGCTCCAAAAGGTTGAGGCCATAGAGCACATGCGCACTCAGCCTGATCTACGCAGCTTCGGGAAAGGAGGTCTGGCTCTTCCATGGGGCGGCAGAGGTTCTGCTGCGTCAGGGTTCGCTCCCGGCGGACGAGCTGAATGGCTCATCTGCTACGTCGGTCGATACGGCTTGTTCTAACTTCAACCACGGAGGACATTCTCATGGCAACGTATTCTGGACGAGCATCATGGTTCTGCTGCTACCCCGATCCGTGTGGCTGCGACGGCTGCTGCTGCCAGGGCAGCAACTGCTCAACTCCTTGTGGCAATAGCTCGTACTGTGGCGTCGGCGGCTGCTGCACCTGCCGCTCAGGCTCCTACGGCTTTGCCTGGAAGACAAGCTGCTCCTGGTGCTGCAACTACAGCCTCTACAAGACGGTTTCCTGCGGCGCGTCCGGCACCTTTGTGTACGGCGGCAAGAGCCGTACCGGCAAGCGCGTGGATACCGGCCCGAGCACCTGCGTGATGGTCGACTTCACCAAGGCGCTGTTTACCCAGTTCGCCTCGCTCTCGACCGGAATCATCTCCAGCGTCAGCGCAACCGTCTAGCCACTCGTCTTGCAAAGGAGCAGCTTTCATGGAACGACGCAGTTTTCTCAAGGTAGTCGCAGCCGGCGGCGCGGCGGCCGTTAACTTTCTGTATCCTGGTCTGACCGGCGTGGTCAGCGCGGCGACCAAAGGCGACGAGGCGATCGAGAAGCATCCCGAGAAGCACCCCGAAGATCCGGCCAAGCATCCAGAAAAACATCCTGAGATCGATCCCGATTTCGCCGGCGGCTACGTCGTCGAGCGCACCGCCGAGGGCTTTGTGCTGGCCGCCGGTAACGAGTTCCGCGCGATCCGGCTGCCCAACGATGCCTCGGTCTGGAAAGAATTCGAGGATGTCGATCACAGCGAGATTCAGCTCGGCGACTACGTGGACGTGCGCGGCACGTCGCTGGCCGACGGTTCGCTGCTGGCGAAGAGCGCCTGGGCTAACATCGGCCGCCTCGACGGCACCGTCGAGCAGCTGATGCCGCAGGGCGGCGACATTATGGCGCAGGGCAGCCGCGTGCGAGTCGCCGCGATCAAGGGCGGCCATCGTGACATCGAGCTGTCGTCGGCGCTTCAGGTCGTGCGCATCTCCGACGCCGACGCCGATGTGATGGAAGCCAGCATCATGAATGTGGTTCCCGGCACCAAGATGGGCGCCGTCGGTCTGCGCCTGCCCAACGGCGGCTTCCGCGCCACCAAGATCTGGATCTGGCCGCAGGGCTAGTCCGCTCGCAGGCCGGAGGAATGTTGTTCGGAGGATCAATCGGGCTCCGGTCGCGTATCCTCCGAGCCTGTACTTGCTAGCTACCAAGGGAGTGTCACGGTGAAGATCATCTCGACATTAACGCGCGCCTGGCTCGGCTCGCTGTTTCTCTACTCCGCAGCGCTGAAGCTGATCAACTAT
Source organism: Herpetosiphonaceae bacterium (assembly GCA_036402055.1). GTDB lineage: Bacteria > Chloroflexota > Chloroflexia > Chloroflexales > Kallotenuaceae > LB3-1. Next base: position 12,806 of record DASWTQ010000617.1, read on the forward strand.
CGCGAGACCTGGCGCGCGGTTCGTCAATATGGCATTCTGCCGAAACGCCTCAGCGACGCGACTGGCCTGGCGCTGCCGTGGGCTGAGCTACTTGCGGGCGTGTCTTTTCTGTTCGGGTGGATGTCGCCGCTGGGATCGCTGCTCGGCACCATGCTCGGCGGCTCGTTTGCTTTTGCGGCGCGACAGGTTGTCAAGCAAGAGGCCAAGGTCTCGTGTGGCTGCACCGGCGGCGCGGCCGACCACGACGTCGATCAGACGACGGTCAATCGCGGCCTGGCGATCGTCGTCGCCAGCCTGCTGGTGCTGCTGAGCGGCAAGCGCAGCCGTACGCGGCTGCCGGTCGTGTCGCTGCTGGCCGGCGCGATCCTCGCGATCTTCCCGTCGCTCCTGGTCGTCAACATCAACCGGCGCGACGCGGAGCGACAGGCCCGGCTCGAAGAGCAGCGCGCGGCTGAGCGCGCCCGCCGCATCGCCGATCTCAAGAGCTTGCTGGACGCTCCGGCTGCCGAGGCGCTGCCGTCCGCGAAGAACGGCAAGCTCGCCGATCAGAATGTGCAAATCCTGGTTGCTTAGGAAAGCGCCCGACTTGAAGACAGGCTGAGGACGGTGCTTAACACAGGGACTTCCCAGAGCGGGACGTCCCATTGTGTTGCGGTTTGATGATTGTGCCGGCTCAGTCGACGCGGGTCGCGCTGTACAGATCGATGGCCTGCGCGCTACGCTGGTGACGAACGTTCGGGCCAAAGGTCTGGCGGAGCAGCCGTAGCCACTGAGCGCGGCGCTCCCAATGCTTGATCTCGAAGCCGAAGACGAGCAGGCTTTGCAGATCGACAGTGTGCTCGAAGAACAAACAGGTGCCGCCCGGCCGCAGCAGCCGTTTGGCCTCGGCAAAGATCGCCTCGCGCTCAGCTCCAGCCGGGATCTCGTGCAGGCCCAGGCCCAGCACCACGACATCGCAGCTTGCAGCCGGCAGCGGCACCTGCGCGCCGGCTGCTTGGCGTGGACGGATGCGCTGCTCGCTCGTCGGCGCGGCCTCAAGCGCACGCAGCAGCACCAGCGCGCGCTCGGTCTCGTAGCGTGTGTTGTCCCAGATGTCTACCGACTCGATCGTGGCTCCTGGCAGCAGATCCGCCAGCAGGTAGCTGATTCGATACGTGCCGATGTGGAGATCCGCCACGCGCTGTGGACGATCGACGTCCCCAAGCTTGAGCAGCTGGCCGATGTAGCGGCGTGCCGGCGGTCCATAGACCAGCGTCAGGCCCAGCAGCGAGTTGAGCAACAGAAATAGCCCGATGCCGGTCAGCGCATAGCTCGTCCAGATCAGAATCGCAAGCTGGAGCAACAAGCCTACCAGGAAGAGCGCGAGGCTCGTCCCGGCGAAAAGCGCGAATGCTTTAGCAAATGTCGAACGGTTGGCATAGATCACCCAGCCGACGTACCACCAGAAGGGCGGGCGGTGTGTGGCCTGGGTTTTGGGGAACCAGTAGGCAGGCTGAGCGGGTTTCATAATCGGCCTCGTTTCCCGAGAAGAACGCTCACGAATCGATGAGTCGATCATAGACCCGCAGCCGCGCTATGCCTATCAGGTTACCACCCTTGCTGCTCTCATCTCACAGCCCTAAGTCGCCGGCCGTAGCAGGAACACAAGACCCCTCTCCTACCGCAGTGGGAGAGGGGAGGCGCGATAGCGACGGGGTGAGGGCCTGACCTACTCAAAGACCGGCACATTCTCCGAGCGGTTGCTTGTGCGCAGCGGGATCTCGGGAACCATAAGCGTCAGCAGGAACGCGGCGATCACCGGGAAGAGCGAGTAGAAATAGATCTGCGTGATGCTGGCGGCGAATGATTGCTTCAGCGC
>DASWTQ010000618.1:0-10543 GCA_036402055.1 Herpetosiphonaceae bacterium
TCGTGATACGTTCCGCTTCCAGGTGCCCACGGGCTGGAGCTCGGAGCCACAGAAGATGGCCGAGGCCGCGCTGGCGAACCGGTCGACGGAAGCGGAGGCCGAGCCCCAAAACGGTGCAGGCAACAAAACGGTCGCCTACGCCTTCTCGGGATCGTCGTCGACGTTACCGGCGTTCATCAATCGCCCGGATGGCCTGCAACGAAATCTGATCCGCTACAAGCAGGGCTGGAAGGAGGTTGCGGTCGCTGCGCCCGGACCACGTGCGCGCGCGCATTTCCCGCTCGTCTACTCAAACAAAGCGAACGCGCTCTATCTCTACGGGGGCTATACGAATGATGCGGTCAACGGCACCGGCCTCTTCACGCCGGAAAATTACCTCGGCGACCTCTGGACGTTCGACCTGGCGTCCGCGACCTGGGAGCAGCTTGCGTTCGATGTCACCACGGGACCAGGGCCGCGCGATAATGCCAAGCTGATCGTGGACGACCACGGGGATCGGCTCTGGCTCTTTGGTGGCAGCACCTTTGACGGGACCACCTTGTCCGATCTGTGGTGCTTTGATCTCCAGACTCGCACATGGATGCGAGTTGATCCGGCGATGACCGGCCCCGCTCCCGCCCCGCGCTTCGGGCAGTTCCACTTCGCGCGGGAAACCGCCACCGCCTATGAATTCTTCATCTTCGGCGGCGCGACCGCAGAGTTTCAGCCCATCCTGCTCAACGACATGTGGCGCTTGACGATTCCCTTCGATGCCGACGCGGACGATTGATTCAGTCACGATCCTGCCGTCCGACCCTGAAGGTCCGTACCGCTGTTTAGCTTTGGGATGGTATTGTGTCAGGAGAATATAGATTATCGGTAGTCTGACAAGCTCACAAGATTTGTCGGTACCGTCGGAAACGTCGTGGCGCGCGGCCTGTTCCTTCCGGTGGCAGATCGGCGACGACGTGCTGGGCGGCGCGATGAGCATCGAGCAGCAGGGCGGCAGCACGTTGCTGCCGGTGGGTCAGGCATGGCGCTCTGCCGACTTCGTACTGCGCATGAGCCGGGCTGAGTTGAGCATGATCGCGACATCGGGCAAGCTCTGCGCAGCCGCAGCAAAGACCGGCGGCAGAACACCAATGGCGGCCAGCGTAATGCCGGCGATGTTGTAGAGCGCCGTAAACCCTAAATTCTGCCGAATGGTCCGCCGCGCGCGTCGCCCAATGCGCAGGGCTTCAGGCACCATCCGCCAATCATCACGCATCAAGGCCACGTCGGCGGCTTCGATCGCGACGTCCGTGCCCGCCGCGCCCATGGCGATGCCGACATCCGCCTGGACGAGTGCCGGGGCATCATTCACGCCGTCGCCGACCATCATGACCACAGCGCCTTCAGCCTGGAGCGCCTGCACCGCCGCAATCTTGTCTTCCGGCAGCAGGCTCGCCCGATACTCTAGGCCAAGCTCACCGGCCACCGCTTGAGCGACCCGCTCATTATCGCCCGTCAGCAGCAGCAGACGCCGCACACCCAATCGCTTGAGTTCCGCCAACGCCGCCGCAGCTTCGGGGCGAATCACATCGGCCACACCGACGAGGCCGACAATTGATCGATCGCGCGCGACCACAAAGGCGGTCTTCCCAGACGCTTCAAGAGCCTGCACCTGCGCTTCGTCGGCAGGGGCTAACGCAATGCCCTGCTCAGTCAGCAGACGGCGATTGCCGACGGCCCAGGTGCGTCCACCCACGGTGGCGACGATGCCGCGCCCCGGCAAAGGCGAAAAGTTTTCTGGATCGGGCCAGCTCACACCACGTTCTGCGGCTGCTCGCACGATGGCTTTGCCCAGCGGATGTTCACTCCGCGACTCGACCGCTGCCATCGCCTGAAGCAGGTCTCGCTCGCCAACGCCATTCAGCGCCACGACATCTGTCACCTGCGGCTGACCACGCGTGAGCGTGCCGGTCTTATCCAGCACGACCGTATTGACGCGCGCGAGCTGCTCCAGCACGAGCCCGCCTTTGATCAGGAGACCACGCTGCGCCGCGTTGCCAACACTGGCCAGGACGACGACCGGTGTCGCCAGGGCGATCGCACAGGCGCAGGCAACCACCAGCACCGCAACTGCATTCAGCACCTGTCCGGTGATAAAAAACGTGACCAGCGCGACGATCAAAACCGTGGGCAGGTAGTAGGTCGAGAAGCGATCGGCAAAGCGCTGAATGGGAGCTTTGCGCGACTCCGCCTCTTCGACCAGCCGAATAATTCGGGCAAACGTCGTATCGCTCGCCGATTTGGTTACCTGAAGTTTCAGAAAGCCGGCCTGGGCAATCGTCGCGGCGAAGACAGTATCGCCGATCTGTTTATCGACCGGCACGCTCTCGCCGGTAATCGGCGCTTGATCGACCGGCGCGTGCCCCTCGATCACCAGACCATCTACCGGGATGCGCTCACCTGGTCGCACCACCACGATCTCGCCAACGGCCACCTCAGCGATCGGCACATCCACTTCGCTGCCGTCACGGAGCATATGTGCAACCTGCGGCTGGAGCGCGACGAGGCGTTGGAGTGCCTGGCGGCTGCGTCCCGTAGTGAGGTCTTCCAGCCAGTCGGCGAAGCGCATAAAGAAGACGATCAGTGCGGCGGTGGTCCATTGGCCGACTGCAATCGCCGCGATCACGCCTGCCGTCATCAAGGTATGGCTGGTCACCTGGCGATTGAGGGCAGCCTGGATCACGCCACGCAGCACGGGCCAGCCACCAATCCCAATCGCGAGGGCAGGAAGCCACCATGGCAGTCGCTCCAGGACACGATCGAAGAGGCCGAGCTGTTCGCCAAGCGCCGCCACCAGCACCACGATTGCCACCATGCCCAGCACGCCCCAGCCGATTATCGCTCCGACATCGGGTTGGGCGGTTGGGCTCGGCTCGGCTGCCGTCGTCTCCCGAACTGTGTAGCCCGCCTGGCCAATCGTTGTTTTGATCTGGCCCACGGTCACCAGATCAGGATCATAGATGACGGTGGCGCGCTCGGCGGCGAAGAGCACATGCGCCGCCTGCACGCCGGGAAGTTTCCCGACCGCCGTTTCAATATGGGCGGCGCAGCTGGTGCAATCCATCCCTGCGATCGGTAATGTGATGGTCTGGTGCTTGGCGAATGACGTCATAGGGTTCCTCTACACCGTATGGAGGCGACACTGACCACAGCTGCCACCAGTTTCGATCTGATTGATTGCTCGCCGAAACGACAAGCGGATCGCTGATGAGCTGCACACGCGTCAGCCACAGCACATCCGCTGTTCAAGCGCTGGATCGAAACCGGCTTCCGTGGTCTCCCCAACACGTCGAGTGCGTTGTATCGTCTCCGCCGCATGATCGATTTCACCGGGATGCTGGCTATACATCACTGCGGATTACGCTGGCACAAGGAGCGCGGTCGCATACATAATCGCGACGCCGGCGACGAAGCCGCCGAAAACTGCTGGCGAGATGACGGGCGCATCATCCGTGCGCTGCTGCACGATCAGCCGGCCAACTTCATAGACGACCTGGGCAATCGCACCGGCTCCCAGCGCGAGAAACAGCGCCGCCGCGAGGTTGTTATAGATAAAGCCCCCGATCCAGACGCCGAGCACGGCGGGCAATCCTGCCAGTGCTGCCAGCGCAAGAAAGTGCCACAGCGCCGGTCGCTCACGGGCGATCGGCGCGGCGATGCCAATCCCTTCCGTGATATTGTGCAGCGTAAAGCCGATCACCAGAAACGTTCCGAGCGCCGCCTCGCCAAAAGCAAAGGCTGCCCCAATCGCCAGCCCTTCGCCCAGATTGTGGAGACCGATACCGAGCGCGATCCGGTAGGCCACGCCAAGGCGCGAGGTGGATGAACCCGACCGGCGTCCACCGATCGCGATCAAGCCACCACACGCCAGCAGCGCGACCAGGAAGATCAGCGGCGGGCCGCCGAACACGTCCGCCGTGTGCGCGACAATCTCCAACGCTTCCGCGATCGTATCGAAGAGCAGGAAGACCAGCAGGCCGACGGTCAGGCTCAAAATCGCTTGCATCCCGGCCTGACCCAACCGGCGCAAGAATGGATACCAGAGCAAGCCCAGCCCAACGGGAATGATGCCGACATAGATCCCGAGCAGCGCGTAGCTCCAGAAGGTTTGAATCGAGGGACCCGGCGTGAGCGTCGCCACAGGCACCTCGCCCTCGAAGGTCACACCGTTGCTGCTCACCAGCCGCACCACATGCGTCTCGTCACGCACCCACGGGTAGGGAATGGTGACGGTCGCCTGGCCCAGCCGGGGGATGATGCCATCCGGGCTGATGGTGTAGGTCCAGTAGGCATCATCGACCTGGACCTGCGCAATCGTGACCGGGTCCGCACCACCGTTCGTGATCTCCACCACGAGCTGGTCGGGCTGTGGCAGTGTGATGCGATCGATCGTCAAGGTTTCGATCGGTGGAGCGGTGCGCGTGCCAAGCCCTGCGCCCGTCACGACCAGCACCGCGAGGAGCGCGCCCAGCAGCAGGAGGGGCAGCACCGCCCAGAGCACCGCGCTCCCAGACCAACGTCGCTGCGTCGCGGTGTTCGTCTGCGTTGACAGCGAATCAGCCATGGGTTACCTCAGATTGCGGTGGCAGCGGACACACGCCAAAGAGGGCAGCTTGTGACGTGTTCAGAACACCAGCCGTTTGTTCCTGCACGGCAAACATGCCCATCCAGCCCAGCTCCGCTAGCTCGCTTTGATGCGCGTGGAACATGTACTGGCCAGGAAACTTGAAGCTAAACTCTAAAACATGGCGCTCGGCCTGGGCCAGCATGATCATATCGGTGAATTCGTGCGGCTCTAGCCGGGTGCCGGTCCGGTAGACGTTGAAAAAATTCGCGTGCAGATGGAAGGAGTTGATCGGATCGAACTCAGTCACATTCACCAGATATACCCGCACCAGCTCGTTCAGCGCCACGGGAATCGGGTGCCGGGCGTAATGAAACGCCACTGTGTTGACCGCGTAGAACTCGTTCTCGCCATCGAAATTCGTGTCGAAGCCATTCATGACCATCACGAATTCTTTGGCCGTTGGCCGTGGTGTTGGCGGGTCAATGATGAATGCGCCGTAGAGACCCTTATGGAGATGGCGTTTGAGCGGCACGGTATGGCAGTGGTACAAGTGTAAGCCAAACGGCTCGGCGTCGAACTCATACACGAACTGGCCGCCGGGAACAATCGGCTCCAGCCCATCCATCGCCGCGCTGTGGATGCCATGAAAATGAATCGAGTGCGGATGGGCGCTGGCGTTGATGAAGGTAATTCGGAGGCGATCGCCCTGCGTGCAGCGCAGCGTCGGTCCCGGCACGCGCCCGTTGTACGACCAAGCCGGAAAGGTCACGCCGGGCGCGATCTCGATCAGCTGCTCTGCGGCGACCAGACGATACTCGCGTAAGGTTTGTCCATTCGCCAGCGTGCTGACGGTGCCGTAGTCGAAATCGGTCAACATGGCGGTCGGATCGAAACCATTGGCGGCAGCATCAACGTCGCCTTCGGTGATATTGCCGTACGTGCCATGGCCGGTATGGCCGTCCGTTCCGGTTTGGGCCTGCGCAGTCGGGATGTCGGCGCTGAAGAACCGTTGCCGCAGGGCAGCCGCACCACTGGCGAGGCCGAACAGGCCAACGCCGCGTAGGAGTGAGCGGCGGGAAAATGTTCCTGGATCACGCATACCATCTATTCCTTCGGTGGTTTACCACCTGTTACGCTGCATGTCTGTCGTCCTGGGGATCACCCGGCTGGGCAAGCACATAGATCATGCGGGCGACACGATAATCGAGCGGATGGATCGTCTGTCCGATTCGGATGCTGATAGGACCCTCAAAGGGTGCGCACGCCGTGATCTGAAGGATCGCACCAGGGACGAGGCCAAGGCTCTGCAAGTAGCGCAGGCGCTCCGTGTGCTGATCGCACACGCGGACAACTTCTGCGTAAGTCCCAACCGGCAGATCGACGAGTCGCTCATCGTCGCGATCAGGCAGCACACCATCGAGGGTCGGGATCGGGTCACCATGCGGATCATAGTCAGGATGGCCGAGGTGTGCGGCAATCCGCGCTTCTAATTTCTCGCTGATGTAGTGTTCCAGGACTTCGGCCTCGTCATGTACCTCATCCCAGCTATAGCCCAAAGCTTCCACCAGATACAGTTCCAGAAGACGGTGGTGCCGGACGATCTCCAAGGCGACCCGCTCACCAGCCTCAGTTAAGCACACGCCCTGATACGGTGTATAGGTAACGAGATTGAGATCCGCCAGTTTTTTGAGCATCCCTGTGACGGACCCTGGCTTGATTCCGCCAAGCTGCTCGCCGAGCAGCGACGTGGTAACTTCTGCATCGCGCTGCTGGAGCGTATAAATCGCTTTCACATAATCTTCAATGGCAGGGGTTATCCGATCGGGTTGAACATCAGCTTGCATCATAGTGCAGATCTATCCGTTGATTCACCTATAGCAAAATAACTCTTTAGGTGCATAATGATTTTATTTTAGGTACTCCTAAAACTATCATAACTCTTACGAGAAGTCAATCCTTTTTGTAGGATCTCCCTAAAATCGAGACTCGACACCTGATCGTTGAGACTCCGCCCTGCCAGCATCTGGCTAACGTTTGAGATTCTTCTACCTCTTTCAGCTTCAACACTCAAATGTGAGACTCGCCAGCAGAGCATTTTCCCAATAGTCGCCTGGATGATGGCAACTTTGCTCGGATCAATATTTGTATATGCCAAAGCCGCATCCAACGAGAAAGCGAATTGCTTACCAAAATCACTTGTATTTGGTAGAAATGCTTTGTTCTTCATAATGGACAGATGACCACGATGGACCCAGATCGGTCGATACTAGCGGATCAGCAGCTCGTGCGTGACGCTTTCCCACATCCATCGCTCCAGGAGGATGACGAGGGAAAGGACTGTTTGGTCAATGCGCGCCTGCTATACTAGGCCCACACGCCGGCCGATCTCATCCCTAGCAACTCACCATCCCCCCATTCTAGAGTTGCTACGTCTCGCATCTCACGCTCGCTGATCCTGATATTGTGTCTGGTGCCTGCGTCGAGCGGCAGCTCGATTCATGCCGGTTGCTGCATGTGTCCTATGTGCGTCCAAACACATTCGTAGGCGTAGCGCCTGCCTGCGTACGGCGTGGCTCGATGCGCTGATTTGCTGACTGCGATCTCAGCGCTTGCTTCGGTTCGATCAACCTGTACTTACCAAGGACACGTCGATGCTTGTTCGTCCAGCCTTCTTCCGCTCTGTTCGCCTGCTGGTGTTGCTGTGCCTGCTGCTCGTTCTGCCAACCATGGTGAGTCGAGCCGAGCCATCCGCAGGCGCTGCCGAGGTAGACATCACGTTCCAGCCGGAACTCCTGATGAGCAGCACGATCTCTCACTTCGTGGCTCAGCCTGATGGTAAGGTGATTGTCGCCGGCGATTTCACCTCGGCGAGTGACGTATCCGGCGCCAGACTTGCCCGGCTCAACATCGATGGCACACTCGATCCTTCCTTTGCTACTGTGTCTATTTCGCCTGCGTACGTTGGGAATAACCAGACTCCAGCCGCCCTGGCGCTACAAGCCGACGGCAAACTCTTGATCGGAGGCAACTTCAATCAAGTTAACGGTGTGAGTCGCCGCAGTTTAGCCAGGTTGAACGCGGATGGTACGCTTGATGCCTCGTTTACGGCCGCGCCTGACAGCTGCTGTGAGGTGAGGAAAATTCTGGTGCAACCAGACGGCAAGATTATCGTCGGCGGTAGCTTCAACAAATTCAACGGGGTAACCCGGCCGGGCCTGGCGCGGTTGAATGCGGACGGTACGGTCGATCCTACCTTTGTCCCTCCCTTTGCGTCGAGCACCAGCCAGGACCTGGCGCTGCAACCGGACGGTAAGCTTCTGATCGGCGGCTCTCTATACCTGAGTAGTACGGTCCGCCTGCATCTTGCGCGGCTGAACACGGACGGCACGCTCGATACCTCGTTTGCGCCTTCGCTGAATCAATCTGGCGAAATCGAAGATTTTGGGCTGCAACCCGACGGCAAGCTCGTGATTGCGGGCAGATTCACCACTGTCAACGACGTGCCTCGCGAGAACCTGGCGCGGTTGAACGCGGACGGCACGCTCGATCCTGCCTTTGTTCCCGGCGCGAGCACGACATATCGTATATCTGCAGTCATCGTGCGACCAAATGGCAAAATGATCGTCAGTGGATATACCAGTTTCAGTTCGCCGCTCTTCGCGCGGCTGAACGCGGACGGCACGACCGATTCTGCCTTTGCGCTTGCGCCTAATTCGATTGGTCGCGTCGATATGCTTGGCCAACAAGCGGACGGCAAGCTATTGCTGGCCGGCTCATTTAGCGCCATTGATCACGTGAGCCGGACCGGGCTCGCACGCCTCAATGCTGACGACTCGCTTGATGCCTCGTTTGTGCCGTTTCTGAATAAAGCAGGTCAGGTCTGGACTGTCGGCCAACAAGCGGACGGCAAACTGCTGCTGGGCGGCTCCTTCACCTCGATCAATGGTATCTACCGTCCTGGCGTTGCGCGGCTCAATCTGGATGGCTCGGTCGATCCAACCTTTGATCCAGAGAGCAACCTTGAGATATATCCTCGGAAGCTTATCGTCCAGCCGGATGGCAAGATCGTGCTGAGCGGCTCCTTCTTCGCCAACTATGTGCGCCGCGACGGGCTTATGCGCCTCAACCCCGACGGCTCACTGGATGCCGGCTTTGCACCGATCATCGATCAACGTAATCCGGTTGAAGACCTCGTCCGCCAGCCGGACGGCAAGCTCGTCATCGTCGGCTACTTCACCAGCGTCAACGGCGTGAGCCGCCCAGGTATTGCGCGCCTCAACCCGGATGGTTCGCTGGATATGAGCTTTAATGGTTCGACTGCGGGGTATAACAACGCCAGCAAGCTCACGCTACAGGCGAATGGAAAGCTTCTGGTGTACATTGACAGTTTTGGTGAGACCGTTACGCTTATGCGGCTTAATCCAGATGGTTCACCTGACACCGGTTTTGCTACTCCGCAACTGAATCCATATAGCGGGTATCTCAGGAGTATCGTGGAGCAGCCCGATGGGAAGATTTTGATCGGCGGTGCCTTCTATTCGATCAATGGCATGTACCGTGAGCATATTGTCCGGCTCAACGCAGATGGCTCACTGGATCTGAGCTTTGAAACGAATACCTATACCGATGCGATTCACGAGCTTATGCTCCAGCCGGATGGTAAAATTCTTGTCGCCGGCCTTAGTGCCAAGCTTTGGCGCTTGAATCCTGATGGCTCGACTGATCCCTCGTTTTACGTTGATGCCGACTCGATCCAGACACTCACCCGCCAAGCCGACGGCAAGCTGATCCTCGGCGGCCATTTCTCAACGGTGAATGGTGTGAGCCGCGTGAATATTGCCCGGCTCTACAATCCCTCCCAACCACCACGGCTCTTCCTTGATCCGCCGACCACCACGATCGGTCAGGGCCAGCTCTTCCAGCTCAACCTCCAGGTCGATACGGCGGGCAGGGTGGCGGATACGGTTGATGCCTACCTCACCTTCGATCCGGCGGTGCTGGAGGTGGTCGACGCGGACGGCAATCCGGCGACGAGCATCGTTCCTAATCCGGCGGTCGTCGGCAGCGTGACCCACAATCAGGTGAATCCGGCGACCGGTCAGATCGACTTCTCGGCCTCGGCATACACGAGTCCCTACCTCACGGGACAGGCCACGATCGCAACGATTCGCTTGCGCGCCAAAGCGACCATCTCCAGTAGCCCCGTGCAGCTTGTGCGTAGCGGCATCCGCCAGAGCGATCTGTTCCGTAGCGGCACGCCGCGGCAAACGACGCTCGGCCATGCGACGGTACAGAGCGTCAACGGCGCGGTCGTCTGTGGGCAGATTGCCGTCGAGCAGCGCGGTCCAGCAGGCACGCCGCGCTGGATGACGCCGCTCTTCCGCACGAATAGCTCTCTCACGAGCGGCGGTGTGACACTTTACCAGCCAGGGACCACCAACGAGGTCGCGCGCCTCGCTGCGACGACCGATGCCAACGGGCGCTTCTGCGCGGTTGCGCTGGGCGTTCCAGTCGGTGTTTATGATGTGCAGGTCAAAGGTGCGAATACGCTCAGTAACCAGCGTAACGGCGTCAATCTGGCTTCGACGACGACGATCGATTTCGGCACGCTGCGCGTCGGCGACGCGACCGGCGATGACGGTGTGACCGGCGCTGACGTTTCCTATATGATCCCTTCGTTTTTCCTCGGCAGCGGCGATGCCGGCTTCCGGCCTTATGCCGACACGAATCAGGACGGCGAGATCTCGGGCGCGGATGTGTCAGCCCTTATTCCCAACTTTCTCACGGGCGGTCCGCACCTGGTGACTGGTGCGACGGTGGCACAAGCTGTGTCTCCGCGTACGGCCGCCGCAGCATCTGCGCAGATCACGCTGACGCCCGCGCTCAAGCAGCTACATGTGGGCGAGGTCGCCGCGCTTGATGTTCAGTTGCATTTGGAAGAGCTTA
>DASWTQ010000619.1:0-8378 GCA_036402055.1 Herpetosiphonaceae bacterium
TAGCAACGTATATTCGGCAGCATTGCCTGCGCCGAGGGCCAGCGCCGGGGCCAGGATCTGTTCGGCGAGCGGCGAGCCGTCCAGTGTGATACAGATCTTGCGCAGCGGATGTGGCGCGATGGGCTGGGGCGCAGCCGGTGAGCCGCTCGGATGGAGCAGCAGCACCGGCACGTGGCTGTGCCGCACGAAGCTATCGGCGACACTGCCGAGCCAGAACCGGGCGAATCCACCGCGCCCGTGCGTGGTCATCACCACCAGATCGGCGTTGATCGCAGTGGCATATGCAGTGAGCGTGGCGGCAACGGGGCCGTCGAGGATCGTTCTACTTGGCGCAGGCGTGCCAGCCGTCACGAGGCGCTGCGCAACGGCATGGAGGTAGGCGTGCTCCTGGGCGCGGTCGGCGGCATCAAGCTCTTCGTCGAGAATCGCCACGCCGTCGACGTAGCCGCTAAACAGTGGCACATGCACATGCGCCAGATGCAGGGTGGCTCCCATGTGTTCGGCGAGCGCCTGCGCGGTGGGCAGGGCAGCTTCGCCAAAGGCCGAGCCATCCAATGGGACAAGGATCGAACGGATCATCACAATCCTCCTCGATTTAGTGCGCCGCTTGCCGAAAGGCTATGCTCAGGTCCAGCAGCGCCGTGTTCTGCGGCGGCTCGCGCGTGATGAGCACAGGACAGGGCGCGTCATGGAGCACGCGCTGGCTGATGCTGCCCAGGGCGCTGCGTAGCGGACCGAGGCCACGTGCTCCCATAACCAGCAGATCGGCCTGGTGCGTTTCGGCCACGCGGACGATCGCGGCGGCGGCTGGCCCTTCTAAGACTTCGGATTCGACCGCCACCTGGGGAATTAGCCGACGAGCAGCTGCCAGGAGTCGCTCACCAGCGGCGATCCGCTCGGACACAGCGTCGTCGAGATAAGGCTGTCCGCGTACCACGCTGACGGGCTCCCAGGCATACACCAGCGTCAGCTTTGCGTCGGCGCGTGTAGCCAGGCTCGCGGCTAGCTCGAAGGCGCGCCAGGCGTGCGGTGATCCATCAAGCGCGACGACGATCGACCGAAACGACTCGCCCAGCGGGAGGGGCTCGACGAGGCGCCGAAGCTGGACGGTGAGACGATCGAGGTCGATCAGCGCATAGCAGCCTTCGGAGAGCCAGCCAGGGTTCACCAGCTTTGTGCCGCTGATGGTTTCCACGCCACGCCCGGCGTCGGAACCGCCACAGCAGACGATCACTGGCTGGTAGGCGTGGATCAGGGAAGTCAGCCAGGCTACGCCCTGTCGCTTGCCCGCCTGGTGATCGCTGGGTGCCGCCTGCGGTGGCGTAGCGAACAAGAGGATGCGATGCTGGCTCGTATGGAACAGTTCGTTGTACGCATCGAGATGCTCAAAGGCCACCTGCGCTTCCCAGGCCGGAAAATGGACGGATACACCCGCCGACTCATGATCCTCGGTCAGTCGTCCGCCAAAGCCCGCTACCACAGCGGTCGTGCCTAAGGCAGCGGCGGTGCGATGGACCAGATGGATGCGTGCGGGTCCATGGTAGGCTTGCACCAGGCGGTTAATGGTCGCCAGCGATGGATCGTGTTCGCCAGGAATGAGGTAGATGGGTGCGCCAAGGGCTCCGAGCCGATCCAGCGCCGCGCAATAGCTGGACTCGCTCGACGCATCCGTCGACGATGCTGATCTGGGCAGCTCGACGACATTGCCGAGCACCAACACGGCCGCAAGCTGCTCGTGGCGGACCTGCTCGATGAGCGCGTTCAGCCGATCGAGACGACCAGCGATCATCTGAATGACCAGCGTGTTCATGAGTCCCTCCGCGATGAAGTGCATACCTACGCGAACGAACGATGTTGTCGTGTGGATCACGTAGCCTAGCCATGGTTCGCTTGTACGATTGCAACGCTGCTGCTTATTCCATCATAGGCAGGAGCCTGGTTGTCGGGCGTTATCATCGCTTCACGAGGTGTAGAGATTCACTCATGCTTCGGGAAGCTAGGCTGTTGCCAGCGCTGGAGATCGGCGGGGCGCTACGTGGGCAAATTCCAAACTATTCTGCTGCTGGAGCATGAGCACCGTGGCATGCCTGGACTGCCCTAGATCGGGGAAGAAGGGTCGGGGGCTGTGGCCTGAATGTTCTGGATGAGGGGTGTCAATGCCTCAAGCAGCTGGGTTGGTGAGGCGGGTTTCTCAAGATAGGCATCCGCATGGAACTGCTGCCGGCGGGATGGCGCGATGGGCGCAGAAGTGAGCACCGCAGTGTGCATGGTGGGCCAGGATTCTTTGCACAGGCGCATCAAGAGCCGGGCCGTTGCGAGATACGGGGCAGGATCGATCACCAGCAGATCTGGCGGTGTGTGTTGCGCAGCGCTCCAGGCGTGCTCCAGTCTCGCTTCGCACACGACGGACGCGGTGGGTACCAGATGCTGCACAAACGCGCGAGTCGCCGCCGCCGCCCCGCCATCGTCATCAACAATGAGGATATGCATCGCTATACCGTGTCCTTCCCGCAGCATGGCTGATGTTCGCAGTATAGACTCCTGGTCGCCGTGCTGCGTGATAGTGTCTTCACGGAGCGTGTTAAGCCTTCCACGTCAGGCCCATCGGCTTCCGGTTACGCTCTTCACGATCCTATTGATAGATGTGCGTTTGAGGTGTACGATACGGCAAGACGCATCACCTGCCCCCGCAGAAAGCAGGTCGAGTATGTCAGATGCTCCCAATATACGACGTCGACGGCGATTTCCGCTCCGCCGGCACACGACCGTGATCGGTCAGCGCATCCACCCCGCGCAGCACGATCCGGCAGCTATCCCTGTTCAAGCCGTGCTCCACGCAGCGCCGGACGCCATGGTGATCACCAATGCCGACGGCACCATGCGGCTTGTCAATCAGCAAGCCGAGCGCGTATTCGGCTACACGGCAGACGAGCTGATCGGGCAGCCGATCGAGCTGCTGCTGCCGGAACGGCTGCGAGCGATCCATCGACAGCACCGGGCAGACTACCTGGCGCATGCCCATTCCCGGCCGATGGGTGTCGGCCTGGAGCTGGTCGCCCGTCGTAAGGACGGCTCAGAGTTCGCCGTCGAGGTCAGCCTGAGCCCACTCCATACGACGGATACCTTGCTGATCACCAGCGTGATTCGCGATGTCACCGACCGCAAACGAGTCGACGCGGCACTCATGCAGCAGGCTAGCCTGCTTGAGCTGACGCAAGATGCCATTTTTGTCAGAGATATGCAGAGCCGGGTGACCTATTGGAATCGCGGCGCGGAGGAGCTGTATGGCTGGAGCAAGGTGGAAGCCTTAGGGCAGCAGACGCATCACCTCCTGCATACGGAGTTTCCGCAACCACTCGCCGCGATCGAGGTCCAGGTATTCACGAGCGGGTATTGGGAAGGCGAGCTGATCCACACGCGCCGCGATGGAACGCGCGTGGTGGTCGCCAGCCGCTGGGCCGCGCAGTATGATAGCGAGGGGCAGCCGCTTGCTATTCTGGAGACGAACACCGATAGTACGGAGCGGAAGCGCACTGAGGAGATCCGCGCGCACCTGGCGGCGATCGTTGAGTCGTCTGACGATGCGATCATCAGCTTAGACCTCCATGGCACGATCCTGACCTGGAACCTCGGTGCCGAACAGATCTATGGGTACACGGCTGCCGAAGCGATCGGGCACAATGTCGCGATCCTGGCACCAACCGAGTATGTGGGCGAGGTTCGGCACTTGTTTGAACGCCTCAAACGAGGTGAACGCATCCGGGCGTTTGAAACCGAGCGGGTACACAAAGACGGGAGGCGCATCCCGATCTCGCTCACACTCTCACCGATCGTCGATACGCGCGGCACACCTGTTGGGGCATCGGCGATTGCACGGGATATCACCGAACGAAAGCGGATCGAAGCCGCGCTCCGTGAGCGTGAACAGCGGTTCCGCGCGATCTTCAATCAAACCTTCCAGTTTATCGGCCTGCTTCGTCCCGACGGCACGGTGCTGGAGGCGAACCAAACCGCGCTCGATTTTGTCGGATTGAGCCACGCAGATGTTGCGGACAAGCCCTTCTGGACAACGCCGTGGTGGCCTCAAACGCCTGAATCGCAGCAGCGACTCACGGCTGCGATCGCCGATGCCGCAGCGGGGCAGTTCGTGCGCTATGAGACGGAACACATCGGCGTCGATGGTCGCTCCATCAGTGTTGATTTTTCGCTCACGCCGGTCTACGACGATGCCGGCAACGTGGTGCTGTTGATTCCCGAAGGCCGCGATATTACTGAGCGCAAGCAAGCGGAGGTGGCATTACGCCAATCCGAGGAGCGCTTTGCCAGGATGTTTCGTGCCAGTCCCGCCGCGATCAGTATCACACGACTGCGTGATGGCGTGTTTCTCGACGTGAACACAAGCTTTCTTGTGCTCACCGGCTATGCCCGTGAAGAGGTGATCGGGCATACGACGCTGGAGCTGGGCGTCTGGTCGGATCAGGCAACTCGTGCCCGCATGATGCAGCTCCTGGCTGAACAACGGTCGATCACCGGGCTGGAGCTAAAGATTCGTGCGAAAAGCGGTGCGGATTGCGATCTCCTGGCCGCGGCTGAGTTTATGGAGCTGGGCGGTGAGATCTGCGTGTTAGGGATTTTCCAGGACATCACGGAGCGCAAACGGGTCCAGGAGATGCTCGAACAGCAGGTCCAGCAGCGTACGGCTCACCTCAATACCTTGCTCACATGCAGTCGCGAACTGTTCAGCGCGCACGACCTGGATGCGGTCATGGAGCGCGCGGTAAAGCATGCGCTCCAGCTGGTGCCTGAAGCGGATGCCGGGGCACTCTATATGTACGATGCCGGCTCCCATACGCTCGCCCTACGGGTCAGCATCGGGTTTGATCAGGCACCACCCATGCAGGTATCCGCCGACACCGGGTTAATAGGTCGCGCCTTGACGACGCGCCAGGTGTGTACGACCAGCTCGGTTGCCGAATACCAGGCAGAGGTTGCCCAACTGCCGCTGCTTGACAGCGAGCAGCGCCAGCGCATCATCCATCAGGCCGACTGGCCCAGCGGCGTGCTCGCGCTGCCACTGCTCACCGATGGCGCGCCCTTGGGCGTGCTGTCCCTGATCCGGCGTACCGGCGCTGGCGCGTTTGCAATGGATGCCCAGCCGGTCCTCGAAGGATTGGCGCATCTGGTGGCGGCGGCCATCGTGGAAGCGCAGGGACGGGCTGCGGCGGCGCAGCTATCCTCGGATCTGGCGCAGCTCCAGGAGGAGCAGCGCGCTATCAATCAGCGTCTCAGTGCTGCGGAAGCGCGCATGCTGCAGGCGGCACGCCTGGCGGCGGTTGGGCAGCTTGCCGCATCGATTGCCCACGAGATTAATAATCCCTTGTATGCCGCTCGCAATAGCCTGTACTTGCTAAGCACGGCGGTAGCTGAGGAGTCGGAGCATGCAGCCTATCTCAGCCTGGCACGGGATCAGCTCGGACGGATCGCGCGCATTATTGAGCGGATGCGCGATTTTTATCGTCCTGATCGCGGGGAGCTGGCCGCACACGACCTCAATCGCCTGCTTGAGGATACGCTGGCGTTGGTTGGCCTGAATCACCAAGATCATCAGATCCATATGGTGTTTGCGCCCGCCTTTAATCTGCCCCCGGTCCATTGTAATGCGGATCAAGTGCGTCAGGTGTTTCTGAATCTCGTTCTGAACGGGATCGATGCGATGCCGAGCGGGGGAACGCTTACGGTGCGGACGCGGGCAGAGTCCCTGGCTGTCGTCGAGATTCAAGACACCGGGGTTGGTATTCCCGACGAGGTTCGCGAACATCTCTTTGAGCCTTTCTGGACCAGTAAGCCGCAGGGTACGGGGCTTGGCCTCTCAATCAGTGGGCATATTGTGACGCAGCATGGCGGGAGGATTGAGGTGGAAAGCCGCATGGGCGAAGGCAGCCTGTTCCGGGTGGTCTTGCCCTACCGTGCGGAGCACGAATGTAGTGTTGCAGGGAGACCACGATGAACGGAGAATCTATACGGGTGCTCATCGTTGACGATGAAGCGCCCATTCGACTCACGATGAGCGCGCTGCTGGAGCGTCAAGGCTACCAGGTTACAGCAGCCGACTCGGGTGAGGCAGCGCTGGCCGTGATCTATGAGCGGCCGTTTGAGCTGCTGCTGCTGGATCTCAAGATGCCGGGCCTCGATGGCATCCAGGTGGCGCAGCGTGCCCGCGAACGTCAGCCCAACCTCACGATCATGATCTTGACCGGACATGGCTCGCTCGACAGCGCAATGGACGCTATTCATGTGGATGTGTTTGACTACGTGCTCAAGACGGCCGATCCCGAGTATGTGCTGGGCCGCGTCCGAGCGGCTGCCGAGCATCACCAGGCGGAGCGCCGGACGCAGCGGGTGCTGGGCGCATTCCAGTCGCTCGCGAACGAACTGGGCAGCGAACCAGTCGCGCATCAACCAGGCGGCATGAGCGAGCAGTGGTTTGAGGTTGGCGACCTGCGGATTTCGACCTGGAGCCATACCGTGCGCCGTGGTGACGAAACGCTCAATCTCACGCCGACGGAAATGCGTGTCCTGGCGTGCCTGGCGCAGCGAGTCGGCCAGGTCATGACCTACCAGCAGATTGTGCAGTGCGCCCAGGGCTATGCCGTGGAACCGATCGAGGCTGCCGAGTTGATCAAGCCCCATATGTACCATCTGCGCCAGAAGCTTGAAACTGACCCCGCCAATCCGCAGTATATCTTGACGGTACGCGGCACCGGCTATCTGCTGAGCGCGCCGGCCATGGCTACCAAATAATGAGAACCTGCCCTGATATGGAGATCGTGCCTTCAGGGCAGGTGATTCCGTGTGAGTCGGAGCAGCCATCCGCCGCTGCTTGCGCGGGCGGAGCAGGAATGTTTGGGACATCCTACGGCGCGGGTTCACGCTGCTCCGGGCTGTGCTCGTCATTGAGTTGCGGACGGTACACCAGCATCGGGCAGGTCGTGCCACGCAGCAGCTTGTCGGCGACGCTGCCCCAGAGCAGCCGCTTCAGGCCGCTGCGCCCGTGCGTGGCCAGCGCCAGCAGCGTGTGCGGCTGGGCCTGGATCGCTTCCAGAATCGTCGCGGCGGGATGTGGTCCGATACGTGTCTGGGTCGTCACCGGGTGATCGGCCTGCGCAAACTGCTGCGCAACGCGATCGAGGTAGGCCTGCGCCGTCGTCAGGAGGCGTTGGGTGTCCTGGGGATCAAGGTCAACCGGCGCGATCGCCAGATCATGGTGATGCAGCACCAGCTGCGGCTCAACCACGTGCAGCACGGTGTACGCCGTTCCGAGCACGCGTCCGAGCTGTTGGGCCGGGACCAGAATCTGCTCGGCAAAGGCTGAGCCGTCGAGCGGGATCAGCATCTCGGTCAACATGGGCGGCTCGTGCAGGGCGGCTGGCTCCTCGGTTGGGCGCAGGAGCAGCAGGGGGATCGAACTGAGCCGAATCAGCGACTCGGCCACGCTGCCCAGCCACAGCCGAGCAAACCCACTCCAGCCATGCGTGGTCATCACGATCAGATCGGCGCTGGACCGGATCGCCTCCGCGAGCAGCAGGGCGGCTACCGATTCGTCGCCGTCAAGCGTCTCACAGGAAGACGAGATACCGTAGGTAGCTGTAAGCGCATCAGCGATGCGTTGGAGATACACGCGCTCGTGCTCCTGGGCGCGGGAGTGCAACTCTGCGTCGATCACCGGCAGCCCTTCGATCGAAATCGGGCTGGCCGTGGCAGCGCGATGCACGTGGACCAGCCGCAGCGCTGCATTGGCGCGTCGGGCAATGTCGCACGCGAGCGGGAGCGCTTGCTCGCCGGCTGCGGAACCATCAAGGGGAACAAGAATCTGGTGATACATCGATGTATCCTTTCAGCGCGTCGGCGCGGCTATTGATGCTGGGTTTGGTGGGCGGATGACGGAACGGGCATGCAGAGACGCTGCACACTCCGTCATCCACACGCCGGTCAGATTTGGGATGCCGACATCGCAGGCCATGACGGCGGCGCAGGATGACCCCGACGCAGCCGTGGCACAAGCCACTGCCAGATCGCGCCCACACCCAGCAGCGTCACGATCAGCGCGGTCAGGATGCCGAGCATGGGCACGGCGCGCAGCACGACGTACAGCGCGAGGCCCAGCGCCAGCGGCCCGAATCGCCCTTCCGCCCAGCGCGGATCGATCAGACCGAGCAGCCAGCGGCCAACCATCAGCCCGACGATGACTTGTACCAGATAGCTGACCAGGATCGCGAAGCCGGTGAGCACTGTGCTAAAGGCTGCCGTTCCCAGCACAAAGGTAATGCCCGCCAGACCGCCCAGCGTGAGCCAGCCGAACAGCACCATCAGCAGAATCG
>DASWTQ010000620.1:0-8107 GCA_036402055.1 Herpetosiphonaceae bacterium
TCGCGGGCGTTGCGCTGCCCAGGATGACGACGCTGCCGGTCAGCTCGGCCAGCTGGAGCGCGACATCGCGGGCATGGTAGCGCACGCCCTCCTCGTGCTTGTAGGAGGGCTCGTGCTCCTCGTCGACGACGATCAGGCCCAGCTCAGGCAGCGGCGCGAAAACCGCCGAGCGCGATCCGACGACCACACGCGCCTCGCCTCGTCGCAGCCGCCGCCAGGTATCGTAGCGCTCGCCGAGCGACAGGCCGCTGTGCAGCACGACCACACGATCGCCGAAGCGCGCGGCGAAGCGTCGCACCAGCTGCGCGGTCAGCGCGATCTCGGGCACCAGCACCAGCGCCTGACGGCCTTTGCGCAGCGATCGCGCGATCGCCCGCAGGTACAGCTCGGTCTTGCCGCTGCCGGTCACGCCGTGGAGCAAGAAAACCGCGTGCTGTCCGTGCTTGATCGGCTCGGTGATCGGCCCCAGCACGCGGGCCTGAAGCGGCGACAGCTCGGGCGGCACATCGGGCTGGATAGCTGCGCCGTCCAGGGGATTGCGTACGATCTCACGGGAGCTAAGCTCGATGTAGCTGCGCGCGGCCAGCTCTCGCAGTGTTGCCAGGGGAAAGCCCTGTGTCGGGATCAGCGGCTGTGAATCCTGCTCAGACTCGGAGTCTGGCTGCTCGTTCGCGCGCGCGGCCAGCTCGGTCAAGGTGGCGGCCTGCCTGGGAGCGCGGATCAACACCGTGAGCGCCGCGTCAAGCTCGGCGGGCGAGAGCAGCAGCCGGGCCATGCGCTCGTACTGCGTGCGGGCCTTGGGTCGCGTCAGCGCTATACCACGCGCGACCAGGCCGCGCTCTTTGAGAGTGCGGCACACGCGGCGCAGCTCACTCGGCGATCCGTGCAGCGCGGCGTGCAGCGCCTCCTCGGAAACTTCGCCCTGTCGCCGCAGATAGTAGAGCACGCCGCGCTCGGCAGCCGGCAGAGTGCCCAGCTCAACGCTCATGCCCTGCGTGGTCGCGCGCCAGGTCGCCAGCGATTGCTGCTCACTGCCCGGCGGCAGCAGCAGATCCAGCGCATCCCAGAGCGGCACGCGATAGTAGCCGTGCATCCAGCGCGCCAGCCGCAGCAGATGCGCCGGAATCGTGATCTCGGCCTCGCTGATCTCGTCGATCGGGCGGATAGTTGGGGCGTTGGGATCGAACTCCGTGGCCGGACGCAGCTCGTCACGCACCGGCAGCGGCTGATCCGGCGTTGGCCGCAGATGCGGCGGCAGGCTGCTGTAGAGCGCCATCACGATGCCCTGAACCCGCTGGCGTCCGAACGGCACCCAGACCAGCGCGCCCTCTTCGATCGCGCTGTGCAGCGACGACGGCACGTAGTACGTGTAGACGGCGTTCGGATTGCGGAAGAGCGCCACGCGGACGGCGACATCGGCGAAGAGTTCAGGAGCGCGATCGGTCATGGAGAACCTAGAACTAAGAACCTAGAACCTAAGAGAGCCAAGAACAGAGAAGTGCCAAGAACCAAGAGAATAAAGCAAGTACCGCAGATTCCCCCTCGCCTGCGGCAACCGAGGCGGAAGCCCGCCGAGGTTCGGGGCAGGGGGACGCAGGGGGTGAGGGCCTGAAGCCTGCCCTGCTAATTCTGCACCTCGACGATGCCGCCCAGCCCCGCGCCGACGATCACGATCGTGCCGTTGCGCGCGCGCAGCCAGGCGGTGTCCTGCGAGGCTTTGACCCGCTGCACGCCATTCGAAAGCTGCACCGAGGTCAGCGGCTGAGCCATGGCCGACGCGCGCAGCTCGATCGCCAGCGACAGCACCTCGCGATCGTCGTAGATATGCCCGGCGATGATGCTCAGCTCAAAGCCACCGGGATAGAAGCGCTGTAGCTCGTAGCGAGGCTCGCCGCGAAAGGTTTTTTCTTTGTAGTCGGCGCTCAGCACCCGCGCCAGCCGCTGCATCATCTCGGCGGCATCGATCGTCTGCTCGGCGGCATGCTGATCGTCCCAGATCACCACGTGTGGCGTGCGCTGCATCTTCTCCTGCTCCTTGATCTGTGATCAGCATACCCTCACCGGCAAGGAGCGTCAAGCGCCGGACTCGTCCTGCGTGCGAATACCGAGCCAGCTGTTGTAGATCTGCTGCTGGATCGCGTCGGGCTGCGCTACAGGTTCGATCGCCAGCTTATCCTGCGCGCCTGCCGCCAGCTCCACCTCGATCGTGCGCAGCTCTTCGCGCCGGAAGAGCGTCAGCGTCACGCGCTCGCCAAGCTTGCGATCGTTGAGCCGCTCACGCAGGCCGGCATCGTCGGTCACGCGATAGCCGTCCACGGCCACGATCTCGTCGTCGGCGTGAATGCCCGCTCGGTAGGCCGGCGTATCCGTGATTACCGCCGCCACCTTGAGCTGACCCTCGGTCTGCCTGGTTCGCGTACCCAGCACAGGCTTCGGCGATTGACCATCCGCCGCTTTATCTTTCCAATCCCAGCTCGGCTTGAGCCCGGCCGCCGCCAAAACTTGCTCGAACGGCAGCTCGTCGGTGCCGCCGATGTAGCGGGCGAAAAACTCGCTCATATCCTGGCCCGTCACCTCACGGATCGCCGCAAGATAGCCGTCGCGCTCGGGAATGCCGGGACCATCCAGCGGATACTGGCGGAACAGGTAGCGCATCACATCGTCGAGCGAATACTCGTTAGCGGTGAGCCGCCGCAGCTCAAGATCCAGCAGCGCCCCGACGATCGAGCCCTTGAGGTAGTACGAGACCGTCGTGTTGACGGTATTTTCGTCGGGCCGGTAGAACTTGATCCAGGTATCGAACGAGGAGCACTCCAGGCTGTGCAACAAACGGCCCGGCGTCTGCTGAAGCGTCACGATGTCGTCGGCCAGCCGCTCAAGGTAGCGCCTGGGCGTCAGCAGCCCGCAGCGAGCCAGCAGCAGATCGGTGTAGTACTCGGTGATGCCTTCCATCGCCCAGAGCAGCGTGGTGTAGGTCTCCTGCGTGTAGTCGAACGGGCCCAATCCGGCGGCACGAATGCGCTTGACGTTCCAGACGTGGAAAAACTCGTGGCAGACCAGCGTCAGATAGCGCTCGTAGGATTTGGCGGAGCCGAAGCTGAAGCGGGGCAGCAGCAGCGAGGTCGAGTTGCGATGCTCCAGGCCACCGCCCGCGCTTTTGCCGGCCAGCATCAGGAAAAAAGTGTAGTGCGCATAGGGCAATCCGCCAAACAGCTCGCGCGCGGCCGAAACGATCGCGCGCGTATCGTCGATCAGGCGCTGCTCGTCTTCGTTGCCCTTGCCCCAGATCACGATCCGGTGTGGCTTGCCGTCGACCTCGAAGCGCAGCGTGCGATGCCGGCCGATCTCGAACGGGCTATCCACCAGATGATCGAAGTCGTCGGCCACGAAGCGACCCGACTGGTCGGCATCCAGGCCCGTGGCAACCTGCCAGCCCTCCGGTGGGACGACCTCTACCGTCAGCGGCTGCTCGGTCGCGCCCGCGACATACATAAACGTCGCCGCCGGAATCACATGTGCGTGCGTATCGTCTACATGGTTGGTGCGCACCGTCAGCTCATTGCCATAGACGCGGTAGCTGAGCCGCACCTGCTCCACGCCCGCAGTGACGACGCGCCAGGTCTGCTTATCGCGCTTCTGCCAGCTCAGCGCACGATCGCCGGAGGTAGCGCTCACTTCCTGAACATGCCGCGCATACTCGCGGATCAGGTACGAGCCGGGCGTCCAGGTCGGCAGCACAAAATCGAGCGCCTCAGCCTGCACCTCGCGTACCTCGATCGTCACGTCGAGCAGATGCTGAGCCGGCTGGGCAACGGTTAGCGTATAGTGAATCTTCAAGGAACAACAACCTTTCCAAACGATCTTCTCGCAAGATTGTACCCCAAGTTGAGGAGAACGAAGGAACAAAGGAACAAAGAACAAAGGAACAAAAAACAAACGAGGTTCCCCTGTTCCCCCTCGCCTGTCGCGACCGAGAACAAAGGAACAAACGAACAAAGGAACAAAAAACAAAGTACCGCCGCTCCCCTTCTCCTATGGGGGGCGCCCTCTGGGCCTGGAGAAGGGGCCGGGGGATGAGGGCCTGCTAAACGCATCAGTTGACGTTCGGTATAGACTATACATCATTGACAGCGTCCCGCTACCACAGATCGCCATCGGTTGGAAACTGCTCACTGCCGGGGTGCGAGATCGTTACTGCCGCGCGATACTCAGTGGTTAACACCTAGGAGGTAGCCGCATGTTCGACGAACGCGAGTTTATCGCCAAGTTCGAAAAGGCGAATATAGAAGACCTCACTGACATTCTGCGCCAACCAGATCCTAGCCAGGACCGAGCACTGCGCAGCTATCTCGGCACTGAACAGTACCGTCGCCTGCGCAGCCTCGCCTTGCGCGGTCGTGTCAGCCGCGCCAGGCACGATCCATGGGGCAACGTGGTGGTGATCCATTGTTTCATGGGCAGCGCGTTGAGCGCCATGAATGCCCAGGGCACGTATGAGCAGATCTGGGTTAACGCGCGACAATTGATGGACGGCAAGTTTGAAAGCCTGCGGCTACGAGAGGACGGGCGCAACGAGTTCAATGCACAGGACGAGATCCGCGTTACCGGCATGTTGAAGCGCTACTACGGCGACCTGCTGCTGTCGTTGAGCGAGCACTGGAACGTATGGGGGTTCTGGTACGACTGGCGCAAGAGTGTGCGTACCGCAGCGGCCCAGCTTGAGGCGCTGGTGAATGAGTGGTTCAATGAGAACGAGCCTTTCCATATTGTGGCGCATGGCTTAGGCGGCGTCGTGGCGCGGACCTTTGTCCTCCACGCTCCCGAACGTTGGGCCACGATGTGCGACACTGCCACAAACATGCGCGCGGGCGGACGCTTGATCATGCTGGGCACACCCAACTACGGCTCGTTTGTGATCCCGCAGGTGCTCACCGGGCTCAGCCATCTGGTCGGCGAGCTAGACGAGATCGATCTGCGCCACAACCGCAACGAGATCTTGAATATCGTCCACTCTTTTACTGGCCTCTACCAGATGCTGCCATCGCCATTCATCGAGCGAGGTGCAGACCAGCTGTATCGGCCGGTAGACGTCGCAGCTCCCAACCAGGAGCTGGATCAGCTTTACAAGGCAGGGACCTACGATAACCTCCATCGCAGCCTGCAAGTTTCCCAGCACTACCTTGACGCTGCGCGCCAGCTTCACAAATCTTTGCATCCGGTTACCGATTCCCAGCGCATGATCTCGATCGTCGGCGACACACACATTACGGCGCAGCATATCACCGACATACAGCGCATCGATATGGATGATGCCTATCAGGTATCGAAACAGGGCGATGGGTTTGTCACCTATGATCTGAGCCGGCTGTCCCCCGATCCGGCGTTTCCTACATACTATGTCGACGAGCCACACGGCAATCTGACAACTCATCCCAAAGTGCTGAGCGCGCTGCATGAGCTATTGACCAACGGCAAAACCGAGGTATTGGCCACTACGCCCCTTTCTAGCCAGGATACCGCTGACTCGGCAAGTATCCACGTATTTCATCGACAAACTCAGCAGGGACAGGAAACCCTGCAAACCATGCTCCGCTCCATGAAGGCGAGGACCGGCAATGCCGACGGCAGCGAATATTGGGCGGCTGAGGAGCGCAAAATAGAAAATTTTCTGACCCGCGATATTCTGTGCTATCGTGAAGAGGAGCAGGTAAGCAAGCCCAAAGTCGACTTTGATACCAGGATTGAGATCGGGCTGGTGCATGGCAATATCGTCGACATCGATACCGTAGTCACCGACTCGGCGCCAATCGACGCCATTGGCGTCGGCCACTATAAAAATGTACGGCCGTACTCCGCGCTGTTGGACCTGGACAAAGCTCTGTATCGCGCCCTCAACCACGATCAAAGTGCGGCAGCTACCGAGCGCGCAAGGCAGCACGACTATCCGCTCACACAGTTCATCGAGCGCGGCATCATCAGCGGCGATCTGGGCCAGCCCTTCTTCCTCCCCGATCCCCGCCATATTCCCACCCCAGGCGAATCACAACGGATCATTGCCATCGCCGGCATGGGGCAAACCGGGCGGTTTGGAGCGCCTGAGCTGGCCGTGCTGGCGCGAGAAATCTGCTGGGCGCTGGGGCGGCTGGGCAAACACCACCTGGCGACCGTCATGATCGGAGCAGGCATCGGCAACATCCCTCTGCGCAAAGCCGTCGACTCGTGGATTCGAGGCATCAAGGCGGCTGTAACCGGCTCGACCGACGACAAGGATCATCGTCTGCGGCGCATCACCTTTGTCGAAAAAGATCCGCGCCGCATGGCCGAGGTCGACCGTGCGATTCAAGAGCAGCAGCAGCGGCTGCGGCGCGATGACCGGCTGATTATCAGCTACACGCCCCTGAGCGACGAGGCGATCCAGAACTTCGAGGAGCTTGGGCAGAAAGAGGATTTTGAAGAATGGAAGCGTGAGCGCCAGCGACGACGCGATCCGCTGGGTCGCCGCATCCCGATCCGAGAAGACAATCCCGATACGCCGCCGACACGCGTTACGCTGTGGCTGGACAACAATACCTATCGCTTTGGCGCAATCACGGAAACCGCTACGATTCCCGAGCGCGAAGTGCCGCTGGACCCCAAGCTGGTGCTGACCGCCAACGATGAGCTGATGAAGCAGTACGATCTGGCGCAGCAAAGTGAGCGCGGTCAGTTCATGGCCAATCTGCTGCTGCCCGATGATCTGCGAGAACATATGTTTACCAACGCGCCGCTGGTGATGATTCTGGATCGTACAACCGCGCGCATCCACTGGGAAATGCTCACCTACACCGACTTTGAGCCCGATGTCGCCGAGGCAGGTGCCCAAAGAACACAGTTCGAGGATGTGTTTCTCGGCACGAGTCGTGGCCTGACGCGCCAGTTTCGTACGATCCTGGCACCTCCGCGCGATGCGCCGCCGCCGCCGCGACGCTTGTTGCGCGTGCTGGTGATCGCCGATCCCGCCGCCGATATGCGCCTGCCTGGCGCCGAGGAAGAAGGCGCAGCCGTGGCCGATCTGTTCGAGGCCTTCAATAGTGTGTACGAGACCACCAGCGAAAGTCGGGTGGAAGTTGTGCGCCTGTTCGGGCCATACGAGGCGACTCGCACCGCAGTGCTGCGCAACATGATGGAGCGCTCATTCAACCTGGTCCACTTCGCCGGTCACTGCACGTACGATCAAGCCGATCCTGCGGCCTCGGGCTGGATTTTCACCGGCGGCGAGCGCCTGTCAGCGCGCGAAATCAATCGTATCGATCGCGTGCCGAGCTTTGTGTTCTCCAATGCGTGTGAGTCCGGCGTGACGCCTGATTTTTCCGAAGGTCGCAACGCCGAGCTGGCGCCGAGCTTTGCTGAGTCATTCTTCGCGCGCGGCGTTGCCAACTTCGTCTGCACGGCCTGGCCGGTCGCCGATCTTGCCGCCCGCGATTTTGCCCTGACGCTGTACGCCTCTATGCTCGGCCTCAAACGCGACGCCGACGGACGCTACCTGCCCACAGCATCGCCGGAACCGATGCATATTGCGATGCGCGCGGCGCGCTGTGAGATCGCGCAAAAGCTCTATGGCGTACGTACCTGGGGCGCGTACCAGCACTATGGCAATCCCTACTTCCGCCTCTTCGACGCAAACGCGCTTTCTTCGCGGATCACATCATCGGCCCCTGGAGCAGAAGAACCTAGAACCCAGAACCTAGAACCCAGAACCTAGAACCCGGGTGCCCTCTGGGCGCAGAACAAAGAACAGAGAACAAAAGGGGTTCCACGGTTCCCCCTCACCTGCGGCAACGGAAGCGGAAGCCCGCCGAGGTTCGGGGCAGGGGAAGGCGAAGCCGGGGGTGAGGTATAACCCTGGCCGGCCCGGTAACAAACGAAAAAAGAAAGAACAAAGGGAAGGCGGCGGCCCGGCGGATTCGGTATAGTATGCTCACCACGTGACATGCCGGATCGAACCCATAGCAACAAGAAAGCAGGCCATTTATGACCACGCCCCCCACTGGAGCATCGCTCAGCGCGGCGGAAGCGCTTGTACTGCAAAATCCCGACCTCAACCAGGGCCGCGCGGCCTTCAAGCTGA
>DASWTQ010000621.1:0-7409 GCA_036402055.1 Herpetosiphonaceae bacterium
GGCCTGATAACACCAAGAACTTAGAACCAAGCAAGTACCAAATTCCCCCTCGCCTATCGCAATGGGCGAGGGGGAGGCACGCCAGTGCCAGGGGCTGAGGGCCTGCAACAAAGAACAAACGATCAGAATTCTTTTTGTTCCCTTGTTCCCTTGTTCCTTTGTTCCTTTGTTCACCCGCTGCGCCTGTGCTACCTGAGTTATAGTAATCATATAAACCAGGCAGCGATGCAAGGAGAACACAATGCATATCGGCGCAGTCTTTCCCCAGACCGAGATCGGCACCGATCCCGGCGCGATCCGCACCTACGCCCAATCCGTCGAAGAGATGGGCTACCGGCATATTTTGATCTACGATCATGTGCTTGGCGCGTCCACGTCCACCCGCCCCGACTGGCGCGGCCCCTACACCAGCGATACGT
Organism: Herpetosiphonaceae bacterium; assembly: GCA_036402055.1. Lineage (GTDB taxonomy): Bacteria > Chloroflexota > Chloroflexia > Chloroflexales > Kallotenuaceae > LB3-1. The sequence goes on from DASWTQ010000621.1 coordinate 420, forward strand.
TGTTTCACGAGCCGTTTGTGCTCTTCGGCTATTTCGCGGCCTGCACGCAGCAGATCGAGCTGGTCACCGGCGTGATCATTTTGCCGCAGCGCCAGACCGCGCTTGTCGCCAAGCAGGCCGCCGAGGTCGACGTGCTGAGCGGCGGGCGTCTGCGCCTTGGCATCGGCGTGGGCTGGAATCCCGTGGAGTACGAGGGATTGAACGAGGAGTTTGGTAATCGCGGCGCCCGCAGCGAGGAGCAGATCCAGGTGCTGCGCCAGCTCTGGACCGAGCCGGTGGTCACTTTCAAAGGGCGCTGGCATCAGATCGAAGCGGCGGGTATCAAGCCGCTGCCGGTTCAGCGCCCGATCCCGATCTGGATCGGTGGCGGCGCCGACAAAGTGCTGGAGCGTACGGCGCGCATCGGCGACGGCTGGTTTCCACAGATGCCGCCCGACAACACCGCGCGCGAGGCGATCCGGCGGTTGCGCGCCTACGCCGAGGCTGCGGGCCGCGATCCCGGCACGATCGGCGTCGAGGCGCGGCTAAGCATTGGGCGTGTGCCCGAAAGCGGCTGGCGGGAGTACGTCGAGGGCTGGCGCGACCTGGGCGCGACGCATCTCAGCATCAACACCATGGACGCCGGGCTGGCCTCGCCCCAGGAGCACATCGACGCGCTGCGCCACGCCAGGGCTGTGATCGGCTTTTAGCGGTGAAGTGGAGCAGGGACGGGGAGTGCGCCGTCCCTGCTCGGGTAGGATCGACTAGCTGTCTTCTTCGAGCAGCGCCATGCTGACAAAGCCGATCTGGTCGGCGCGATGGACCCAGCTCGAAGTGCCGCCGATCTTCTCGCCCTGCACAACCTCATCGCCGGCGAACACATCGTCGCGGCGGAGTCGTGCCTCGCCCTGAAGCGCATCGCGAAATTGCGTGCCGGGCCCTTCGCGCGTTCGGGCGATCTCAACCAGCACCCGGTACCACTTGAGCTGTGGCTCGGGCTTTGCAAAAAACTCGGCCAGCACACCGGCGATCGCGCCGGCCGTCTTGTCGGCGAAGCTTTCCTGGCGCATGATCTTGAGATCTTTCGGCGAGCTGTACGCGCCAACCTCGACGATCATGCGGCGGCAGTGTACTCGCAGCTTGGATGTTACCTCGAAGATGCCGAGCCGCGCGTGCAGATCCTGAAAAACGTGCGTCTTGCGCTCCGAGAGCACGCCGGTGCCGCGCACAGGAATATCCGTGGCGTCGCTGATGGCGCGCGCGATCTGCGGCCCGAGCGTATCGCGGACGACTCCGTCGCTGTCGGAGCCCACGTCGGGAAAGATCGTGAAGCAGCCGCGACCGGCATCGCCTCTGCCGTTGTCTTCGGCATGGACTTCCAGAAAAACATCGGCGGTCCAGCCATCGTGGAACCAGTCCACAACCGTTTGCGCAACCTGTCGCAGGCCGCCCCGGAACATGCCCAGGCCTTCGTCGGGCGTGATCACCCGCACATCAAAGCCCTGCTCACGGCAATGCTTTGCCAGCGCCTTGGTGATCGGCCCGACCAGCTCGATCTCGGTTTTGTTGCCGCCGGTCAGGCTATGATGACCGGCGCTCAATGCGATCTTTGGCATAGCGTGCCCCCTACCGTCGCCAGGTCTGCGCAGCGGGTATCGCTCCGCAGACTGTTTCAGATTTTCCGGTTTCTGTTGCGTGGAACAGGTGTGAACAGTCCACCCAGAAATCCGACAACCGTCGTAAACATGGTCAGAATGATTTGCACGTTGGCGGAATCGCTAGGTGTGACGAACATGCTGATGGCGAGCGTTACGAACGAACCTACAAGTACAATTGCAAACGCGCCGATCACAATGATCGTGATGTAGAGCGGAACACCCGGATTCGTGGCTCCGGCATCCACATCGACCGTATCGATCTGATCGGCGATCACTGTGGCTCCGCTGGTGTGCGTTTGCTGTTCCCGGCCGGCCCTCCGCGCTTGTCTCATGCCGCGCTGGCTGTGGTTGGTAGCCATTGCTGCCCTCCTCGTGAGCTGTATGCTCTAGAAGGGCCGCAGCGGCTCAAGATCTTGCTGCTTAATCTCGTACTCAGCTTACAAAAACCTCATCTGTAGCTGGCAATCCAATTAGTCGCGTGGTATCCAGAAGAGCTGGTAGTAGTGCGGCGGCACGGTTCCAGGCTTCGCTCCGCCCTCCGGCGTTGCCATAACCAGATCCGGCGTGGTAGCCGGAGACAGCGGCGTAACAGCGACATTCGCTCCCGCCTGGTTATACGTTGGCTCCAGCTTCCAGCTGCCACGCTCCAGATCCAGACGACCAATCACGAGATGACCGGTGAGCGCATCGATCTCGCTGAGCGCGTCATGGTGGATCGCGAGCGTCGGAAAGCACTCGGCCGGCAGTGGGCTATTGCTGGCGAGACTGAAGGCATAGCTCGCAGGTCGCGCCCCCATCGCCGGCGGCTCACCGGCTACGCCGTTGTTGATAGTGGTGACGACCTTGATCCGGCTATATGCTTCTCGTCTGTCTGCTACTTCCTTTGACACATCGCCGTTGGGCTGGTTATCGGGATCGTGGAAGAAAAGCATCACCCGGCCATCCGACGAGCCGGCAGTGATTGGGACCGGCGCGAACGCTCCACCGCTGGGCGGACAGCCACCCTGCGAGAAGCTGGTGATCATCAGCTTTCTACCACCTTTTACCTCCCACACAGTCAGAACGTGGCCGTCCAGAGTTGGCACAGACAACGGTGTAGCGAGCGAGGTCAGCTTCGAAGGATATTCTTGACCCAGCGGGAATACCCAGACGGTATCGGGCCGTTGCTCGTCATCACCTGCGATCTGGATGCGTATTTGGGCCAGGCGCTGGTCCTGCGTATTTGCTCCCAGGTTGCAGGGCTGCACGTTGAGCAGCGGAATGATCTCTGGTGTGACATCTTTCCAGGCGTTATTCGGCGTCTGGTAGCCTGGGCTGATCGTATGGAGCAGCACGCGATCTTGGCCATAGCCATACGCTGTGTCAAGCATGTTCTTCGCGACCACAACCACCGTGTCACCGGCTAAGGCTCCCAGCAGCTTGAACCCATCATCCGCCGCGTGCGCATCGAGTGTGCCCTGAGCGATCAGGCGCGGCTGTTCTCCATCGAGATTTTTGATAACGTAGAGCCAGCATTGGTGCGCTGGCGTATTGCCGGGCAGCAGCTCTGGGGGAATGGGTGGAATACCTTGAAGCTGCTTATCTTTCTCGGGCAGCGGCGAAATCGTTCTAGCTCGCCGATCCCCGTGCGTCGGGGTCGGGTTTAAGCCGGGAAACAGCGGCGACTCGACATTTGTCGTACCAGAGAACTGGACGAACTGCGGCAGCGGCAGCGGCAGCCGTCCCGGCCCTTCAAGCGGTGGGTTCTGTTCAAGCTCCTTGAATGCCGGTATCTTGCGAATCTTGTCCCACTCGCTATCTTTGCGCATCCGCAGGCAGCCGCCGGCATGTGGCACTAGCTCGCTGGTGCCGAGCGTGGTAGCCATGATCGAGTCGCTGGACTCGCGAACGCGCTGGACCACGGCCTTGTAAACCGGCGGAGATTGATCTGTGCTCGGGATCAAGATATGGTCTGCCAGGCTTCCCAGGCGGATATTGCTGATCTCCGAGGCCGGCAGCAGATCGATCAGTTGCAGATAGGCATCTTTCTGGTTCAGCGCGTAGTGCGCCCACTCGTGCACCAGCACGCGGTACGCCTCCGGCTCGTCCCAGGGAATGGTGACCCGGCTGCTATGGAACCAGTAGCCGCGCCCAAGACGGATCGGCAGATATTTCTCGTGCATATGCAGGCCGTTGACCCAGCTGCGCGGTTGGAAGCGATTCGAGGCCATGATCTGAATGTCTGCACAATCCATCCACTCCCGCCCGCCAAAGATCACCTGCCCAAAGGCCATTTTGCCGTCGGTGACATCGTAGAGGTAATCCGAGGCGCGGCGAAAGGCCCACTCCAGCGTGCGCATGTAATCATTGCAGGGCTCCCACTCAAGCGCTACCAAAACGTTGAAGAGCACTAATTCTGCCTCTCGCTCTTCGGTCTCGGTAGTGCGGGCGGCGACTACCGCTGATTTCTTTTTTTTGGGCTGCGATGGACGGTTGCCTAACGGACTCGATCCACGACTTGTGCCGACCTGCTCTGGTCCAGAGACTTTAAGAATGGCATACGCCCACTCAGGCGATGGATCGAAGATCAGGTCGCCGTTCCCCAGGTTCGGAGCAGGATACTTCGGGTTGTTAAGAATGGCATCAATGCGCTTTTTCTGTTCCTCATTTCGGTTCGGCTTAATCTCGCCCGACAGGTTAACCTCGGGATCATCTGACGTGAACTCCTCAGGCTCGGCAGGGTCCCCCGTCGGCGATCCGGGATCGTCGTAACCGGCACCACGTGACTGGTAGCCGTGTTCAGAGAACAATGATTTGACATGCACCGTAAACTTTCTAGTCATAGCACTACCTCCTTCGTTGCGACGAGGCGACGAGAGATCCGTGGCTAGCGCAACCGCTGTTCGCTCCTATCCTGACAGAATCTACCGGAAAGGATCTTGCTGTGACCGAAGCGCAGTCTTCCCCCGATCTGGCGCTTCTGGCGCTATGCACTATCTTGCAGTCGTTCGATCGCGATCTGCTGCTGGCATTAAGCGATACCACGGAGCAAGCTGTCGATTTACTGCTGGCAAGCGATCTGGTCATACCTCATAAAGGTAGTAAGGACCAGTATTTCTTGCAGAAGAATGTGCAGCGCGCGATCCACAGCCGTCTGCGCACCGAACGTCCCCAGGATGAGATCGCGCTGCATACCCGTGCCTTCAGGTATTTTTTGCAGCGGATGCGGCACGCTGATCCGGCCGACGAGCAGCGCTGTTTTGTCCATCTCGGCGAGCTGCGCGATCTGCTGACCGAAAATCGTGAGTGGCACACGATTGCCGATCTGGTTGCGGCTGCCCGCGCGGCAGATCCGCAGCAGACACGTCATCACCATCTGCTTGGGCTGTACGAGGGCTTTGTCGCGGTGCGTACCCTGGACTATGCTCGCGGCGAGGCTCTGCTCTTGGATCTCCTGTCGCGCCCGGATCTGGACGCCGATGTGCGCGTGCGGGTCTTGCATGCGCTCGGGATCGTGCACTGGGTGCAGACGCACTATGCGCGTGCGCTGTCGTACTGCCAGCAATTTTACGAGCTTGCCCATGCGATCGGCGATCGTGTGTATGAGGGCGGCGGCCTGCTCAACATGGGCCTGATCTACCATGAAACCGGCTACTACGACCAGGCGCTCGATCTGTTTATGCGCAGCCTCCAGATCTTTCAGGAGATGGACGATAGCTACCGCGAGGCGCGCGCGCTCTGGCATGTGGGCCTGGCCGCAATGCAGCTTGGCCGCTGGGATGTTGCCGAGCGTCATTTTGATCTGGCGATCGAGCGCTACCGATCGTTGAGCATAGACGCGCCGCTGGCCAATCTCTACTGGTGCCGTGGCAGCCTCTCGCATCTGCTGGGCGACGAGGTCGCCAGCGAGGTCGCCTACCGGCAAGGTCTGGCGATCGCGCAGTCGGCAGAGCATGGCCATCCCAAAGCTGCGCTCGACAACTGGCTGTACCTCGGGCTGCTGTATCAAACTCAGTCGCGCTGGCAGGCGGCGCTGGACTGTTACGATCACGCGGCGCGCCTGGCGCAGCAGCTCAATAATCAACATCTCCTGGCGCTCACCCTGTACCGGCGCGGCAATGTGTTTCAGCATCAGGGCCAGCGGGATGACGCGCTCCAGTCCTATCGCGACGCGATCGATCTGATCGAGAATCTGCGCGGCGCGACCGAAGACGAGATGATCAAGATCGGGCTGCTCGGCACCACGCAGCAGGTGTATGAGGCGATGGTGCTGCTCTGCCTGGCCTGTGAGCGTCCCGTCGAAGCCTTCGAGTATGTAGAGCGCGCCCGCTCGCGTGCCTTCCTCGACACGCTGACCCGCAAGTCGCCGGATCTGTACGACGCGGTTGCGCAGGCCGTCGCGACGATGCCCGAGATTCAATCTCGGCTGCCCGCAGACGCGCTGCTGGTCGAGTATTTCACTACCGGCGTTGTGCCGCGCGGCGAGCATTTGCTCAACAAGCTGCCGCTATCGAACACACGTCTGCGCGAGCAGCTCTTGCTGCCGCCGCATGTGCTGATCTTTGCTATTGCCCGGGAGCAGGTCGAGGTGTATCAGGCCGCGCTCGATCCGAATACGCTGCGTCCGCTGCCCAACGATCCCGGCCCTGGCCGTCGGCTCTTGCATGGCCGGATGCTGCCGCAGCTCTACGAGCGGCTGATCGCGCCGATCAGCCAGCTGCTGGCCGGTCGCACGCTGCTCTATCTGATCCCGCATGGCCCGCTGCACTATGTGCCCTTCCAGGCGCTGCGCTCCACCAACGGCAGCTGGCTGATCGACAATCTCATGCTGGCCCGCGCGCCCAGCGCGACGATTCTGCTGCGCAACTGTCTCGGCCGTCATCCCAGCCGCGCGAAGCGTGTCGTCGCGCTGGGCTACAACGATCAAGGCGACGCGGCGCTGCTGCACGCGGAGGCCGAGGCGCGCTCTGTGGCGCAACTGCTCGACGGCGAGGCCTGGACCGGCTCAGCGCCCAAGAGTCGCTTGCTGCTGGAGCAGGGCCGCGAGATGCGCTGGCTGCATGTTGCCTGTCATGCTGTGTTCAAGCCCGGCGATCCGCTGGACTCCGAGCTGCGGCTCGGCGCGGGCGATGCGCTGAGCGCCCGCACGATCATCGGTGAGCTGGATCTGGGCGTTGATCTGGTAGCCCTGAGCGCCTGTACCAGCGGTCTGAGCCAGGTGGTCTCCGGCGATGAGTTGCGTGGATTGCAGCGAGCGTTTCTGTATGCGGGAGCGCCGACAGTGGTTTGCACGCTCTGGGAGGCCGCCGACCTGGTGACGCGCTTTGTTATGGAGCGTTTCTACACCGATCTGCGCGACGGTCGTCCGGTGGCG